>JAFGIW010000031.1 GCA_016929415.1 Chitinispirillaceae bacterium | reverse complement strand
TGAAAGGACACAGCAATGCCAGCACCAATCTCGACCCCAACGGCACCGAAATGGAAGACCTGGTCGAATATGTGCTGTCGCTGTAAAGGAACGTGTCAATCTGTATCGTGATGATGAGAGATTCCATGTTAAGGCCTGCGCTGGAATAAGTTGGCACCTACCAAGTGAGTGTGTTCAACTGATTCCAGCGCAGGCCCCTTAAGTGAGGGCGCTCAAAGTGATCACCATTTTTGAGTATATAGATTACCGCCAATACTTATGCGATCTGTTCGAAGAGAAAAAACAGCGGAATAGCTCGTTTTCTCATCGTGTGCTCGCGCAGAAGCTCGGGCTTTCCACTTCAAATTATGTGATGCTGATCATGCAGGGAAAGCGCAACCTCAATGCGGACCTGCGGTTTAAAATGTCGGAAGTGTTCAAGCACAATCAGAAGGAGGCCGAATATTTTGAGGAGATGGTAAATTTTGCCCACGCAAAAACCGATGCGGAGAAAAATTTTCACTTCACCAGAATGATTTCAATGCGTAAATTTCTAAAAATGACCGTACTGGACGATTCTCAGTACGAATACCTGAGCACGTGGTACAATCCGGTCATCAGGGAACTGGTGACTCAGCCGGAATGGAACGGCGATTTCGATGTACTCGCGAAAGCGGTTCGCCCGCCGATTACCGCCGCGCAGGCAAAACGGTCGGTGAAGTTGCTTATCGGATGCGGATTGATTACATTAAATAATGGGCGGTATATTCAGACTTCACCGGTCGTCACCTTTAAAAAATCGATGGTATCGGTCGCTGTAACCAATTTTCATCGTGAAATGTGCAAACGGGCAATTGAGGCGCTGGATTCCAATGACCGTGAAAATCGCAATATGACGGGATGTACGCTGCATGTTACCAGAAAAACATTTGATCTCATGAAGGAAGAATTGACCCAATGTCGATCACGTTTGTTGGCGATGGCGGAGGCCGATACCGAAGCCGACGGAGTATATCATATAAACCTGCACCTGTTTCCGGTCTCTTGCCCGATGAAGAAGGGAAAGAAAACGGTCGATGCGGAAAAACGTTCGAAAGAAAATACGGACGCCGAACGCCTTTCGGGGGAACCATGATGCGACTGTTTGATATGAAATTATTAACGGTGTATGCTCTGGCGGCAGGTGTCGGGCTGTTCAGGTGCACTCCCGTAGATCAAGCCGGGGGGACGGAGTACCCGCCGGGATATGTCGGGACGCTGTATCAGGAAAATGGAAGCGTGGCGGCGAATGCAATCGTTCGTTTTATTAAAGATGAGCCGCGGGATGGAGGCAAGGAAATAGCGCGAGTAACGAACGACAACGGATACATTATCATCGACGACACGGTTCTGGAAGACGGCGTATACTATGCATTCGGTGAAAACGAGAACGGGGACCTGAAGTCGTTCACGGATTCCATTCTGTTTGATGACGGATCATGCAGTCCTCTTACGATCACCCTGAAAAAAACAGGGTCGCTCACTGGTAAAATACAGCTTCGTTATGCCTCTGACCCCCTGGAGGAGGTTTCTATTTATTTTTTCAGCACGCAAAAGCAGCGTTATATCGTCGATAAGGACGGCATGTTTACCATAAGCGATCTTGCCGAAGGTTCATACCGCGTGCGGTTTGATATAAAAATTGACGAGTACCATCCTTTTGACACGATAATAACGATCCGCTCCGGCTGCCGCGACACGATGCCGCTGCCGGTCAAACTCATGTATCGAATTGAGATTGACACATTCTGGTATACCATGGACACGCTCATGCGGAGCGTCACCCTTTTCTGGGAAAGGATCGACTCGACGGCAATAGGCGGATACAAGCTGGAAACAATCGACGGCGTCCAGCAGCTGTATCAGGTGCTTCTCAAAGACACGTCAATAACCATTTACCTGAAAAACTTTCTGGGCGCTCGAGTGTCGACCTATGATCCGATCAGCAACAAGGAGATGGGTAATTTTACAGACTGGATATATATTACCGCGAAAGATATAGCCGCAATTAAAACAATTGCATTGCCGGCAGATTCGGTCCGAACGAAAGGGTGGGGCTTTATCAATAACCAGTTCCATGTGGTAAGAACGAGCTTTTATGATAAAACCAAAGTCAGCATCAGCGTCCACGAAAAAGATGGAAAGTTGGTTACGACTCGCTTTTTGAACGGACTTGCCAAAGACTCGTCAACCGTGTTGTCTGTTGCATCCAAAGGGGATTCGCTCTATATTCTCGAAAAGAAAAACGACGACACCCTGTGCATTCGCGCAATAAATCCCGAAGATTCGCTCATCCGTTCAGCGAATATCACCATCCCCAGCAACTTCGGTTCGGGAGCGAACCTCGCATTCGGTTCAAACGGCATGGTTTACGTGAGTCAGTTCCGGACGACCTATGTTTTTGACGAAGATGGAGTTTTGAAGTATCAACAAGACGGACTTGCCACCCATTTCGGCATTTCGGGAAACGGCCTTTTCACCAGTGTGGACGGCGCACCGTTGAATGTCGCCAAATTTGAATTCCAAGACAATGGCAGCCTGGCTCTCGCCAATACGTTTGTGTATGATAAATACGGACTTATTGTCAACACCGATCCGAGAGCTTTTGCCGCCAACAATAAGGGGATCATCTGCTGTCTGATCGAACTGAGCCTGTTTGTTTTTGACGAACAGGAAACGTTCAAGGCTAGGTTACATATTGAAAATGCGCCCGAAGTCGTCGACCTGTTGCTTACGGACGACAATTATCTCTATTTGTTATATGTCACTGGAAGAATCGACGTCATCAACCTTGCAGGCATAACGTCGAGAGTTAAATAAAAACAGCTTCATTCCGCGCTTTTCGGTTCACCCGAAAAAACAGGGCAGGAGGGCATCGTCCGCCTGCCCTGTCGAATTTAAACGCAGGGTAAACCGTTGCTTTAGCTGTTTTCGGTTGTATGCATCCGTTTTCCGACGGTGGAGGTTCGAGAGGCCATGCATCCATTATAAAATTCAGCATATTTTGCCACCATGGTATCGCAGGAAAATACGGCCGATCTGCGAAAGTTTGCCTGTGATAATGAGGAATAAAGATGGTAATCAGTTAATGTCGCATAGGCCTTTTGTGCGATTGCGGAAGGATCGTCATGGCGAACAAATATATGTTCAATCCCGTCGAAGAGTTCAAGGTGAGGGGGAATAGGCGTGGTAATGATCGGCAGCCCAACAGACATACCTTCCACAAGGGACATGTGAAAACCCTCCCACAGGGAGAGGGAAATCATGAGGTGATAATCGGGCAATCGCACACAAGGATTGATGATGTGTCCAAGTAAAGATATCGTATTTTCCAATTTGTGTTTTCTGATTTCAGCCGCGACGTAAGCGGCATATTCACCGGTGACATCGCCGATAATGTCCACAAGAATGGTGGGGTCAAATGCCATGAGTTCTTTGACGGCGGGAATGAGGTAGTGCTGACCTTTTGCCGGCTTAAGGTTGTCGAGATTGACTAGGCGGAAAGGCCTTTGCGGAGGCTGTGGCGTCCGGCGATAATGCGCCGGAACGGAATGCCCTGATGTATTGTAAATAACGGTCATTTTGTTGGGGTTGATGGCATAGTGATGTTCATAATGCATTTTCGCACTTGATGATACTGCAATGATTCCAGTGCTTAAATACTTGATCAGGTGAATCGTCAATCGTTCCGCAACAGTCAGACGAGGCTCCATGCTATGAATGGTCGAAATGCGGCAGCGTGTGCCACAAAAAAAAGCAGCGATCTGGCCGTAACGGTCGGGAGGGAACAGGTGCGTGTGGACGATGTCCGGCTTAACTTTTTTAATTAACAGTATGATACGCCATATGGAATGATAAAACCGTTTACCCGCACCGTGAAGGTTTACAACAGTTATACCCAGATCTTTGAATTTGTCATACAAGGGGCCCGTGCCGTAAATGCACGCGACTGTTGATTCGAATCGCTCCGGATAGGTCTGGACCAACCCCTTACACAAATGATAAAGCATCAGTTCAGCCCCGCCAATCTGAAGCGTGTAGATAAGATGAAGGATTTTAATTTTTCTGGGCTGCGAGGGAGTCATTGAATATAGTATCGCCTTGTATAATGGGAAAGAGTGCTTTTGCCGCGTCGTACTGAACTGTAAAAATGGTACTTTGTCAGCGTTAAAGCAAACAGCCGCACATACCATCAGGCGGTCACAGTCTGCCCAACCGATCTCGCTTGAGGGGCGGTACGCCGGGTAAAACCGCGCAAGACATTGTCGATGTTGTTTACGTGGAAAAAGATACAGCACGCTTCCGGCGTCTTTTTGCGGCAGGTTGCGCATCGTATCCGGGAATTTGAAAATTGCGGGTATTATTTTAATTAGACGAAATGTGTCTGCGCTTCGGCATGCTTAATTATTCCTGGGTCATCACGAGCTGATGGTCAGAAAGACATATTGAAAGCGTTTGAGCGAGCATGGTTCGAACGCATGCATCAGGGTGGTTGAAATACTCGGCATGAGCATAGATAATGAATCACTGGTATCGGAAAAAACCGGTGAATAGGACATTGCATTGAAACCATTGAAAATACTCCAAATCGTCCATTTTTACCCTCCGATCGCATTCGGCGGAACTGAAATATATACTCAGTCACTGGTTGAAGAGCTGGGAAAAAACAATCGGGTGCTTGTCCTTTGTACCGAAAACCCCGTGCAGGGTGTCACCGCAGCGAACGTTTCCCTGAAGCCGGTCGGGAATATCGAGTTGCGGATTCTACCCTCCAGGATGCCGACGGTTTTCCGGGATACCTATGACGATCGATCCCTTGACTCCCGTTTGGCGGGTATCATAAAAGAATTCTCTCCCGATATCGTCCACCTTCAGCACCTTCTCTTCCATTCGATTTCTTTTATCGATGTCGTTGTTGCGGCGGGCATTCCTTTTATCATGACACTGCACGATTACTGGTATATCTGTCCGCAATGTTTTCTGACCCGACAGGACGGGTCTTTATGTGGGGGGCCCGGGACGGGAGACGTCTGTCTTGCCTGCGACAGTGCGGATGGGAACCGTTATCTTACGCTGGCGAATGCCGTCTCCCCGAACAGCAGCATAAAGGCCGTTTTCGAGTGCATCAAACCGGTCTTTCCCCGAATTTTCCGGCAATGGGCCTGGCGGATGGTGATTGAAAACAAAAATAACTATGCCCGGTCCGTCAGGGGTTTCACGGAAACAAAGCTGCGGCTGATGCAGACGGTGGCAGCGCTCAACAAGGCTGCCTTGATTATTGCGCCGTCCGGATTGCTGGCCGAACGGTATGCCAAAGCGGGGGTCAATAATATCAGGGTCATTCCTCACGGCATCAAAGCCCCGGCAAACGGGACGTTCAGCAATGAAAAGTACCGGAAGCGCCCGCGTCATGTAATTACTTTCGGTTATATCGGAGGAATCATCCCTTATAAAGGGGTCCATGTTCTTATCGAAGCGTTCAACCGATTGAATCCCGGAGGGGCGTCGTTGTTGATTTATGGCCAATCCGGAGTTGATGCCGCCTATGATAAAATATTGGCCGGGAGCGCCGCGCACCCGGATATCAGGTTCATGGGTTTTTTCGAGCACAAGGATATTTTTGAGGTGCTGGGCGAAATCGATGTCATCGTTATCCCGAGTTTATGTGCGGAAAACTACCCGCTGGTCGTCAATGAGGCGTTTATGGTGAAAACGCCGGTCATCGCAAGCAACGTGGGCGGTTTGAACCGGCTTGTTCACGACGGGATGACCGGCTTTCTGTTCGAGAAAGGTGATGCACATCAACTAGCCGGAATTATGCACCGGATCGTGCAATCGCCGGGTATCCTGGAAAACCTGTCAAAGAATATACCTCCGGTAAAGGCCATGAAACAACATGCCTGGGAGATTGAAAAGCTCTACCGCCAGGCCATCGCTTTAAAGGCCGGAAAGACGCCCGGCGCATGAGGCCGCGGACCGTGTTTCCCCCTTTTGTCTTTTATCGGACGGACAGGCCGGATTAATGTCATCAGGATGATTAGACGATGCAGAAAATATTCCATTCAGTAATCGCTCTCATCAAGCGCGGCGAATCGTACCGTTTCGGGTTTTTTGCATCACTGGCAGTCAACCTGTGTGCGAAGGCGCTCGGCTTTTTCACGACGATTCTCACGGCATTTCTTTTCGGGAGTACGGCCGAAACCGACCTGTTCTTTTTCGCGATCGCCTCCGTCGGCATTTTTTCATCGTTTTTAATCAACCTTGACGGAACAACAATTATTCCACGATACATGAAACTCCGTGATCGTGGAGAGGTCGGGCAGGCAAACGATCTTATCCGGTTTGTTTTTATCGCCTATTTTCTAGCAACGGCCGCCGCAGCGGTAATGATTTGCATCTTTCCGCTTGAATGGATGGGCCTTTTTTCCCGGTTCGACAAGGCCGGACTGGCACTGCACCGCGATCTTATCCGCTGGACCGGTCCGCTTCTGGTCATTTCCACGCTTAATTTTTATCTGATCGACATCGTCAGTTCGTTCAAACGTTTTTCGCTGTCAATGCTGTCGGGCTTTTTATGCAACTGCGTCAACGTGACGTTCATCCTGCTCGCCCATACACCGCTTGGCATAAAATGCATCGTCATCGGCAGTCTGCTGGGCGGACTTTCCCAATGCAGCTTTCTGCTGTATTGCAGCCTTCGTCTCACGGGCTGTGCCTTGCGGCCCGTCGTTTTCCCCCTGGATGGCACGATCATCAGATACATGTTGCTCGCACAGGGAGCATATTGCTGTTCGTTATTCGGAACGTTTCTTCCGCTCTACCAACTATCGGGGTATGCACCGGGGGTCATTTCCGCCCTCGGGTACGGTCAACGGCTGGTCGATCTGCTCACGCTGCTCCTGGTCGTGCAATTTTCGAATGTCTTGGCGATCAAACTCAACGAACTCCATATCGGCAACGAACTCGAAAAACTACGCATGTCCTTTTTTGCTATAGGTAAATCAGCCCTGTTTTTCGCCGTTCCGGCAATCATGCTGATGTCGGTACTGTGTCTCGAAGTCGTCTCGGTAATCTTCCAGCGGGGGGAATTTCGGTATGCCGAGGCTTTGGAGGCGTCGCGTTTCACGAGGGTGTTCGTGTTCCTGATTCCTTTCCTTATTCTCAATACCATGGTCGCCCGGCTCTTCATGGCAACCGAAAAAATCGATAAAAGTTTCGGTTTCCAATCGATCATGGGAATTATGACGGGAATGATCTGCATGGCAGGAATCCATTTTTTCGGGCCGCACGCCTATCCCTACGCGCTGCTGGCGGCGTATGCGTTCAGCCTCTTGACGGTCAAATTCTTACTTGACCGGTGCTTTCCCTGGCTGAAAGGATTTTACCGCCTGCTGTTCTATGGATTGGGAATGTTGACAGTCAACGGTGCAATCGTACCGTTGGATCTTATGCTGAAAGGTTCGATCAGGGAGGTGAATCCGATAGGAATCATCGCCGTCGTGAGCTGCTTCCATCTAATTGTCTTCGGGATAGTCGGATATTTATTGAAATGGAACCAGCCTCTGAATGAAACAGTCGATAGGTTACTTAAACGAAAAAAGCCAGGCTAGAGCAGAACCGTTAGTTCTCAACGCAGCGTTTCTTGGTAAAAATTATTGAATGAAAAATATCCCGGAGAGTCCGGTACCAGTAGTATACTCGGGTTGCCAGCAGGATACCTGCCTTGCAAGGCAAAGCTTCTGTGATCTATTTTTAAAAACTTTTCCGGAGGACTAGGATAATGGTAATCCAGCGGTCTTGAAAACCGCCGGCCTTACGGCCTTGGGGGTTCGAATCCCTCGTCCTCCGTTATCTTAATTTCGGCAGAATGAAGGGTTTCTCAGTCTATAGCACTGAGAGACCGTTTTGCTATTAAAACCCCATAACATTAGCCTTCCAGCGAATAAAGCACGTTTCCCGTCGGTTCCCGTGCTCCCCCTCCATTTTGCGACGCTCTTGGGCCATTTTTGGTCCAATTCCGGATACTATTAATGAACATTTTCAATGGAGGTTTTTTATGGTGCATATTTCGGTCAGATCCGGCACCAGTCGAGGGGCTGTTAAAGCGGAAAAACCGAAGGCCCGACCGTGGTACCGGCGGGTCTTCGATTCGCCACTGCAGCAGGACTGCTACTTATCGGCGCAGTATTTTCAAACTGGAAAGCATTCTGCCGGAGCCCTTGAGAACCGCCAGAAACATCCCGCCCGGAACCCGACGGTGGTAAAGATCGGTGCCGTCCCACACATACACTGAAGGAGAGCATGGTGACGATGCCTGCAGTTTCCTGATGAGCCGCCCCTGGAGTGTAAGTATCGACAGCTCCGCACCATCGGCGGGCAGCCCGTTGACGGTGAAGCGGATTGAACGGTTCGGCTGTTGTGCCGCCGAGACCACCGGCTGTCGGGCGGGAGCAGCCCTGTGGATACTCCGGTCGACCGACGATATACCGGGATTCGTCAGGAGCGTGAGACCGCCCGCCTGCGTGCCGATCCACACATCGCCTGCCCGGGCGGCAACGGCGGTGATCTCATTGTCAAGCAGTGCCGAGTTCGATGTCGTGAACTGCGTGTGGCTGGTGCCGGAGAGATGGACAAGTCCGTTTTTCGTCCCGATCCAGGCACCGCCGCTTTCATCAGGCGCGATACAGGTGACCTCATTGGCGGGCAGTACTCCCCCGGAGGTGTCGAACAACGACCCGTTATTTCCGTTGAGCCGTATAACCCCCCCGGCGGTTCCGATCCAGAAGGTATTGTCGGCATCGATGTAAAGCGAAGTAACCCTGACCCCTTCGCGGGGACCTCCGGTTTCGGGGGAGGGAAGATAGCGCAGCAGGGCGGAATCGTTGACCCAGATTCCACTGCTGAATCTCTTCAACCCGAGACCGGTTCCGATCCAGGCGGTGTTCGCGGTATCGAAAGCAATGGTGTTGACCTCATTGTCGAGGGCGGTATACTTTTCGCTGCTGCCTCTTGTTTCGAGGACCCGCTCGATGAACAGCTCATGGATGCGGTACCCATGCTCGGTGCAGACCGCCCAGAGGTCTCCCGTCCTGTCGGCGGCGATCGCTTTGACATTCAAAAAAGTGACGGAGGAGGCGGAGCTGTTCGCCAGCCGTTTCCAGTGAGGCCCGCTGCGGTAGGCAAGACCGCACTGGATCGAGGAGAGATGCAACGGCTGCTGAAAACCTGCCCAGATGGTTCCGGAAGAGTCCTGTGCAAGGGCGCATGGGGTGGTTCCGCCAAGCGTATCACCGGCGGCGGGATAGGTGGTCCAGTGTTCGCCGTCGAAACGTACGATCCCGTTGCCGACTCCTGCCCAGAGGGTGTCGTCCCGGTCGACAAGCAGTGATGAGATCGTGTTTCCCGGCAGCGTCATGGTGCCGCTGAGCGGCAGGGCGGAGGCGTTGCCGTTCCTGTCGATCCGGATGATCGATCCGTCGGAGGCGCCGAGCCAGAAATTTTCCTCATAGTCAATACAGGCAACCCGGATGTAACGGTCGGGAAAGGATATCGCCATCGAATCGAACGGGTGCCCTTCAAAATGATTTATTTGATCCCAGAGGTATATTTCACACCCGTTCACATAGTCGGTGGTGGCGGCAAGGAGCACATTGTTGAAACTTACCGCGAGCGTGGTAAGGTTTTTCCTTGTACTTGTGTCGCTGTTTACCGGGTATCGCGTGAACGTGGTGCCGTTGATTCTCACCACCTCCTCCGGTGCACCTATCCAGCGGTGTTTTTCATCCGCGATAAAGAAAAAAGGAGTGGAGGTTTCGGGACAGAGTGACTCGAGGGAAATGGTCGACTGCAGCCCGCCTCTTACATATTCATAGATCATTCCCCTGCTGCACTCTCCGGAGGGGGCTCTGCGGTCGTACATCCAGACACTGCCCGACGATGGAAATGAGGTGGCGAGCTTTCCGTTGAAGCTGTTTATCACGGGAGCCCATGCCGTTCCGTTGAAACGGACGACACCCGTGCTCTGGCCGTATGCCCAGATGACACCGCTGCTGTCGACGGCAAGATCCCTGACATCCCGTCCGGCGCCTTCAGGGAGTGCACTCCAGGCTGTACCGTCAAAACGGACAACTCCCCCTTGGGCAGTTCCGACAAGGAGGGCCCCCTGTTTATCGAGCTCCAGGTCCCGGATACAGTTGTCGGGCAGACCGGAGTTGGACGAAGTGTACAGACAGGTTTCGCCGCCGCTTTTGTTGATACGCAGCAGACCCTGTCCGCAGGTACCGGCCCAGACATGGGTCTGGTCGGCTATGATTGCTGAATAGGTGCGTCCCGACGATATAAAGGTGGTCCCTGTCGGGGAATCGGCTTTGATGCTGGAGAGGCAGACTGTTGCGAGAAGTGCTCCTCCAAAGAACCGGTGGTGAGGGAGTAACTGAAACGAGATGCGTTTCATAGGTATCCTCCGCGAAGCAGTGATTGAAAGCGGTTGCGGTATTAACGGTACGACGACCTTTTTGGTGAGGCAGGTCTTCGGGGACGTCGCACCGTGTTCATTAATGTACTAGAAAAAAAGAGGAAATGGTACATTTTATTAACATAGTGTTGTCTTATGACAACAGATCAACGGGACTGATAGGTAATTGCTTTTTTCCGGTTTGAGCTGGACTTGCTCTAAAATTGTTCGACAGACAGGCGGTTTTTGTCACTGCCGTTCAGTAAACGTAAGGTATC
>JAFGIW010000030.1 GCA_016929415.1 Chitinispirillaceae bacterium | reverse complement strand
TGAAGTTTGATGAGTTGAGTTTTACTGATACGTGCCATACGACGCTTACTCCTCTCTAAGTAAGGTTGAAAGACAATTTATATGACAACTGCATGGCAACAATTGTTCTCTTCCCGCAAATGCATTTATTATTTTTGTTTATAATTTTGAGGAACATTCCGATGCAATCCATATCTTGACTTCATAAATATACACTTAAAAATTACTTTTAGCAACAAATATATTTGTAAATGTCTTAAATAAATTTCAATTATACCGTTTTTTGTTGATCTTGTCCAGTACAAATAGACGGGTGCTATTATCACACAATCAATTTTCCCGACGAAAGGTTTTCCTGCAGCGCCGTATTTTAAGGTGCGGACGGAAAATCCGGTGACATCTGCAACATCGCCGGCAGCTCCTGCAAAGCCCGTCGGTCATGTATCAAGTGATCCCGCCGGACTTCAGCGGAGTAGAATGTCGCGGATATGATCCCGGTCAAGATTGACGAGGCCCGACGCCGGCCGCCGGCAGTAACGGTTGCTCTTATTCTTTTCTGTACGGTCATTTTTTTCAAACAACCCCACTCTTTTATCCGTTCCGGGCTGGTCCCTCTCGATTTCATTTATACATTGCTGCACCCCGAAAAAGGCATCGTTCAATCAATTACCGTTTTGCTCATCGCTTTTTTTCTCCATGGAAACCTGATGCACCTTTTCGGGAACATGTGGTATCTATGGCTTTTCGGCAGTGCATTGGAAAACCTTGTCGGCGTATTCCGATTTTTTCTGATGTATCTGCTTTTCGGCATTATTTCGATGCTCGTTCAGGTCGCCACCGATCCGCTCTCCACAATCCCCATTGTCGGCGCGAGCGGAGCGATCGCCGGAATAATGGGAATGTACCTTATTTTAAGACCGTTCTCTAAAATCATCTTCTGGTTCCCGCCGCTGTTTACTTTCCGCCTTTTTTCATTCATTTTTCTTCTGTTTTGGTTCTGGCTGCAGTGGAACAGTATCGGTACCACCCAGAAGCAGGGAAGCCTTATCGCGTGGTGGGCACATATCGGCGGGTTTATCTGCGGAATGCTTTGTGCGTTGTGGCTACGGCTGTCAAATAAATTCCAACGGACAACTTCTCATCCGGCGAAAAACAGCCGTTGAAATAGTATTCCTAAATTGAGCCGGCTTCAACCGGCTGAACGCCCGCCTTTACCGAGGCGGTTTCCCGACTGCGCGAAGCCGCTTCGTCAAAGGCTGGACACGCGGGGTTATTAAACATAACAGTTCCATAGCAATGTAGTTTTTCTTCCTGGTTTAGATTATTTTAATAAGGATGAATATATCATCTTCACTTCATGTCTGCATGTCGGACGAAGCGTTGTTCGTATTGTATCATCAAGAACCGGAGACATTACCATTATGAGCTTCTCATATGATCATGATAAATTCGTGGCTAAAAACAGGGCCCTGGCATCAGCCGAGCGCATCAAACAGAAGGATGAAGCGCTGGAACGTAAAGGTTTTTCCCATCTGAAACGGGAAAAGGAAGCCTCATGCTTTAATTGTAAAATGCGACAGACATGCCCTACATTCAAAGGAAAACGCAGTGGGGGGGCTTCTGGGGTCGTTTCTTTCGGCGGTGAACAGAACTTTATCTGCGATCGATATACTCCCGCCCCGGTACAGGAAAAAAACATGTCAAAAAAACAGATCAAATCATTACTTAAAAATATAAAAAAGGGTTACTGATTCTTCTCTTTTATTCTAAAAACCGATAAACTGTAGAAGATGCATCTTTGATTGAATTCTTCAACAACTTAAGATACTATTTTACCGTTACCTGATTGATTAAGAGATTGTTCAAAAATAAAATTTGTAGGCGTAACCGAGCGAAAAGTACATGAATGCGAAGCTTGATCGCGCGAAGAAATGGAAAAACGCGAACAAGCAGCGGCCAACCAGGCATATTATCGAAAATATGCCGATGCAGATCGACAAAGTTCATGGCCTTTGCAGCCGGTTGCAGACCAATGCTTATTTATGGACAAGCCCTAACGAATAACCGATTTTTAGGTCTGCCAGCAGACTCTTAAGGAGTACTTCTATGGAAACCACCCCTTTAGAACTGTACGAAACTGCATACCGGTTCCACTACAACGAAAACCGTCTGGCGGATGCCGTTGCTTACTATAAAAAATTACTAAAAGAGTTTCCCGATTCGAATGAGTGTGGTTATGCCGTCATTCAACTTCAGAAAATAAAGGCTCATGATGTTGCCGAAAGCCTGCAGGCACTCTCTGCTTCCCGCGCGCCATCGCTGCACCCGCTGGTAATAATCTCATTTCTTCTTGCACTGCTTGCCCTCATTGCATCAGGGTACCCAATCCTTTTCCTCAATAAGAAAATTTCCGCCGAACAGAAACGTGCCTCATTGTCGATCAATGCCCTCGGAAAAATTGCACGGGGGGAAAACGATAAAGCACTTATACTGCTTGCCGAACTCAAGAAACTTGATACTGATGATATCACTCCGTGGGAACTTTCCGCCGATATATATCGTAAACAGAGTAAATTCGATGAAGCACTGAAAGAATACGCCACCTTTTTTCAACGTAACCCGGGACGCAAACCCTCCGAAAGCGAACTGAAATTCATGCAATTCAAGGAAAAACCGGTGGTGAACAAACCGGCACCCAAACCTGTTATTCGGAAATCATCCTCCCGTTCTTCCACCCCTCCCGCTCCTTCTCCTGCAGTGAAAAAACGGCCTCTCCGTACAAGAACCAAATTGACTAAACCACCCCCGCCGCCGGGCCCGGCAAAACAAAAAAACGGCCTTTTTCTGGTTGATCCCGACAGTATTTCCTACTTTTAAGCGAGGGCATCGTGTCGTCAATGAAGAAAATTGAAGAACTTGTCTATCAAGGAATGGTTCTTGATGAACATGGAGGATGGATCCCTCTTGCTGAAAAACTGCGGAAGGAAAAAGAGTTTCTTCACCGCCTGGAACGTGGGGAGATCCTTGTTAACGGTTTCTGGACCAGGATGTCCTCTCTTTCCAAGGCTACCGGACATCAGGAGGAGACCAGCCGCATTAATGTTGACCCATCGGCCGCCGTTACTGAAGAAACGGTGCTGGCTCATTGTGCAACTTCTGAAGAGACCGTCTCGTTTTCAATTGAAACGCTTCATGATTTATCCGCCGATATTGTTCCCGTCGATCCGGAGAGCGATTATGCTCCGGAAACTAAAATATTCTCAATCGCGCGTCCCCGCCGTTCCGCATCGTCACCGGTTAGGGTTGATACAGCGGCTTCCTCGGGCGATCAGGCAGTGGTCGACGAGACGCAGGCAGATTTTTCTCTTGACAAATCGATGATTTCTCAGTCCGGCTATCCGCGAAAAGTACCCCCTGAAACCGAGTTTGAGGAAACGGTACTCTATAGCATCAACATGCTTCGGCATCCGGCAAAAAAGGAACTGAGCGGACGAGCGGCGGACAGCGCTGAAGGCACCCGCTTATCTTTCTCCGGACAAGCCGATGACGATTACGACCTTGACGGCGTCCGCCCGAAACGGAAATGTGCGGTCGGATGGGTAATAGTGATTATTATTGCCGTCATTCTGTTGGCTGGGAGTATCTGGGTTTTTCGGTAATCCGATCAATGATAAAATCGACCGTCAGCGGAACCTGCCGTTCGCGGTTGAACAACCGCTCCGCGCGGGTGCGTCCTTTTTTGCCCATCTCGATAATCCTCCGGGAGTTTGCAACGAGGCTGGTCATTGCCCCCGTTAATGCGGCGGTATTGCCGTCGTCAACGAGCAGACCGGTTTCACCGTGCACGACAATTTCGGGAAGTCCTCCGCTCGAAAATCCGATTACCGGCAATCCGCACCCCTGGGCTTCAACGGCGACACGGCCGAACGGCTCGCATCGTGAGGCCATGCAGAGGACATGGTGGCTGCATAACACCCGGTACGGATCGTCGGTCATCTCCGAGAGGGTTACCATCCCTTCAAGGTGATTCTCCCTGATCGAACGCCTCAGGGCGGCCCGGTAGGCGGGGTCCCAGTAGACGGTCGCTCCTGTCAATGTAAACGTCGCGGATCCCGGCACCCTGCTTTTTATCAATCCGCTGAATGCATCAATAAGCAGGTGGCACCCTTTCCAGGGAACGATCCGGCCGAGGTAGAGAAACTTCACCGGCGGCGGCACATTTCGTTCATTTCCGCAGTTCCCGATTGCAACGCCATTGTAAATCACCTTCGTTTCTTTCCGCATTCTGCGGGGCAGCGCTTTTTTTACCGCTTCGGATATAGCAATGACCCCCGTCCGCGAGAAGGGAAACAACACGCCATAGAGACAATAGGCTATGCTTTTCCGGGGGAATATTTCGCGCATATGGACAATACCCCCGCCGCGATACCCCAGCAGGTGCAGCAGAAAAAGCGTCATGTGCGATTTGGGTACATTGGCATGAATACAATCGGGACGGACCCTAGACACATAACGGCGGACCTTGAGAACAAAGAGCAGAAAGGCCGCAACTGCGTGCCACTGGCTCATGAGCGACCAGGGAAGTGAATCGCGTTTCACCAGCATGACATTCGGTACACACGGGATCACTTTCCGGATTATATCGGTATGTTCCAGGCGGTCGAGAAGCGTCCCGCTTTCAGAAGTCACCAGGTGCACCTCCGCGCTGCGGCTTATCTGCGGCAGGATATCAAGCAGAGAATACTCCGCTCCCCCGAGGTAGCGTGCCCAGTGGTTGAGAAACAGAACGCATCTTTTGCGTCTACTTCCAGACATACCGTTCCTCGAGAAATTGACGCGCCGCGCACACCATGCGGAACCGGCGTTCGTTATCCTCCATCAGCGAAACAAGTCCGTTCTTCAGCGCTTCGGGATCATTGGGGGGAACCAGTTCGGCATAGTCATTATTGTTATCGACGACCTCCGCGATTCCACCGCTCCGGCAGGCGACGATTGCAGCACCATATGCCATCGCTTCCAGCAGAACAATACCGAAGCCTTCAACCGCCGAAGCGGTTTCAACCGAAGGAAAAATGAAAATGTCGGCGTCTTTGTAATACGTTGCAAGTCCCGAAGGCGACACGCCACCGGCAAGGATGATACGATTTTCAAGGCCATGGCGTCGTACCAGCGAATTGAGCCTGCCAGACTCCGTCCCCTTCCCGACAATGGTGAGATGCCAGGGTAGTGATCCCTTCAACAGCGAGACCGCCTCGATAAGAACGTCGTGACCCTTATGCGGCACCAGCCTCCCGACCGACAGCAGTTGTATGGTGCCGTCGCGCAGTTCTTTACGGCAGACCCGATAATCAGGCAGGTCGATCCTGGGGGGGACCCGTAGCGAGGGCGCACTGCCATGGCAGTTTTCAATCAGCCCCAAGGTTGTCTTTGTCAAATAATAGACCTTCGCGCAGCGGCGCAACACTGTTTTCCCTATCAGTCCCCGCAATGAATGCTTTTTCCTGAGCGGAAACAATTCGGTTCCGTAACAATATACATGGTAGCGTAATGGACACCCGAACGAGATGAGGCCGGGCACCAGGGCGGCATAGATATTTCCCGCGAACACCTTCACGTGCGGCCATCGACGCACGACCTGATACCAAAGCAGAAAAAACATCGGCAGCAGCAGCAGTTTTTTATTCACGAACAAAAATGGTTGAGGCACACGTATGACCCTGCAGGGATAGCGGTTTTCATCACCCGCATGCCGGCGGCAGCCCCCCCCCGTTATGACGAGGTCCTCATCGGTAAAGGTATGGACGACAATATCGGCCAGATACCGTTGAATGCCGCCCGTTTCGGGCGGGAAATCAAGGGTGACGAGCACGTTCATAGGTGGGCTGTCAGCACTCCTTCCGCTGGACCGCCGCAAGTTTGACAAGCACACCATTCCAGAACCAGAAGAAAACATCCCCCGGAAATGAATGGATGTGGGTGCCGGTAAGATTGAT
>JAFGIW010000029.1 GCA_016929415.1 Chitinispirillaceae bacterium | reverse complement strand
CGCGCAATGGTATACGGTATCCGGTTACAATCCGTTGACACGGTCTCTCAGAATATATCTGGCTGATACCGCTTCGCATCCGTCGGACGAAAATCCCGCCATGGAGTCATATGAACATCTTTTTACCATCGAACATCTCGATCCGGATTCACCCTACCGTTTTAAAATGTACCGGGTCGCATACACTACACTCCCACCGGACTATTATCTCTTTGTCGGATATGACGTCATTCAAAGCTCGCTTCTGTACGACAGACCTCTGATTGTCGATAAGGTTTCCGCGTTGGCGCCGGAACCTTATTTCGTTCCGGAACATAGAATCACTGTTTCCGGCAGGGTCGTGACAATTCGAACGGGAGTCACCGACGACAGAGTTCCATTATCCTGCACACTCCTTTCCGTTGACGGACGGTGCATCACGCGGTGCCGTACCGGTGAGCAGCAGAATAAAGTGACCATGATTGCTCCCGGTAGGGGAGTGTACCTTCTGCGGATCAGGAACGGGAATGGATTGTATCGTACGTCACGTATTGTTATCGCACGATAGGAGCAAAGTATGAAAAAGAAGGTGCTACCGTTCGGAACGATCGTCACTCTCCTTGTTGCAGTGAGTCCCGATGCCGGATCGGATTCAGCTGTAAGTAACCGGTTTGCACTGGGAGAAGCCGAACCGATCAGCAGATCGGCCGGTTCCGGTTCCCGGCGAAGTGCATTCCAAGTTACCGTACGCCTGGTACATGGAGGATTCGTGTTTTATACCGGGCGGACTGAAAAGCATATTGTCGGCAGTATCTATTCAATTGACGGTCGGAAAGTCGCCGAACCGGTTCTGATACAACCAGGCATATGGCGCTGGGGCTCATCTGCGCAAAATGCGGACTATTGTGGAGCCGGGTGTTATCTGGCGGTATTTGAATGCGGTAACGACCGTTCGACAGTACCGGTTATCCGGCAGGCAGGAAACGGTTTGACACATGAATAACCTGTATCGAATGATCTTTAAAACGGGAATGACCGCATGGCCGCTGGTTACCATGACGAGTATACTTTTGTATATGGCAACAGTCGTTTCCGCCGGCGACCCGCAGGTCGTATCGGTTTCGGTGGATCAGGAAACAATAACCATATTTCCCGACTCGTGTACGGGAACACTCGTCTGTGATCTTTCCGATGATAATAACGATTCCCTCATTGTCTCGATCCGGATCTCCGCCGACGGAGGCAACACCTGGATGGTGCCTTTTCGGACCGATTTTTTCATGACATTGACACCCGGTACCCATTCGATTCCGTTTACGGTGAAAGGGCAGCATGGGGACGATTGTATTGCTCGGGTAACCGTATGGGACTGTCTTGAAACCGGCGGTCGAGCACGGAGAATCCCGGCCCGCGGCCATCTGTTCCTTATGGGATCGGAAAATGATTTGGTAGATGAACGACCGGTTCACGAAACAGCATTTTCTCATGATTTCTGGATGGACACCACCGAGATCACCGCTGTGCAATTTCTGCAGTTTAAAACCGACTGGGTTCCCGAATATCTCGGCCTGCTTTACTACAAAGACAACCATCCGGTTGACAACTGCTTTTATCACTGGGCCATTCGCTATTGCAACTGGCGCAGTATTCGGGATGGTCTGGACACATGCTACACTGGTCTGCCCGAAGGGTCGGAGAATTATCGTGATTATTTCGATGTAGTATATGATCAAACAAAAAACGGCTGGCGTCTTCCGACGGAGGCCGAATGGGAATATGCCTGCCGGGCGGGAACCATGACACGATACTTTTTCGGCGGTGATTCCTTGCTTCTCGGAGAGTACGCCTGGTATCGGGCTACTTTTGATGATACCATTCATGGTGTGGCGGAAAAAAAACCGAACCGTTTCGGCCTGTACGACCTTTACGGTTCCATGCTCGAAATAACCCAGGACTGGTATGACAGCAGTTATTACGAGAACGCGCCGTTGTTTGATCCGACGGGCCCAACCACCTTTCCGGCAAATGAACTCTCGCACGATCCGTTTCGTGTAGTGCGGGGCGGTTTTTTCCGTTCACAGGCAAAAGATGTTTCCTCTTCGCGGCGGCTACCGAATTTTTCGTCGGCACGTCATCCGCAGGCATTCCGGTGCGTACGAACAATAACGGAGTAAGTTGCATGAGAAAAGATACCGGTGAATATAAAGACGGAAGGACCGGCGGGAATGCGTACAACCTGTAAGAACGGGATGTTTGATAGTCTGCAGCTTACCGGTGCCGCAATGGCGGTACGTTTAAAACTGACGTTTCTTTCCGTCGTGTGTATTTGTCTATACAGTATGAGTCCGGCGCAGGCTTCAACCATTGCTCGTAACTGGTCGCTGAACGGAGAGCGTGAAGAGACATTTGAGATGAATGACAGTGGTTCATTTACCGTTTCTTTTCCCGATCTTGTCCCGCCGACCCACCTGTTCGGATACGACCGTTTCGGTGTCACCATCAGCGATTCCATGGATTCATTTTCGATGGATGCCCTGCCGGTGCTGCATTTCTCTTTCGATGCCGGTTTTCTCTACTTTAACCATGTACTGACCGTTACAATACCTTTTTCTTCACCCCTGATAGCCGATTCTCTCGGACAACCGGGACGATACAGGCTCTACAGAGATCCTTTTCCGTATACCGGTTTTCACCAATGGTATGCGGACGATTCGATAACCATCGATACAATTCAATCACTGATACGATTTGTCTATCATCATCCGAAATATATCCCGCTCCAAAAAGCCCGCGTGCATGCAGCAGTGAAAATAGCATCGACGGGATATCCCTTTTTATTCGGAATATTTTCCCATCCTTCGAACGGTATCGGTTACGGGCTCCGGAATTCGCGGACGACTGATGCCGGCTTTAATTGCCGTATTACTGAAAAGAAGATAATTGTCACCGGGAAAAACAGTGACGACAACCGGAAAAACATTTCGTACCGTATGTCACTGTTTGACGGCCGTGGCCGAAGAATCGGACAGTGGAGGCTGCCGGCACTTCCGGCACTACTGTCGCTTTCAAACAATGCTTCGCCCGGAATGTATCTGGCGGTGCTTTATCAGGGGCACCGTCGAATCGCCGTATGTCCGGGGATTACACCTGAAAGCGGGATGGTACCATGAACAGAATCTTTTCGGGTATTGCGGTCCCGGGCATTTTTCTGATCGGAATGTTTTTATGTGATAAAACTCCGGTTACACCGGAGTGGGAATCTACCTGTACCTGGAACGGAACGGACAGTATCGACTATCTTTTCTCAGTAACCTGTGGCCGTGATTTTGAGCGTCTGGAGGGAGAACCGCTTTCGCTTGTATACGGTGATGTCGGTTCAGTCAAGATCGTCTACGACATAAACAGTGATTCACTCTATTTTACCGATTCCAGAAAATATGAACTTCATTACACGTTCTGCCGTCTTTGGCTCGGCTATGGAAAAACGCACGCCGATTTCAATCGCGAGCAATATTCAAACGGAAGTGAGCGGCTCTATTATCTTGCCTCACTCAATTATTATCGTGCGCCTGACCTCTACACCCTGGAATTCGTTCCGGGAGACAAGATACCGGCACAGGCAATAGAGCTGGTATTCCATCGATTACAGGACCGTTTTTTTCACGGCGACAAGCTGAAATACCTGCCGACATCACCAGCACTCGATTCCCGGACAGTGTCGTTGAATATCCCCAAAGTCACTTCCGAACAGATCTATGCCGGTCAGAACTATCAGGCTGTCAACAGGGCGCAAGCATACGGATATCTTACCCGGGTCGATGTCGGAGAGGTCGAGACCACTTATCTGAGCAGGCATGCCGTAGTACTGACAAACGGCGTGCCCAACGATATTTCCGTCGTTGCAGGCATCATCACGACCGATTTCCAGTCACCTCTTTCGCATATCAATGTTCTGAGCCGGAACCGGGGGACACCCAACATGGCGCTGCGTTCTGCATGGAATGATTCCACCATCGGGGCTCTGGAGGGTAAACTGGTTTTTCTGGAGGTGGCGGCCGATACATTCACCCTTCGCGAAACGACACTTGACGAAGCGGAAAATTACTGGGTTTCCCGTGAACAGCGTGATCCGGTGACGATCGCCTGCAACGATACTACCGCAGGCCTTTTTCCCATAGCACGGATCTCTCATCATGATATTCCGATGGTGGGAGCCAAGGCGGCCAATTTCGGTGAACTGGAGAAAATAAGCGTTTCGAATCCCGGACCGATACCGCTTCCCGAAGGTGCTTTCGCGATTCCATTCTATTATTACCGCCGACATATGGCAAACCATGGTCTTGACAGTATAGTACTATCCATGCTTTCCGATTCCGCATTCATCACCGATGCCGGCATCAGGGATGATCGTTTGAAGGCGTTGCGTTCCTCGATAATCGCTTCCCCGCTCGATTCCGGGTTTTTGCGTGATGTCCAGAGCCTTATTGTGCGATTGAGTTCCTACACGAGAATCCGATTCCGTTCATCGACCAATGCCGAAGATCTGGAAGAGTTCAACGGAGCCGGGTTATACGAATCATTCACCGGGCGTCTCGACGATCCCGACCGGTCGGTGGAGCAGGCAATAAAATCTGTCTGGGCGAGCCTGTGGAATTTCCGTGCCTTCGAAGAGCGGGAGTACTTCAGGATAGACCACCGCCGTGTTGCCATGGGCATTCTCGCACACCGGTCGTTTCCCGATGAAGAAGCGAACGGAGTCGCCATTACCCGCAATATATACAATCCTGCAATCTGGGGACTTACCATCGATGTGCAACAGGGTGAGATCAGTGTCGTCACTCCACCCGCCGATGTTACCAGCGATCAGCTGCTCTTTCATACCCTGTATGAAAACCCGTTCGAGGATCCGGTTATCGAATATCTGTCACGATCGAATATTTCCGGCGAGAAGACGGTCCTGAGCGAAGCGGAGGTAGTGAAACTGGCAAAATATCTCATGACGATTAAAACATGGTTTTATACCAATGTGTATAACGGCTGGCAGAAAACATCTTTTCCCGATTTTGCCATGGATGTGGAGTTCAAATTCGATTCACCCGACCGAAAACTTTATATTAAACAGGCCCGACCCTATAAATGATTATTACGGGAGGTTCACCTTACAGCGCTTATGACAGGATAAAATTCGGGTGACATGGCCTGCGGAGACACCGACGAAGATTATAGTATCACCCTGGTACATGCACAAAGCTATTTTAAAATCGAAACAATGTTTTCAATTCTTTAACGGGTAGAGACTCCGCCCGGATAAAAAATGCAGACGATCAATTTTATCGCCGGTAAAAACCGGTATAGCTCAGGATGATCAGTATGGCATTTATCGATCTTTTACGAAGTCGGCGAAGCATCCGGAAATATAAAAAACGTACCCTGGATCAGGAAGCCGGAGACCTGCTTGCCGAGGCGCTCCTTCGATCACCGTCGTCGCGGGATTCCGAATCATGGGAATTCATTTTCGTTGACGATCCGGAGCTGCTGCGAAGACTTGCGGATGCAAAGCCGGTAGGGGCCGAATTCCTTGCCGGGGCTGCACTTGCGATTGTCATCATGGGAAATGACCGTAGTACCGATGTCTGGATCGAAGACTGTTCCATAGCCGCGATCATCTCACAACTGGCCGCGCATGACCTCGGACTTGGAAGCTGCTGGGCACAGATCCGTTTGCGGCCGCATAGCGGAGCAATGACCGCGGAGGCTTATGTCCAGGCTCTTCTTGGCATCCCCAAAAATTTTCGTGTCAACATGATCATAGGTATCGGATATCCTGATGAATCCCCGGAACCGGTTCCGAAGGAAGAGATCAAC
Organism: Chitinispirillaceae bacterium; assembly: GCA_016929415.1. Taxonomy (GTDB): domain Bacteria; phylum Fibrobacterota; class Chitinivibrionia; order Chitinivibrionales; family Chitinispirillaceae; genus JAFGNB01. The sequence continues at coordinate 1,567 of JAFGIW010000029.1, read as the reverse complement.
ATTAAAAAAATCCGTTATAACCGGTTCTGATGTTGCCCGACCGGCCGTTTTTCCATCAGCGCCGCGTGATAATGAGGTGATAAGTAAAGCCAGTTAAGGTCGATCGTGATTTTCGGGGCTTTTTTGAAAATAAAGGAGACTTCTAAAAATTAGGATTTTTAATGGTAGCGGAGGCGTTTATCATGTTCATTCTTGCAGCGTTAGGTATTCAGTAGAGACGCACAGCCGTGCGTCTCTACCCTGTAAATGAGGATTTTCAAAGCGGTCCAAAAGAAAGCGGTAAAAAGAAAACGGTGCTGTGCACCGGATACAATACGCTTATGGAAAGAATATGACAAACGGTACTTTGCACTGGATACTTTACGCTTGAAGAATGAACATGACAGCAGCTTGCGCCTCAGCGCAAATGGGAATCGTCTGATTTAGGTAAAAGGAAAAAAGTTGAATGTCAGAAAATTACAATTGGGAAAACGGCCTGCTCCTGAATCCGCCGACATTTTCTAAAATAGCCGTTAGCTACCAGGCTATCCTGAATGCCGGCGATTTCTCAAAGCTCGAAGATGTTCTTATGGAGCGCCTTGATGCGGCACCAGAGGACATTGCCTTTTACCTTCCCGCTTATCGCGCTTTTATCCGGAAACAGGATGAAAAACGTGCATCCGCTTTTCTCGGGCTGCATGTTGAAAGCCTGATGGAACGTCATGACCTTGCATCTGAAATTATCCTTCTGCAGGCGATACTCGGGTTCTGGCAGGACGGTGAATATGCCCGCGATCTGTTGCTTGGCCATCTGAAAACCATGTACTCGGACAGTTCCAATTTCGAGAGATACGTGAAACATCTCCGGATTCTTACAACTACTACGGGAGCTGATGTACTGCGGCTTCTGGAATTATGGCTGCGATATGACGAAGGTCGGATCGACAGGGAAACCGTGGCGATGATAAAGAGCTGGCGGCACACCGGGTTCAGTGTTGATAATTCGGTACGGATAGCATCTGCTGATCATGATGGTATGCAGCGGCTTGTTGAGTACATCGCCCGTTGTCCTTTTTCACTTACCCGAATGGTCAGTCTGACCGATGACGGCAAAATTCTCTATAGAGCATCTAAACCGGGGTGCATTCCCTTTCCGAAGCAGGGTGATCCGGAGCTTGATATTGGTATGCCACGCAACTATGAAATTTTCGATCCGCTGGACTTTCTTGCTGCAGTAACTCAACATATACCCGATAAAGGCGAGCACCAGATTCGTTATTATGGTTGGTACTCGAATAAGCGGCGGGGTATGCAGGGTAAGCGCGGAAAGCCTGTCGCTCCGGTTTCCGGCACCTACGGCCCCGATGAGTACTGGGAGAAACTTGAATCCGATACCTCCTTTCGTAAAAAGTGCCGTATGACGTGGGCGGCGCTTATAAAATGCGTGTTTGAAGTTGACCCACTGAAATGTCCAAAGTGTGGCGGGACAATGAAAGTGCTCTCGTTTATTGAGCGTCATCAGTCCGATGTCATAGAGAAAATACTGCGACACTGCGGATTATGGAAAGAATTCCCACCACGTGCGCCT
>JAFGIW010000028.1 GCA_016929415.1 Chitinispirillaceae bacterium | reverse complement strand
CTGAAATTATGGGAGAGCAGGATCCACTCCTCGGCGTCGATCGTTCCGCGGTCGTCCCACGCGGGTACCGCGGCTGCCGGAGCGGCAGTGACGGCGGACAACCGGCGTCCCGCTTCGTCAGCCGCGCGCCGGGAGAAAACCAGCGCTTCGAGAAGCGAGTTTGAGGCGAGGCGGTTTGCACCGTGCACCCCGGTGCAGGAGACCTCGCCGCAGGCGTAAAGGTTCGCGATGCTCGATGCGCCCCGGGTGTCCACCAGAACGCCGCCGCACATGTAATGGGCGGCCGGTACGACCGGTATCAGGTCGCGGGTGATGTCGATGCCGTAGGATCTGCATCGCTCGTAAATATGCGGGAAATGCGCTTTCGTCTGCCCGGCGGGTGCTTGACGGATATCCAGGTACACGCACGGATCGCCGGTTTTTTTCATCTCCTTGTCGATTGCGCGTGCGACAATATCGCGCGGGGCGAGCGACTTGAGCGGGTGGTACTGTTCCATGAACGTCGAGCCGTCGGCCCGGCAGAGGATGGCTCCGTAACCCCTGAGCGCCTCGGAAATGAGGAACGAATCGGCATGTTCGTGAAAAAGCGTTGTCGGATGAAACTGCATGAATTCCATGTCGGCGATCACCGCGCCCGCCCGGTACGCCATCGCCACGCCGTCGCCGGTCGCGATTGCCGGGTTGGTGGTGTGCAGGTAGATCTGTCCGGCTCCGCCCGTTGCCAGACAGGTGATTTTCGACGTCGCCGGGCAGATGGCGCCGCTCTGGATGTCAAGCACATAGGCGCCGAAACAGGAGCGGCGCCCGGTTGCAGGACCGCAGAGGTGGTGTTCGGTGATAAGGTCGATCGCGCAGTGGTGTTCGAGAAGGTTGATGTTCGGAAGTGACTTGACCCGTCGCAGCAGGGTCGTTTCAACCTCCTTGCCGGTGAGGTCGTGGGCATGGACGATCCGGCTTGCGGAGTGTCCGCCCTCCTTGCCCAGATGGAGTCCGTGGGCGGTGGCGCGCTGCGGATCTTTCGAAAAACGCACTCCCCACTCGATCAATTCATCAATCCGCCGCGGTCCCTCTTCCACCAGAATCCGTACGGCGCCCTCGTGGCACAGACCGCATCCGGCAGTGAGGGTGTCGCGGATATGCTGCTCAAACGAATCGGCCGGATCGAGAACGCAGGCGATCCCCCCCTGCGCGTAGTTGGTGTTGGATTCACTGTCCTCTTTTTTGGTGATCATCAGGACCGAGCCGTAACGCGATGCGGCAATCGCATAACAGAGACCGGCAATCCCGCTGCCGACCACGAGAAAGTCGCAGGTTGGGGGCAGGGAGTCGTGTGATGCGGGGGGATTATTCATTGCAGTTTATTGCCTCTCCCGCGCCTTCTGCCCGAGATACCCGCCATGGTGCCGCAATCCGTAATCCGCACGGGTAAACCGCTTTTTTTCCATGAGGACCAGCGCGAGAGCGTCACCAAGTGAAAGCATGGCGGCGGTGCTTGCCGTGGGCGTCAAACCCAGTCTGCACGGTTCCGCGATTTCTCCCATGTTAATGACGACATTACTGAGCGTCCTGATGGCGGAGTCGGGATGCGAGGTGATGCCGATGATTTTATCGATGCCGAAATGGTGGGCGAGTTCGAGCATCTCGATGATCTCCCGTGTTTTGCCGCTTGTAGAGAAGGCGACGATTACGTCGCCGGGCGCCAGAAGGCCGAGGTCGCCGTGCGCCGCCTCTCCGGGATGGAGAAACGACGCGGGAGTGCCGGTCGAACAGAGAGTCGAGGCCATTTTATGGGCGATGATCCCCGCTTTGCCCATGCCGGTGGTAATGATTTTACCTTTGCACTGATACAAAATAGTGATCGCTTCGATGAAATTCCGGTCGAGCGGTACGGTTTTCAATGCATCGGCCTCTGCATCGATGATCTCACGGGCGCGGGATAAGAGGTCCATTTGAGCGAACGTCCCCTGGAAGTAAAGTTATAAGCATTTCTCAACACTCTGCCGGAAACCGATAAAATATACATTCATGCCCGGAACAGTCGAGAGATGACGGTTTAGAATATTGCACTGTTGTGTACCAGCCGGTATAATAATATTTTACGTGTATCGGGCAGGAGGTCGTAACCGGTGAGTCGGATAGTCGTTGCACCCATGATTGCTGTTCTCCTCTTTTCTGCGGGAGTTCCTGCCGTTTCCGATGAAAACGGGCAGAAGAGTGTAAAAAAACTTGTTTTTGACGAACGGCGAATCGAGGGTAAGATCAGGCGTCCGCAACTGGTGCTCATCAAAGCGGAACAGCGGCCGGATTTTGTTCCGATGGTTCTTCAGAGTCTCGGTAAAACCGGCAACATCGCCGAAGCGGTCGAGAAGACGATGCTGGAAAGGTCTCCTTATGACGGTGCCTTTTCGTTCCGCGATAAACGTATCGTCAATTATATTCCCTGATGCCGGGGTGGAAGCTACACGCACCATTTATTTCGGCAATTGACGATTCGGCTTCACGCCGATGATAAAGCGGCAGATACGGTGTTTGCGAAGGAGTGCCGTAGAATTTTTTTTAATCCGGAGGCGATTCATGAGTTTCATGTCCATGTTTCTTTATTCGTTTAACACCTCACAGGCGGGATGGGCCTTCATGTGGATTATTCTTGCCGCCGGGGTTTTCGGTGTGGCGATTGTCCTGGAACGTTTGTTTTTTCTTACCAGCCGCAGCGCATTTCGCGTCGACCTGTTCGTGAAAGATATTGTTGCCAATATCCAGAACAATGATATTGCAGCAGCGCAGCGAATGGCTGACAAGGCCGGAAAAATGGCTCTTGCGCAGGTCTTCACATCGGCGCTGCGCGAAGCGGGCGCGGGCGCGGAACGAATCCGCAATGCCGTTGACGAAACCACGCTGCGCGTTATCCCGCAACTGGAGAAACGCACCACGTTTCTGGGAATGATCGGGAATATCGCGACACTCCTCGGGCTGATGGGAACGATTTACGGACTGATCATCGCCTTCGCCGCGGTCGGCAAACCAGGCATCGATCCCGCGGAAAAATCCACCCTCCTTGCCCAGGGTATCGCCGCGGCCATGAATACGACCTTTCTCGGCCTGCTCATCGCGATTCCGATGATTTTTGTATATACCTATTTCAAGGGGAAAACGCAGAAGATCATCGACCAGATCGACGAGTATTCGCTTCGTCTTGTCAATGTTCTCGTCGAGCGT
>JAFGIW010000027.1 GCA_016929415.1 Chitinispirillaceae bacterium | reverse complement strand
TTATCGGAGTGTAGCGCAGCCTGGTAGCGCACTTGGTTCGGGACCAAGGAGTCGGAGGTTCAAATCCTCTCACTCCGATTTTTTTCTTTTCAGCCGGTTTAGAACATATGTCTGATGAATTATCCTGCTCTCCGTTGAGAGTGGCAGACTTGTCGTTTTTACAGATTGAAAAGCATATCGAGCGATCTCCGTCGCTTATTTTACCTATCGGGGCACTTGAGCCGATGGGGGACACTATCCCATTGGGTGCGGTAAACAGCTGCTGCGAGATGATTGCGGATGCTTTGAGCGATTGTTTGAAGGTACTGGTCGCGCCACTGCTCGCTTATGGTAACAGCACCCCATTTCAGTCATTCGGCGGAAGTGCCGGGGTCCATCGTGATACGCTGGCGAATGTGGTGATGGAATGCTGTAATTCCTGGCTTTTTCAGGGATTTAAACGTATCATGGTACTTACCCTTGCCATGGATGGTCGACAGTGGATCGATTCGGCAGCCAAGCGGCTTAATGGAGTTCCCGGTCGGGATGATTCGGTACGGTTCTGTTCCCTTCAGGATGATGACCGGTTTCGATCGTTTTGTTCGTCCCGTTTCACGGGAACCGAGTATGGCCGGAGTGAATGGGGAGTCCGGGCTCTTGCCGGCTATCTGCAACCGGGGCTGCAGGCGGGTCTGGTTGTCAAACGAAAGAGTGATCCGCCCGATGCGACGGATTTCACGCAATGGCACCGGCGGGGGAGGGACCCCGAGAAACTGAGAAAAATGGCTCCCGCGGCTTCCTTTTCCGCGTCAGCCGACGGGATTGACACCGGAAGTGGCAAGGAGCTGTTTGAACATATCATCGCTTTTTTGACGGAAGAGTTTTCACCTTTTTTGATTGTTAAGGATAATGCTTCTCGATAACATTACCGAAAAAGTGCTTGAAAACGGTTTGAAGGTGATTGCGTTGCGCAAACCGGGCGTTGCGATCGTCGCGGCCCAGCTCTGGTATAAAACCGGCAGCATCTGTGAACGCGACGGCATACGCGGCATCTCACACGTTCTTGAACATATGATGTTCCGCGGGTCCGCGAACGTAAAAAGTGAAGAGCATGCCCGGATAATCAATGATGTGGGCGGTCATTGCAACGCTTTTACGGCCGAAGACATGACCGTGTATACCGGCAGCGTTCCGCGGGAGTACTGCGATATGCTCTTCGAACTCGAAGCCGACCGCATGGATGGCTTGACATTGGATGCTTCTCTCTTTGATACCGAGCGGAAGGTTATTATCGAAGAGTATCATACGTATATGAATAATCCGATCGCCAAGGCGTTTATGGAATTCCGGAGGGAGTTTTTCCGCGACCATCCCTATTCGAACAGCCCCCTTGGAGAAATTGCCGACCTGGAGAACATGACTATACGGGAGTGTCGTGAATACTACGAACGATGGTACCGTCCCGACAATGCCGTACTCATCGTCGTGGGGGATATCGACGCGAAGAAAATAATCGGATGCGCGGAACAGTATTTCGGGAAGAAAAGTGCGCGGCGACCGGTTCCCCTGCCGGCACTTCCCGGAGTCGCAGGAAACGGGATGGGTCCTTCGGTACACCGGATGAAACGGGTGGTCGAGTTCGACGTGCCGCTCCTGATCATCGGTTATCCGGCGCCGGCATCTTCACATGAGGACGCCGTGGCGCTTGAGATCCTGCAGCTGGTCATAGCAGGCGGGGAGAGCAGCCGTTTGCACAGGGAAGTGGTGCGCCGGCAATCGGCTGCGGTGATGGTGGGTGGAATGAACCACCTGCTCAAACACGCCGGAATGTCGATGATTTTTGCCGCGTTCACTCCGGATGTGCCGGTGGCGCGAGTCGAACGGGCGCTCGAGGAGCAGATCAATCTGGTATGCGGCAACGGGATCAGCGCCGGTGAAATGGAAAAGGTGAAAAACGCCACTTTGACTAACAGGACATACGAACTGTATACCGCCGAAAACATTTGTCATCATCTGGGGTACAGCGAGTGTATCGAGGGCGATTACCGTGCATGGGTGGAGCGTCTTGAAGCGTTGAAACGGCTCGATATCAGCAGGCTGGTCGATGTCGCCCGGAAGTACTGGAACGATACCCATCGTCACGTGCTTCACCTTCAGCCGCGAAGAACCAATCCGCTGCTCTTTGCCGCCGGGTTTTTACGCCGGTTGAGCGGAAAACGACGTTAGGGGCGGGGCCGGTTATGGCAAAACTTTTTTCTTTTCCTTTTTTCGAGGAGTATGAACTTGAGAACGGATTGCACTGTCTTCTGATTCCCGACCATGAGCAGGAAGGTTTAGTGGTTGCATTGCAACTGCCGTTCGGGAGATTCACCGACTTACCGGGGCAAGAGGGGTGTGCGGATATTTGTATAGGCGTGATGCAGAAAGGGACCGCAGCGAAAAGTTTCGAGCAGTTTTCAGATGAATTTGAGCAGCGCGGGGCGACGCTCTTTGCCGAAATCGGCGAGGAACAAACGATGATCGGTGTTAAGATGCTTTCGCGATTCAAGGAGATCCTGTTTCCCTGTTTCTGGGAAATGGTAACGTCGCCGCGATTTGACGAGCGGGAGCTTGCGCGCGTTCAGCAGGAAATGATAACCGCGCTCCGGGCCGAAACGGTCGACCCTGGCACCATTGCAAACCGCCATTTCTTTCATGAACTGGCCGGTCCCGACCATCCTGCCGGGAGGCACCATACGGTCCGGTCGATCAGACGGATCAGGCGTGAACAGGTTATCGCATTTTACGATGCACATGTTGTTCCCGGCGATTGCACCCTGGTTATCGCCGGTGATTTCAAACCCAGATGGTTCACTCAACAATGTCGTGAAACGGTTGGCCGGTGGCAGTCGGCCGGCCGGCGTTTGCCATGTGAGGCACCTCCGGCCGAACATCCTGACAAGGCAATACGATTCATCGAGAAGAACGATCTAACCCAGGTTTCGCTGGTTGTCGGACAATCCGCGCCCGGCGAACTCGATGAGCGTCGCAACAGGATAGCTCTTGCAAATTATGTTCTGGGTGCGGGAAATTTTTCTTCCCGCCTGATGACACGGATCCGGTCCGGCGCGGGTAAAACATACGGTATCGTGTCGCATATCGCGGCCGAAAGCCGTTTTGGCGCATTGTCAATAGCAACTTCGACGCAGAACCGGCAGCTCGAGGAGGTCCTTTCCGCCATATTGCATGAGTTCGGCCTGTTCTGCAGCGACGGGATTACCGCCGAAGAACTCGAAAAAGCGAAAAGATTTGCAATAGGCAATATGGCGTTCCAGCTCGAGGGGATCACGAACATAGTCGAGAAAATCCTCTGGCTCCGTTTTTACCGCCGTACGATCGAGTATATCGAAAACTTTGACGGAATGATCCGGGCGATAACTCTCGAATCGGTCAATGACGCGATACGGAGCTGCTTTAATCCCGGGAAACTGATCATCGTCGGTGTGGGAAAAAAGTCGGAGGTCCTTTCGCAGCTTTCACGGTTCGGAACATTGAAACGTTTCCATTATAAAGAACGGTTGAGATGAGGGAACGGAATTCAGAAGCATTGAAAGAACATGTCTCTTTTTCCTGCCGACTTCTGTTTTCTGACTACTTGAATAATGCCCGAAATACTATATTTTTAGTATGGTCAACGTAGCAATTTGCATCGGGTCGAACAGCGGTGATCGTCGCTGGTATATCAACCGGATGGAGGAGATGCTCAAGGAGGTTCTTTTTCCACCGGTAATTATGTCAGCTTTGATGGAGACAGAACCGGTCGGGGTATTCGATGAGCAGCCATGGTATCTTAACCGTGTCATCGGGGGCTGCTATGACCGCAGTGCTTTTAAACTGCTGTCAGCATGTGCTGCAATCGAACGGTCACTCGGACGGACAGAAAAGGGTATGGTCAGGGCACGGACTGCGGATATCGATATTCTGCTTTTCGGCAATGAAACAATCGCCGCCGAGGAGTTGACGATACCCCATCCGGCGATTCTATTACGGCGATTCTGCCTTGAGGGGCTCTCTCAGATCATGCCCGATGCGGTAATCGGCACCGCGGCGGGAACGGTCGGCCAGCAGTATGCCGCCATGACACAACAGATAAGAAGCCAGGGTCTGCTATTCCCCGGTTCGGAGGGAGGGCATTCTGACAACTGAACAGGCGTCGTATATTCCTTCCTGGATTAATTATCTCTGCATTGAGGGGGCGATCGGCGCGGGAAAGACTTCGTTCTGCAACCTTCTTGCACACCGGTGCACCGCCCGCCTCGTGCTCGAAGCCGCGGAAGAAAATCCTTTTCTGGAGCAGTTTTACCGCCGGCGACGGACCTATGCTTTCCAGACTCAATTATGGTTTCTGGTTTCGCGGTACAAGCAGCTTTCGGAAGCCATCGCCCAGCAGGACCTGTTTTACCAGGTAACGATAAGCGACTACATATTCGCCAAAGATCGCCTGTTCGCTAGTGTCAATCTTGACGAAGAGGAACTTGCGCTGTACGAGCAGGTGACATCGGTGATGGCCCGGAACATCGCCCCCCCCGATCTGGTGGTCTATCTACAGGCGTCCACCAGGGTGCTCCTGCGCCGGATTGAACACCGGGGACGTTCCTACGAATTCAACATGGACCCGCGCTATCTCGATATGCTCAATGAGGCGTACAACCACTTTTTTTTCCATTACACCGATACGCCGGTGCTCATCATCAATACCGACGATGTTGATTTTGTCAATGATCCCGCCGATTTCGAGGAACTTCTGCTGCAGATCGGGAATGCCGGAAAGGGAACCGCCTTCTACCGGCCGATGGCCGCAAAAGATAAGGCACGCCTGCTGGAGCGCAGCATGCAGGAATATTTGTCGGATGATACCAGAATCGAGGAACCGTGAAGGAAGGGAGAAGGAAGGGGCTTCCTTATGCGGACTTCATGTAATAATCGTTAGGAAATAATGAAAATCGTCACTTCCGTTGTTGAAATGATCAATTTGGCGCGCACCTACCGCTCCACGGGGAGCAGACTGGCATTGGTGCCGACCATGGGCGCATTGCATCGGGGGCATCTGTCGCTCCTGTCGATCGCACGGGAACATGCCGATTGTACGGTAATGTCCATCTTCGTCAATCCGACGCAATTCGGGCCTCAAGAGGATTATCTGAAATATCCCCGGCCGTTTGATGCCGATTGCCGTATGGCTGAATCGGCCGGTTGTGATATTCTTTTCGCACCACCCGTCGAAGAGATGTATCCGCCGGGGCATCGGACGTCGGTTGCGGTAAGCGGCATCACCGAACGGCTTTGCGGCGCGAGCAGGCCTGCCCATTTCCGGGGAGTGACCACCATCGTCATGAAATTATTCAACATCGTCAACCCGCAGGTGGCGGTTTTCGGCGTCAAGGACGCGCAGCAGGTAACGGTGATCAAACGAATGGCGGTTGATCTGCACTGTCCGACCCGGATTGTCGTAGGGCCGATCATCAGGGAAGATGACGGCCTGGCACTCAGCTCGCGCAATGTCTATCTGACTCCCGCCGAACGCGCGGCGGCGACGCTTATCCATCGCGGGCTTGGTAATGCCGAAGCACTTTTTGCAAAGGGCGAACGACATGTCGACGCACTTCTTGACGCAGTGCGCAATGGATGCGTGCAGTCGGAACTGATAGTCCCCGAATATTTCGAAATCGTCGATCCGGTTACCCTCGAACCGCTTTCGACGATCGCCTCGTCGGCGCTTCTGGCAATAGCCTGCCGTATGAAGGAGAGTGCGACGAGGCTTATTGACAATACTTTTTTAGGAGCAACACCATGAAACCATCGGATAAAAAAGCACTGATCGTCTACAATCTTTTTCCACGCTTCTTTCCGACCGTCGATGACTGGGCCGCGGAACTGCCCCGTATCGCCGGAATGGGATTCAATGCGGTTTTCGTCAATTCATTTTTTGAGACCGGTTTTTCAGGAAGCCTCTATGCCGTCAAAGACTATTACCGGCTGAATCCTCTGTTTCTGGCAAAAGGGGCGGACCCTTCGGATTTCTCGCCGCTCGACCGTTTCAACAATGCGTGTGGAAAGTACGGGATCGATCTCTTTATCGACCTGGTGATCAATCACACGGCGTTCGATGCGATGCTGACGAAGCTGCATCCGGAGTGGTATAAGCATGACGCGGAGGGAAGACTGGTGAGCCCCTTTGCGATTGATCCGGCTGATGAGACAAAGGTGACGGTATGGGAAGATCTCGCCTCAATTGACAATGAGAAGAGTCAAGATCGCGATGCGCTCTGGGCGTACTGGGATGAGCTGGTTGCTTTTTTCCAGGGGAAAGGTATTCACGGGTTCCGGTGTGATGCGGCCTATCAGGTGCCGGTCGGGCTGTGGGGAAAACTGATATCAGCTGCGAAACGGCGTGATAAAAGGGCTACCTTTCTGGCGGAAACACTCGGCTGCCGTCTTGAGCAGATCGAGGCACTCGCCCCGGCGGGATTCGACTACCTATTCAACTCGGTAAAATGGTGGAACTACGATCAACCGTGGGCCATTGAACAGCATACCGCCAACCAGATCATCGCCCCTTCAATCTCTTTTCCGGAATCCCACGATACGGAACGACTGGCGAGTGTCGCCCCGGAAACCGAACCGGTACAGAAAAGCCGCTATGCCTTCGCGGCACTTTTTTCAAAGGGAGTGCTCTTGCCGATGGGGTATGAATACGGGGCGAAGACGCGGATGGACGTCGTCAGGGGAAGGCCGGACGATGTCGATCCCCCGCAGTGGGACCTCTGCAAATGGATAGGCAGAGTCAATTCGTTGAAGGGTGAACTGCCGCTTCTTTCCGAAGAGGGTTCATGGTGTACGATAACCCCGTACACCCATCCGTATCTCTTCCTGAAGAAAACATCCGATGACGGACGGATGTCGGTATATGCAGGTGTCAATAAATCGGCGGCCGATGAGACCGTCATCGAAGAGTGGATGGTGCCGGAGGAAATAAAAAAGTGTTCACAGGTTATGTCGTTTCTCAACGACGAGCCGGTCTGGGAACCGGTACCGCTTGCCTTTACGCTCGATCCGGCAGATGTGGTGTTGTTCCTGCCGTGAGCGTTGATGATACCGGCCGTGCGATGAAGGAAACATCAACCGTTTGTCGATGATCATGCAAAAAAACAAGGCCCTCTTTCTCGACCGCGACGGTATTATCAACGAGGATGTCCGTTACGTCCATAAACCCGGGCAGATCCGTTTCTGCAACGGCGTATTTGACCTGTGCAAAGCTGCAGTGGAGAAGGGGTACCTCCTTGTCGTCGTAACCAATCAGGCCGGTGTGGCGAAAGGGCATTTCAGCGAAGGGGATGTACGGGTTCTCCATCAATGGATGACGGAACAGTTCGCGGCGAAAGGGATTACCCTCACTGCGATCTATTACTGCCCCTACCATGAGAACGGTACGATACCGGAATACCGGAAAGATTCCGATTGCCGCAAACCGAAACCGGGAATGTTCATCAAGGCGGCGGCTGATCATAACATTGATCTGTCCGCCTCGCTCATGGTTGGTGACAAAACCTCCGACCGGATACTTCTTCCTGAATTGAAATGCATCATCGTGAAGAGTGTTTATACGACCGCGGGGTACGATGTCACGTCGATCATGGACGTGATACCGCTTCTCTGATCGCACTCCTGCGCCCTCTGCCGATAATAAAAAAGGAGGCCCCGCGGGGTTCTCCTTTTCACCTATACGATTTTGCAGCGATTTTAAATTATATTAACGGTTTTTCCGAAACATGCTCGTTGTTTTCGTAGAGGAGCATCTTGATTTCAGCCGACGGTTTCGGGAAGCTCATCTTCAGCTTCGCTTCATGCTCCTGGTCGAGCATTTCCGGATCGAGGCGGGCCGGCAGCGCCTTGTAGCGTTTGCCGTTCACGTCCACCAGGAAGAAATGCTCGGTTTTGAGGCGCAGCGGGTTCCATGAGTAATTGTAAATGTCGATGACGGCGCGAATGGTTTTCCCGCGGTTTTCCATCACCGGTAGGGCGAGGAGAATATCCCATTTGTTAATAACTTTGAATATCGCCGAATCGGGAATAGGGTCGATGACGGACAGATATGCCGAGTAGGTCCCGCGGTTTTCTTTCAGCAGTTTCTTCAGAAGTCCTTTTGCATCGGCACGGGATGAATCGAACAGGAGCGCGCATTTGGCGTAGAATTCGGCGGCGACTAAGTCGTTGGCGTCTTTATTCGTTACTCCATTGGTGTAATTCACTTCCGCTTCATCATAGTTCTGCTGCGCGAGATTGTCGATGGTCTCTTTTTTCTTTGTGCGGATAGGGGTCGGATCATTTGCCACCGCGATCGCTTTGTCGAGACGGGTACGGGCTTCGTCAATACGCCCTTTCTTGAGGCTTGAATCGGCCAGCTGCGCCCAGATGATCGCATGCCGCTGTTTGAACTCGGGATTTACGTCTGCGGTCATGTTTTTTTCGATGTCATCGAGAAAAAGAGGAATCGCTTCCATATGGGCCGCACCTTCATTCAGCACCATGGATGCCCGTTCGAGCGTCATCTCGATATACCGGTTTCTCAGTCGGTTGCTTATTTTTCCGGGATTTTCCTTGACCGCTTTGTCGAAATAGAGATATGCGGTTTTTAACTGACGCCGTTTTTCATCTCCGGAGAGTCTTTTTGCCGCATTATAAGCGGCATTCCCCTTCTGTTCATGCGATGATGAACAGGAGATAATCAGCACCAAAACGCTTAACGCTATAAGAAGTTTGCCGGCCACCTTCATGTACTCCTCCAATCTTATATATGGTAGAAAAAAGTTACACGATATTTTCAGACCTGAATAAAGATGCTTTTCTCCATAAGGTATTGTCAATAGGTCCGGGGGTTTTTTAGGCGACAGGTAAAAGTTGTCGGTGCAGCAATGGACCACTGCGGGAAAACAGTGCTCTTCCATCGGCATACCTCACTTCCCCTGTTTACCATACCGCTCTGTTTTGAAATTATTTCTGGCCATCAGGCACTCTGCTTGCACCCGATAAACAGGTAAGGTATTTTAGCTGGATGAAACCACCAACGAAAACGCGCAAATACAAGGCGGCTTTTTCTATTATCAGCCGGCTTGCCAAAGCAGGCTATGAAGCGCTTTTCGCCGGCGGAGTGGTAAGGGATATGGTAATGGAGGAAAGTGATGATGGTGATATCGATATTGCCACCAATGCCCGCCCTGAGACGGTCAGCCGACTCTTTTCCCATACCATACCGGTCGGTGCGCAATTTGGTGTCATTATCGTTATCGCGGATGGATTGCCGTTCGAGGTTGCTACATTTCGTTCGGACACCGGTATCCATGACGGCCGCCATCCGGCAGACATTGTCTATACCGATGCCCGCAATGATGCATTGCGTCGAGATTTTACGATAAACGGCCTGTTTTTCAATCCGCAAACCGGGGAGGTCATCGACTATGTAGGGGGAAAGGCCGATATTGGTTTAAAAGTTGTCCGGGCCATAGGAGACCCATCGCTTCGTTTCCGCGAAGACTACCTGCGTATGTTACGGGCAATCCGGTTTGCCGCACGGTTCGATTTTACAATTGAAACGGCCACGTGGAGTGCGATCCGGCTGCTGGCAGACAACATCACGACCATTTCGGTGGAAAGGATTTTTACCGAACTGGATAAAATGCTCTGTTTGACGCATCCGGACAGGGCGTTTGATCTGCTTGACCATTCAGGGCTTCTGGCGATCGTGCTGCCGGAAATTACCGGACTTAAAGGGGTACAACAGCCGCCGCAATTTCATCCTGAAGGGGATGTTTTTGAACACACGAAAAAAGCGCTTTCGCTGCTTGGCGTGCATCCCTCATCAACCCTCGCCTGGAGTGTTCTCCTGCATGACATCGGGAAACCTCAGACAATGACGGTCGCCGACCGGATCCGGTTTAATAACCACGATAAGGTCGGCATGCAGAAAGCACACACCCTCCTGAAGCGGTTTCATGCATCAAATGCACTTATCGAGGGGGTGACCGCATGCATTGCGAACCACATGAACTTCATGCAGGTCAGGAGGATGCGGCTAGGGACACTTAAAAAATTTCTTTCGCGACCGACGATCGAAACCGAAATGGAGTTGCACCGCATCGATTGTCTGGCAAGTCATGGCGATTGCGGGAACGTCGATTTTCTCAAGGAGGAGTTGCGGCGCTTTCAATCGAAAACGCTTCAACCGGTACCTTTTTTACGCGGGAGAGACCTTGTGGAACTCGGATTCACGCCGGGACCGCTTTTCGGTGAGATACTCTCGCAGCTTTACGATATGCAGCTGGAAGAGGAGATTTCAACCCGTGAGGAGGCGATCAGGGTGGTACAGGAGCACTACGGCTCCCGGAAATAATCCACTCTCTCGGGTGGACTATAAAAGTGTATGTTTCGTCTTCATATTCAAAAAGTAATGTTGTCACCGCTCCTCCCAACTAGTATATTATATCGTATTTTATGGTGAAGTTGAGATACGGGCGGTAAGCCCGTTTTTGCTATTGAACAATCCAACCGGGAGATCTATGTCGGCGCTGGAGTACATCGAACCGCTTATTGCAGAAAAATGTGCTGATATGGGGTTCGAACTCTTCGAGGCACGTTTTTTCAGGGCCGGTTCCCGATCGATACTCCGAATTTTTATCGACCGGCCGAAAGGGGTCACGATCGCGGATTGCGAACAGGTCAGCAATTCGCTGTCGCTCCTTCTTGATGTGGAAAATTTTTTAAACGGCCGCTCCTATGCCCTGGAAGTCTCTTCACCGGGTATCGACCGGCCGCTCAAAATAGAACGCGAGTTCCGTCGTGCACGCGGGAGAGAAGTGACTGTTTACCTGAGGGAACCCTGCAACGGGAACATGCAGTTCAAGGGCATTATCGAATGGTGTGAGCATGACGTTCTTTGCCTTGTCTGCGACGGACAAACGATTGAACTCCCGCTTGCTGCAATTACAAGCGGCAGAGAGGAAATGAAATTTAAATAACATGGGAAGGAATAAGGATGAATAAAAAGGGAAAGGCCGAAGCGCTCAAGGCGCTGGATATCGCTGCTTCGATCAGCGCCGTTACCAAGGAGAAGAGCATCAGCAATGATCTGGTGCTTGATAGCCTGAGGGACGCTCTTACGACCGCCGCGAAAAAATACCTTGGTACACCGAAGAACGTCGAAGCGAAGGTCGACCGGGAAAAGGGGACGATTGAAGTTTACACAAGGCAGAACGTCGTTGAAACGGTTGAAGATCCGGAAATGCAGATATCCATTGCCGATGCGAAAGAAATCGAGGACGATATCGCCATCGGTGACGAACTCATTCAGGACCTCGATATTGAATTGTTTGGCCGCATGGCGATCCAGACGGCAAAACAGGTCATTATTCAGCGCGTTCGCGAGGCCGAGCGGGAAAAAATCTTCGCCGATTATAGCGACCGCGTCGGTGAACTGGTTACCGGTACCGTTCAGCAGATAGAAAAGGGCAATATTCTTGTCAATCTGGGCCGTACCGAGGCACTTCTCCCTTACCGGGAACAGATAAGAAAAGAGCATTGGCGGCAGGGGGACAATATCCGCGCCTGCATTCTCGAGGTGAAGAATAATCCAAAGGGCCCGCAGGTTATCATCTCGCGGACCTGCCCTGAATTTCTGGCGCGTCTTTTCGAGCTGGAGGTTCCCGAGATATTCGATAAAACGGTCCGCATCGTCAAGGTTGTCCGCGATCCAGGCCATCGGTCGAAAATCGCCGTCACGACCAACGACAGCAGGGTCGACCCGGTCGGCGCCTGCGTGGGAATGCGGGGCAACCGCGTCCAGGCCATCGTTCGTGAATTGTCAAATGAGCGTATTGACATCATAAATTGGACTGAGGAACTTTCGCTCTTGGCACGAAGGGTGTTTTCACCCGCGGAAGTGAAGAGGGTGATTCCGGTCGACGATCAGAAAATAACCGTGGTGATAAGCGAGGAAGACCTTGCTCAGGCGATCGGACGCGAAGGACAGAATATCCGTCTCGCCTCAAAGATGCTCGATAAAGAGATCGACGTATTCGGCGATCAGGAGTATGCGAATATGACTGAAGAGCAGCGTAACGCAGCCTTGCAGAAGGGCAGTCAGACAGCCGGCGGCGATGACGTGGTTACCGGTCAGGCTGTTGATGAAAACGAACTGAACGAATCGCATGATGAAGAGGCGGTAAGCGAGGAGACCGTTCCATCGGCCGATCAGGAAGTCGGCTGTGAGGCGGAAGAGGAGGAAACGGTGCTCGGTGAAATCACTAACGAGGCAATAGAAACCCTGGCGACAACCGATGAAGATGCGGAAGATGCCATCGATAAGGCGGGGAAGCAGAATAATGGGGTATCTGACGTGGTTTCTGAATAGATAAGAAATGTTTCCATGGCTTCCTGTCAGCGGAAAAACGATACTGCCGGTAAGCGTAACGTATTTTAACCGACACCGGGAATAGTCATACGGAGAGGTAACCAATGGCAAAAGAGAAAGTCTACAAATTAGCTCAGGAGTTTAAAGTATCGAGTGAAGCGCTTGTGCAGATGCTTCGCGGTATGGGCATTCCCGTAAAAAGCCACATGAGTACGGTAGACGAGAGTCTCCGTGATGACATCAAAAAGAAATTCGAACAGGAACGTGCTGAAATCAAAAAAGAGTATGAACGGAAAAAACAGATGCTCACACGGGCCCGGGAAGAGTTGATCGGGAAGGGCAATGAAGAGAGCGCTCCGGCAGTACAGAACATTAGTTCGGTTGAAGCTGCGATGCAGCCGTCGGCCCATGAACATATTACCGAGCCGGCTGCTCGCTCTGTGCAGGATGACCAGACCAGCCGGTTGCGATCGGCACGACACGCCGCTTTCAGGGAACGCGGCAGGGGTACTTCGGGTACGGTTTCGAGCGGAGGGAGAGAACAGACTTACATACCGCAGTACCCGCAGGCTGGCGGGGCGGAAAAGCCGCCTGCTGAGCAGAAAGCGGGAGAGGCCGGGAAGCCATCAACACGGCGAAAAGAGAAGAAAAAGGCGAAAAAACGAAATGAACGGCCCGAAATCGACGAATTTCAACTCAAGGCAAACGTAAAAAAGACTCTTGCCAAAATCGGTTCCGGTTTTACAAAAAAGAAATATAGAAAAGAGGCTGCCGCACAGGAAGAAGTTCTTGACGAGAGTAAGAAAGCTCTTAATGTCGCGGAGTTTGTCACGGTGAATGAACTCTCCAATATGATGAACGTGCCGATTGCCGATGTCATCGCAAAATGCCTGGAGTTCGGCCTGTTCGTGACGATCAACCAGCGGCTTGACTTTGAAACAATTGAAATGGTCGCCGACGAGTTCGGTTATAATGCGAAACTCATGACCGAATATGCTCCGGAAGCCGATGAGGTTGAATCGGAAACCGGCGATGGACAGGTATCCCCCCGTGCGCCGGTCGTGACGGTCATGGGCCATGTCGATCACGGGAAAACTTCGCTTCTGGATTTCATCAGAAAAGCGAATATCGTTTCAGGGGAAGAGGGGGGGATCACCCAGCATATCGCGGCATACGAGGTCCAGACAAAGCAGGGGTCGGTGACGTTTCTCGACACCCCGGGTCATGAGGCGTTTACCGCCATGCGTGCCCGCGGATCGCAGATCACCGATGTGATCGTGTTGGTGGTTGCCGCCGAATCAGGGGTAATGCCGCAAACCAAGGAAGCCATCGATCATGCACGCGCCGCCGGGGTTCCTCTGGTGGTTGCCATTAACAAAATAGACTTGCCAACCGCCAACGTCGACCGCGTGAAAGGTGAGCTGGCGCAGTACAATGTCCTGGTTGAAGATTACGGCGGTCAGGTATCATGCGTGGAGATATCCGCGAAAACGGGGGAGGGAATCGACCGTCTTCTGGAAGTGCTGGCGCTCGAGACCGAGATCCTCGAACTCAAGGCAAATACTGTTGGAAAAGCAAACGGCGTGGTGATCGAATCAGAACTTGACAAGGGAAAGGGCCCGATCGCGACGATACTCGTGCAGAAGGGTACCCTTCGTAAGGGCGATCCGTTCATTACCGGAATTTATTCAGGCCGCGTCCGCGAACTGTTCAATGAACACGGTCACCTCGTGGAGAGTGCCGGTCCCTCTCAACCGGTACTGGTGCTGGGGTTGTCGGGTACGCCGCAGGCGGGTGATTCGTTCAGGGTCGTTGACGACGAGAAGGACGCGAGGGAAATAAGCGCACGCCGCAGGCTCGCACAAAAGGAGCGTGAGCTTCGTACCATCGGAACCATTTCACTTGATCATCTTTACGAACAGATCAAAGCAGGCAGCATGCAGACGATCAACCTGATCATCAAGGGCGATGTTGACGGATCGGTTGAAGCACTTGCGGCTTCGCTGGAAAAAGTAAGTACTGCGGAGATAAAAGTATGCGTTATCCATAAAAACGTCGGCGCGATCAAAGAGACCGATATCGATCTGGCTATGGCATCGAAGGCCCTCATCATCGGTTTCCACCTTAGTCCCAATACAAAAATCCGGGAACTGGCAAAAAAACAAGGTGTCGAGATTCGCACCTACCGGATCATTTACGAAGTACTCGACGACGTTCGCAATGCCATGGAGGGGATGCTCAAGCCTGAGATTAAAGAGAATATCATCGGATCCGTGGTCATCAGAAAAGTGTTCAAGGTGTCAAAGGTCGGTATAGTTGCCGGTTCATTTGTCGAATCCGGTACGGTGCGTCGCGGTGACCGGGTGCGGCTCATCCGCGACGATATCGTCGCGACCGAGGGACGTATTCACAGTTTGCGTCACCTGCAGGAAGACGTGCGCGAGGTGCAGGGCGGGTATGAGTGTGGCTTGACTATTGAAAACTGGTCGGATTACCGGGAAGCGGACCGTATTGAAGTGTTCGAAGAGGTCGAAATCGCACGCAAGCTTTCCAGTGTGAAATAGGTCTGTAATGGCTGCGCCGCATTTTCATAAAGAACGATTGGCTGAATTGATACGACGCGAAATAGTCGCGGTGATCGCCCGCGAACTGCGCGACCCGCGCGTTCCGCCGATCGTGACGATCACCGGAATCAACCTTGCCCCCGACATAAGAAACGCGACGGTGTTCGTCAGTATATTCGACGAGAAAATAAAGGCCGGGAAGGCCATCGAAGCGCTCAACAAAGCTGCTTCTTTTATCCAGAGGCTTGTCGCCGCCCGTATTACCGTGAAGCATTTCCCCCGCCTCTATTTCAAGCTTGACGATACGATGGAACATGTAGAACATATTCATCAGCTTCTTAAAGAAATTCACGATGATGTGGGATGATTTTCGTTTACTTATTGATGCCAATCGCCGTTTCCTGATTTCCTCCCATATGAGCCTTGATGGAGATTCCGTCGGATCGCAGGTGGCGATGAGATGGTATCTGGCATCACTCGGAAAAGAGGTAGTTCTTTACAACAAGGACCCCGTACCGGGAAAGTTTTCCTTTCTTACCGCTCACGATACCGTGCTCACCGCCAGGCCCGGTTCGACATTCGATGTTTTGGTCGTGCTTGACTGCTCGAATATTAGCCGTCTCGGCTGGAGTGTTGAGGCTATTGCACCGGTCATGGTAAATATCGATCACCATCGTGATAATGCACGATTCGGGAAAATTAATATCGTCGATAATCATGCAGCGGCGACCGGGGCTATCATTTACCGTTTTTTCAACGATTGCGCGATCGATTATCCGCCGTATGTCGCCGAAGCGCTCTATACTGCGATCATGACCGACACCGGCGGTTTCCGGTTCACAAATACGACAAGCACGATTCTCAAATACTGTTCCGAACTTGTCGAGCACGGGGCAGATTGCTCGAGGATTTATGAAAGGGTGTATGCCTCACATACGCCGCGGGCACTGCTTCTGCAGGCGCGCATCTGGTCGACGCTGCAGTTTTATCTCGACGGCAAAGTATGTTGCATGGAGATGCCCCTTGCCGTTCTCGACGAGCTTGGCGCTCATTACAGCGACAGCGAGGGGATGGCGGACAATACGATCATCGCAGAAGGTGTTGAAGTGGGGATGCTGATCAAATACAACGATAAGGAGTCCCATTTCAGCCTCCGTTCAAAAGGGAATATCGATGTCGGAAAAATCGCCCAGAAGATTCCCGGGGGCGGCGGCCATTCCAGCGCTGCAGGGTGTACGGTAAACCGGCCGTATGGTGAGTCTTTCCCCTTTATGCTCGATATTTTGAGGCAGGAGGTGGGTTGAATAAAAACAGCGGCTTTCTTCTTGTTGACAAACCGAAGGGCGTGACCTCTTTTGATGTCGTTCGCCGGATGCGGACGATTTTTTCATGCAGAAAAATCGGCCATGCCGGTACTCTCGATCCGCAGGCGGAAGGAGTGCTTGTTCTCGCCTTCGGTCAGGCGACCCGACTTATCAAATTTCTGCCGACCGAACCGAAAACCTATGCGTTCACTATCCAATTCGGGACGCAGACTGATTCACTGGATGCAGCGGGTACCATAGTCCATTCTGAAGGTCGGATTCCGGACCATGATACCCTTGTTTCGGCCATTCCCTTGTTTATCGGTCTTCAAATGCAGACGCCTCCTGCTTTTTCAGCGCTTAAAATAAATGGGGTGCGTGCTTATTCACTAGCCCGCAATGGGAGGGCCCCGCAATTGCCGCCACGGGAGATCACGATTTATTCCCTTTCATTGCTGCATTATGAGCAATGTACCGGAAGGGCACAATGTCTTGTCGAATGCTCCGGGGGTACCTATGTAAGGGCGCTTGCGCGTGATATCGCATCAAAACTCGACACGGTCGGATATGCATCGTCGATACGACGGAGGTCGTGCGGGAAATTTAAACTTGCAGATGCACACCGGCTTGAAGACGTGACTGCATCAACACCCATCTTGTCGGTCCGGCGGACCTTTGACGAGTTTCCCCGTCTGCAGATCGATCATTCGACGGTGCAGAAGGTGGCATACGGCAGGGACATTGTTCTGCCCCAATTATTTCCAATAAACAGTCGGAATGTCATGCTTTTTAAGGGGGAGGAACTGGCAGCGGTTCTCATCAGGGTTGAAGGAAATGTTTTTCACCCCTCACACGTGTTCCTTTCACCGGAAGGAGTGCCGGGTGCGGCTTCTTCAGCCGGGTGACCGCCTTGGTGACGGGACAACTACTGTGGTCTCGGTCGGCAATTTTGACGGGGTGCACAAAGGACATCGATACCTCATCGATAAGGTAGTTCAACGGGCACAAAAACGGGGCTGCATGAGTGTACTTGTTACGTTTGATCCCCATCCGCGTCTGGTACTCAATCCGGAGATGCCGTTTGAAATCCTGACAACCTTTGATGAAAAGGTTCGCCTTATTGAACCTTTAAATGTTGATCGCCTGCTTTGTATACCTTTTACCGCGGCATTCAGCCGGCTTTCGCCGGAAGATTTTATTGAAAAGGTCATGATACAACAAATTCATGCAGTAGAATGGGTTATGGGAGAAGATCATGGAGTTGGAAAGGACCGGTCAGGTGAGAAGAATTTTTTGCACAATGTCATGAGCAAATATCATATTACACCGTTTATTGCTGATCTGTTGGAACAGCAGCAGAGGGTTGTTTCATCGACACAGATCAGGGTGAACATAACTGACGGACGCATAGTCGAAGCCGTTGAGATGCTGGGGCATCCCTATCTGATTTCGACTGAACGAATACCCGGTGTGAACATAGGTTCCCAGCTTGGTTTTCCTACTCTCAATTTTATAAGGCCGCCTTCGCAAAAAGTGTTACCGCCTGCGGGAGTATATGCAGCCGAGTTGGAATTCAAGGGTCTTCTACAGACCGGTGCACTTTATTTCGGGGAGTGTCCGACCTTTGCAGATCGAACGACTCATTTCGAGTTCCATGCGTTCGACGAGGGAGGGACGTTTCCGGAATACGGTGAAGAGGCCCGGTTGCGGCTCCACCGGTTCGTTCGGAAGGATCGTGCATTCCCCACGACCAGGGAGCTTAGCGCGCAAATAGATGATGATGTAAAAACTGTACGGAATTTTTTTATGGAGGAGAAGGGTCATGCCATTAACAAGAGAGCGTAAGAAGGAAATCACCGTCGAACACGGCGCTGATGAAAAAAACACCGGTAAAACCGATGTCCAGATCGCTTTATTGACGGAACGGATCAACCAGCTTACCGAGCATCTTAAAACCCACGCAAAAGATCACCATACCCGTTATGGTCTTCTCAAACTGGTGGGGCAGCGTCGATCGCTGCTCGATTACCTGATCAAAACCGACATCGAACGCTATCGTACCCTGATCAAAAAACTGAATATCAGAAAATAGTGGACCAGACGATTATTCCCCGTAACCGTTCTCGGCGGCGGATTAATGATAATCCGCAATCCATGGTCGTTGCATGCATAGTCTGTCAATTAATGATTCATTCCCTTGCCAACAGCGTCATCCACTGTCGTGCATGCATCGGCGGCACTGGTCACCATACCTTTACATTTAACATGAGGAGCGCACGTACATGACATGTCATACCGTCGAAATCGACATCAGCGGAACTAAAATATCACTTGAAACGGGCCGGATGGCGAAGCAGGCAAATGGCGCAGCTGTTGCCCGCATTGGTGATACCATGGTCCTGGCGACCGCCTGTAACGGTACTGAAAGTTCTGAACGCGATTTTTTCCCGCTTACGGTGGAATTTATCGCTAAAACCTACGCCGCAGGACGCATTCCGGGAGGCTTTATCAAACGCGAAGGGCGGCCGAGCGAAAAGGAGATTATTGGGGCGCGACTGGTCGACAGGCCAATTCGACCCCTTTTCCCTGACTTCTACCGCAATGAGGTGCAGGTAATCTGTACCGTGGTTTCGGCGGATGAGACCTATGATGCCGATGTTATGGCGATCAACGCCGCCTCATGCGCGCTCTGTCTTTCCGATATGCCCTTTTCCGATCCGGTAGCGGGGGTACGGATCGGTATGGTCAACGGTGAACTGAAGGTCTTTCCCTCTTTGGAAGAGACTGAAGCAGGTGCACTTGATATAGTAGTGGCAGGGACTGAAAGTTCAATCATGATGGTTGAAGGCGGCGCGTTTGAAATCAGTGAGGAGAAACTGATTGAAGCGCTCCTTCTGGCGCATCAGGAGATTAAAAAACTGGTGGCAATTCAGAAAGAGATCATTGCGAAGGCCGGAAAAGCCAAACTCGCCGTTGAAGCGCCGGTGATTGATCCGGAACTGATTGCAGCAGTCGAATCTGCCGTAGCCGATCGTATCCATGACATCAGTTTCAGGGGCATCAAACAGGAGCGATACAGCGGTATCGACCAGCTGCTCAAAGAAGTACAAACCTCCCTGGCCGAACGGTTTCCTGAAAAAGAGACGGTCATCGCGGAAATTCTTTCCGACATTGAACGCCGTGATATCCGCAAGAGTATTCTTGAGCAGGGCGTACGCATTGGCGGCCGGCCGGTCGACGTCATCCGTCCGATCACCTGTGAACTTGATGTGCTGCCCCGCGCCCATGGTGCCGCGCTCTTTACCCGCGGCGAAACGCAGGCGCTGGTGGCGGCGACGCTCGGCACCAAACTCGATCTGCAACACATCGATAGTATCCAGGGAAAATACGACAAATCGTACATGCTCCACTACAATTTCCCGCCGTTCGCGGTTGGTGAAGTGAAGCGTCTGGGATCGGTCAGCAGGCGCGAAATCGGTCACGGTCATCTTGCTGAACGGTCGCTGACGCCGGTGCTTCCGAGTGAAAAGAGTTTTCCCTATACGATCCGCGTAGTATCGGAGATCCTCGAATCGAACGGTTCTTCGTCGATGGCCTCGATATGCGGTTCTTCCCTCTCGTTGATGGCTGCGGGGGTACCGATCAAAACGCACGTTGCGGGCGTTGCCATGGGACTTATCAAAGAGGGAGAGCAGGTGGTGATCCTTACCGATATTCTTGGTACGGAAGACCATGTCGGCGATATGGATTTCAAGGTTGCCGGTACCAGAAGCGGGGTGACCGCCATCCAGATGGATATCAAGATCGCGGGTATCACCCCGCAGATCATGCAGGAAGCGCTTGAAAAAGCCCGCACAGCGCGGTTCCAGATTCTCGAAATCATGGAAAAGACCATACCTGAATCGCGCAAAGAGCTTTCGGTGTTTGCCCCGCGCATCAGCACCATCGTTATTGACAAGGATAAGATCAGAGAGATCATCGGCCCCAGCGGTAAGGTGATCCGTGACATACAGGACACCACCGGCACCACCATTTTTGTCGAAGACGACGGTACCGTTCAGATTGCCTCGGCGAACAAGGATCAGCGCGACGCCGCACTCAAGCGCATTCAGGGCATTGTCGCCGAACCGGAACTCGGTGCGGTGTACGATGCGGTGGTGAAAACCATTGTCGATTTCGGCGCGTTCGTCGAATTCCTGCCCGGAAAGGACGGACTCGTCCATATCTCCGAACTGGAGAACCGGCGGGTGGAGAAAGTCGAGGATGTGCTCCAGGTCGGCGACAAGCTGCAGGTCAAGCTGATCGGGTTCGACCGTTTCGGAAAAGTCAAGTTAAGCCGGAAGGCGCTGTTATAAGAATGCCGCAACCATAAGGTGCCGGTGATAGCCGATGAACGATACTTCCCCCATCTCAATAATCGCGAAGCGGCTTCCCCACGGCGCCGGCCTGCCGCTTCCGCAGCGCATGACCGCAGGCTCCAGCGGGTGTGATGTATGTGCGGCGCTTGAAGAGCCCCTTGAACTGCTGCCGGGATCGCGTGCGCTTATACCTACCGGTTTCTGTTTCGAAATTCCCGCAGGCTATGAGATTCAGGTCCGTCCCCGCAGCGGGCTCGCGGTGAAAAACGGCATCACCGTCCTTAATGCCCCCGGCACCGTTGATGCGGATTACCGCGGTGAAGTCAAGGTGATCCTCGTCAACCTGAGCCCGCAACCGTTCGTCATAAAGCACGGCGACCGCATTGCACAGCTCGTTCCCATGGAGGTGGCGTCGCACCTCGCCTTTTCGGAGCAGGAAACGCTTGACGGGTCGGATCGCGGCGACGGAGGATTCGGGCATACGGGAGTATAAGCCCCCGTTGCCCCTCAAAAAAGTCCGGTGATATTTCCCGCGTCGTCGATATCGATCGACAGTGCCGCCGGTTTGCGCGGCAGCCCCGGCATGGTCATGATTTCTCCGGTGTAAACAACGACGAACCCGGCTCCGGCGGACACTTTTGCGCCGGTAACGGTAACGGTAAAACCGCTTGGCCGGCCGGCAAGCTTCGGATTGTCGCTCAGCGATGCGGGAGTTTTGGCGATACAGACCGGGAGGTTCCCGAAACCGAGTGTTTCGAGCCGTTCAAAATCGCGTTTGGCCGCGGAAGACAGTTCAATTCCGGCTGCTCCATACATCCTGCCGGCAATCGTGCGGACCTTCTGCTCCAGAGGCTGTTCGAGATCGTAAAGGAATGAAAATCGGGCAGGGACATCGCAGCGCCGGCACACCAGTTCAGCGAGATCAAGCCCCCCGTTGCCGCCGCTCTCGCGGTAGTCGGTGATGACCGCAGGAATGTCGAGGCCGTTGAGCTTCCGCTGAATATCGGTGAGATCCTCCCGGCTGTCATCGGCGAAACGGTTGATCGATACGACCACGGGGATGTTGAAAAGTCCCATATTTTCGACGTGCTTCTTTACATTTTCGATGCCGTGGAGCGCAATGGCCCGGCGGGTGACCACCATCACGGTGATTGCGGGCGTCAGGTTGCCGATCCGGCACTTTATATCGAAAAATTTTTCCGCCCCGAGGTCGGCACCGAATCCCGCCTCGGTCACGACGTAGTCGGCGAGTTTAAGCGCCATGAGGGTTGCGATGAGCGTGTTGCAGCCATGGGCGATATTCGCAAACGGACCGCCGTGTACCAGCACCGGGGTCCCCTCGATCGATTGGACCAGATTGGGGGCAAGCGCGTCTTTCAGCAGCGCCGTCATGGCACCATGGACGCCAAGATTGGATGCCGTCACCGGTTGCGACAGGTCGTTGTAACCGACGATAATGCGACCCAGACGCTCCTTTAAATTGTTCAAATTGTCGGCGAGGCAGAAAACCGCCATCACTTCCGACGCCGCGGTGATCTCGAACCCCTCTTCCCGCATGACACCGTTGGTTCCCTGTCCCTGCAACCCCACAATGACATTGCGCAGGGACCGGTCGTTCATGTCGATGGCACGTTTCCAGGCTACTTTACGCGGGTTGAGTTGCGGCTCATTTTTCTGGTGCAGGTGATTGTCGACAACCGCTGCAAGCAGGTTGTGGGCCATGGTCACCGCATGCAGATCGCCGGTGAAGTGGAAGTTAATCGCCTCCATGGGGAGCACCTGTGAATACCCGCCGCCGGCCGCACCGCCCTTGACGCCGAAACAGGGACCGAGCGACGGCTCCCTGATGGCAATCATGGTTTTCTTGCCGATCGCGGAAAGCGCCTGTCCGAGTCCGATAGTGGTTGTGGTCTTCCCCTCGCCTTTGGGTGTGGGGGTCATTGCGGTAACGAGAATCAGTCTGCCGTCGGGCCGGTCGGCAATGGTCTTTTGCAGTCTGATCGGCAATTTGGCGATCAGATGGCCGTAGGGTATGATGTCCTCGGGCGTCAAACCGATACCGGCGGCTATTTCGTTGATCGGTTTCGGCTGTGCTTCGCGTGCTATGTCAAGGTCTGTTTTCACCGGGAGGTCCTCTGAAGTGATCGTTTTTCGAATTACCGAAGGAAGCGCGCTGCCTCATTCGACATGTCCCGTGCCGAAACTCGCGATAAGGGCATTGAGAAGATGCTTCGAGATGCTGTGACGGTTGTAAAGATCAAGTATTGTGCCGATATTGAAAACGGGATGTATGCCGGGAAGGGAGTGTCGTGATCCCGCATTGATGATCGTCGCATCGTCATGAGCGATGCCTTCCCGTTCGACGATACCGGCGATGATCCGCTGGCGATCGATCCCGGTGAAATCGCCCTCGATGGAACCGGTAAAGCATTGCGTATCATCATCGATGCTGTAGGGAATACCATAGTAATGCTCGATGCCGAGCTTTGACGCCAGCCGCTCGACAAAAAACGACGATGCCGACGAGATGAGCCCGGTCACATATCCCATGGTTTTGAGGGTCTGCAACAGTTCCATGGTATCGGAGGTGGCATGGACGGCCGCGACAATCGGATCGTAGGTTGCACACGGCAATCCTTCGAGCCTCTTGGCAACCGACGTTCCGCTTTCATCGGAAAGTAACCGGTTCAAATCAGTCGTGTCCAATCCGGCCTGCTGCACGATCTCCGAGCGCTGCGGCTCATCCATGAGATTGAGGGCGATATCAAACAGCAGGACCCGTTTCTTTTTATTGAATACCTGATCGGTTTGAAAGAGCGCCTTGATTCCCATCTGCGCCATGGTAGAACCGACGGTTGACTTGACATTTTCGATCGGAATGGTGCAGAGGCTTACATCAGTCATTAACTCCATGAGAAAGACGCCTTCCCGGCCGATATTTCGGGAGAATTCGATATTGATTGAATATTTGCCCAGCAGTCGGGAGATCGACGCGATGATTCCCACGCGGTCGGTTCCGAGAAGGATCAGGAGCATGTTTTTCTTTTCGGGATTACGTGCGACAGGATTATAATTATCAACCCTGAGAGCGATTCCGGTGTCTTCGCTTAACTGGTTGATAATACCGGTGAACTCATCGATCCGTAAAATCGATTCCGAAAGGTCCACTACCGCATAAATGATAAAGAGTCCGTGGAGGACATCCTGACGGAGATCAATGATATTCCCTTTGTGCCGGGCAATTTCCTGGGTGATTCTGCCGACAAGACCCACGGCATCGGGTCCTGTTCCATGGATACTATAAAGTCGTTCGCGAGCCATGTATTCCTCCATGCCGGATAGAGACGGTTGTGGGTAAATATACCAATTGGCATATCGGCACAGGTGAGAAGGAAGCTAAAAGATTGATGTTATGGAGGCGTCAAAGCAAGATCGAGGAGCGGGTGCCTGATCGGAATGTTTTTGGGATTGAGCCAGCAAATTTAAAACCAGCACCCGCTCGATCTTGTAGAGAATATGAAGCGAAGAGCGCGTATCAGCATAGTAATAATATAGTGAATGAAATAAGGAAATAATACGACATCGATGTCGTAAAACATTGATGTCCTGGTATAAGGCAGATTCAGTCCCGGTAAGGACTATTTTCGCCAGGAAGCGGGAGCGAAGGCGATCAGCACCGTATAAAGTTCAAGCCTTCCTAGGAGCATACTGAAAAAGAGCACCCATTTTCCGGGAGAGGGAATCCAGGAATAATTCTCCGTTGCCCCGACCCCCGACAGCCCCGGACCGACATTACAGATGGTGGAGACAACCGAAGTGATAGCCGTGGTGAAATCTGGAATCATGAGCGACATGATCAATGAGAAGCCGATAGTGCATATCAGAAACATAACAAAGAAACCGACGATCGTGTGGACCTGCTTTTCGTCGATCGCCTTTTCGGCGATCCTGACGGTGATGATCTGGCGCGGCTGAATCATCGATTTCAACTCGCGCAGGGCGGATTTTATGATGACCATGATTCGCACCATCTTTATACCGCCTGCGGTCGACCCCGCGCATCCGCCGAAAAACATAATGACGACAAACAATAGACGAGTGACCCCGGGCCACATATCGAAATCGGCGGTGCAGAATCCGGTGGTGGTGATGATCGAGACCACCTGAAAGGTCGCATGGCGCACCGTTGAACCGAATGAGGCGATTTTTGCTTCCTCGGCGGCGGTTTTCCGTTCGAGAAGTTCGGACGTCCGCGGTGTACAACGGTAACTTCTGGCGATGTCGTCACTCCTGCCGAGCCCCTGCAACTGCAGGACCGCGGTGGTAACGATGATTGCCCCGATAATGACGATGCCGTAGAACCTGAACTCATGGTTGCTTTTCAGGATATCCCATTTACGAAAGAAAATAAGGTTGTAGTGTATGAGGAAATTAATGCCTGCAAGGAACATGAAGACAATGATTACACAGTCGAAATAGGCGCTGTTGTAAGCGGCAACCGAAGCGTTGCGGGTTGAGAAACCGCCGGTGGCCATGGTGCTGAAGGCGTGGCAGACGGCATCGAGGGGCGACATGCCTCCGGCGAAAAGCAGAATCGCTTCGAGGAGCGTAAACGCCGCGTAAACGCCCCAGAGGATCTTGACGGTCTGGGCAAGGCTCGGAGTGAACCGTTCCGCCGTGGGGCCGGGGACTTCCCCTCTGAACAACTGATAGGCGGCGACGCCGAATGCCGGAAAAATGGCGATGCCGAGCGTGACGATTCCCATGCCGCCGAGCCAGTGGGTCATGCTCCTCCAGAAGAGCAGCCCGGCGGGCAGTTTCTCGATATCGGTAAGGATCGTGGCGCCGGTGGTCGTAAAACCGCTCATGACCTCGAAACAGGCATCGGTAAAGCAGCGCCACCAGAATGAAAAGCCCGATCCCCCGGCTGTTTTCACAAAGTAAACCAGCAACGGGATACTGCCGAACAGGGTGAGCAGCAGCCAGCCGAAGGTGACGACGGCAAATCCCTCCCGGATCGTCCGCTCATCGATATTTTTACGCGGCTGGAGCGTAAGAACAGTGCCGGCCAGGAACGACAGGAAAATCGCGGCAAAAAAACCCGACACCTGCACATCGAGCAGTGTTGAGGCAATCGATGCGTGGTCCGCCTCGAAAGCGGCGATGATTCCGGGGATTACCATGAAAAATGAGAGCAACTGGAGAAGCTTGCCGAGAGAATATTTAATAAAATGGGTATTCATGGTAGTTTGCGTGGAGGGGACGTGTATTCGATTGAACGCCCTTCAAATGACCGTCTGTGATCCGAAGAGTTTCCCGACTTCTTTCGTATCACCCGGTTGTGATAGCACCAGTACCTCGTCATCTTCACGGAAGATCGTGTCGCCCGATGGTATTATCAATTCCTCCCCGCGAAATATGCTTCCGATAATGATTGAACGCTTGATCCGGTTGCCGATTAGTTTGATGGGTAGATCGATGACCGCGCTTTTTGGTCCGATAATGAACCGCGTCACCAGTATATTAACGCTTTTCAGACTGAGCAGGGAAGCGATGGGCAGTCTGATGATATTACGCATGATGGTCTGGATTGTAATGGTATTGGGATTGATGACGTAATCGATTCCCAGGGAAACAAACAGTTTGCTGTGCCGCCGGTTGTTGCTTATCGCAATGACCCGTTGCGCTCCTTCGGCCTTGGCGAGCAGGCGGGACATTATATTGTCTTCCGGATCACTGCCTGCTGCAATGAAAAACGGAGTATCGCGAACGCGTACCTCCTGCAGCACTTCGACATCAGTGCAATCTCCAAGGAGTACTTCGACATCGGGAAGGGTTGCAGCGGCCTCTTGCGCATGGTCTGCTTTGGGATCAACCAGAATCACCCGGTCGGCGAAATCATGCATGCTTCGTGCAAGTTCGACCGCTTCGATCGTATCACCGGAAACCACCAGTTTTTTAAACTTGCCGGAAGGTTGATTGATCAACTCACGGAATTTGGGAAGGGAATCGTCACGCATGATGGCGATAATTTCGTCTCCCGGCCGTATAATCTCGGTACCGCGGGGCAGGATCGCTTTCCCGTTACGGATAATAAGAACAATGAGAATCTGTGATGACTTGGTAAGCTCATTTGTTTCGATGAGGGTCTTTCCCGTGATAGGCATATCTTCGGTTATCCGATACCCGCGCAGGTAGGCGTTTCCCATCTGGATGTTTTCCGCTTCGGTAACACCGGGGAGTTCAATATATTTCAGGATATTATCGACCACCTCCATCTCCGGCTCGATAACGTGAGTAACACCGAGTGAGGCAAAACTTGCGGGCGGCTGCAGGTCGCTTAGTTTGAGTGACCGTATCCGTGCGATGCGCCGCAGAACACCATATTGCATTGCGAAATTGCAGACAACAAGGTTGGTATCGTCGTTCGGCGTAACGGCAATTACCATCTCAGCCTCCTTGATTCCCGCCATTTCGAGGATGCGTGGATTTGCGCCATTTTCATTAATGGTGAGAACATCGAGCTTGGAATTGATTTCACTGCAGAGGTGGATTGATTTTTCGATGACCGAAGTACGATGACCCTGCCGGCTCAAATGTTCGGCAAGACTGTACCCTACGACTCCCGCACCGACAATAACTATATTCACAACCGGGTACTGCTCCGTTTAGAGTGTGATGGAAGTGCTCTGAACCTTGAAATCGGACGAAAAGGTGGATTCCATATGAAGTGTTTAAATATACATCGGGACAGGATTATTATGATACGATACGGGTTGGAGGAGATGCCGGCGGCGCCGCTGAAGAAACAATCGGGAAATCTCTGTCATGTTTCGACGATAATCGCCCGCTATCCCGGGGAACGGCCGTGAGAGGATTTATCCTTGCCGCGGGATTCGGTACACGTCTGCGGCCCATCACCGACCATCTGCCCAAAGCGCTGATACCGCTGGCCGGAAAGCCGCTCCTGGGTCATTCGCTGG
Source organism: Chitinispirillaceae bacterium (assembly GCA_016929415.1). Taxonomy (GTDB): domain Bacteria; phylum Fibrobacterota; class Chitinivibrionia; order Chitinivibrionales; family Chitinispirillaceae; genus JAFGNB01. Next base: position 30,741 of record JAFGIW010000027.1, on the reverse strand, counting down.
ATTTTCTGACCGAGTGCGGGGTAACCGCCATCGGCGTGAATACACACTATCTTCCGGAACGGGTCATTGCGTACCGTACGGCGACATCCGCATCGTTCGCGCTGTTCAATGAAGCCCCCAATATCCGGGGTACCGGCGGGGCTCTCCATTTCGCACGGGAATTTCTTCATGGTGATAATTCGTTCATTGTGATCAATGTGGATATTATCGCCCGGTTCGACATTCGGGAGCAAATACAACGTTTCGAGGCATCGGGTGAGTGCTGCCGGCTGCTCGCGTGGAAAAACGGTTTCGGAAACGGCACGATTGTGTACGATCCGGGAAACCGCCGGTATATGGGTACGGCGAACGAGGTAGGTGACCGCGGTTGTTTCGCGACCGCCGATTTTATCGGGATGGTACTTTATAAAAAAGAATTCCTCGCGCTCCTGAAAGCGGATGATTTTTCCATCCTGCCGGTCTGGCGGCGTGCAATAGGGGAGGGGATACCCGTTTCCGTCGGTCTGATCGATTCAGGCTATTGGTGCGATGTCGGGAACCCGAAAGCCCTTGCACAAGCCCACTTCGACATCATCGACGCCCGACTTGACATAGCTCTACCGCCGTCGCTCCGGATCGACCGGGGGAGAAAGGGATGCTTCCCGGCAGAATGGCGCATGCCCCTAAACAATCGTTTCGGTAAGTACTGCTGGATTGAAGATGCGGCGTTCGTCCCCTCATACAGCGTCGAGCGGACCGTTGTTTTTCGGGATTCGATGAAATGCCCGCCACATCCGTTACGCAATGCACTTCTGACTCCCTGGGGGGAGACGGCGTTTGATGAGTGAGACCGTTACCCTGACACCTGCACAGATCGATTTTCTCAAGCGCACGCTGCCTGGATTCGAAACATCCGACGGCAGTGTCGAGCTGGCCGGTCGCGCGGGGTCGCAACGTTACTTCGTGCGGGTGCCGCAGGGGAGCGCATCGGCCATTCTGATCGTCTGGGACAGCCGCGATGAAGACTGGGGGCGGTTCCTTTCGATAGGCCGCGACCTGACGTCAACAATGGGATTGCTTCCCGGGATTCTCGCCGATGATCCCCGCCACGGGCTGATCTTAGAAGAGGACCTCGGCGATATGACGCTGAAACGATATTGCGACAACAGGCCGGTCGACCACCAATCAATAATAGCGGTTTACCGGCAGGCGCTCGACGCTCTCGGCATATGGCAATCACCGCAGGTCGCAACTCATCCGGTGATTGCAGCACGGGTGATGGATGAGGAGACGTTCGTCTGGGAGACCGCCTATTTCGCCCGTTACTGCGTTACCGATTACTGCGGGTGTGAAGTGATGCTCGATTCGGCATGGGAACGTGAGCGGAAGGATCTCGCCCGTACCTGCGCCGCCTTCCCCGGAAGCGCCATCCACCGTGATTTCCAGTCGGAAAATGTGATGCTGCACAAAGAACGGATACGGTTCGTCGATTTCCAGGGCGCGCGGCTTGGCCCTCCGGAGTACGATGTGGCGTCGCTGCTGTTCGATCCATACAGCGAAAGGGTCGATGAAGCGATGCGCGACGACCTCTACGGATATTATTGTCGAATGAGCGGCCGGCGGCAGTACGAATGCGGCCGTCGCCTTTACCTCTGCGCCGCACAGCGGCTCATGCAGGCGCTTGGCGCCTACGGGAACCTCTCGCTCCACAAGGGCAAGGAGTGGTACCGGGAATTTATTCCCGTCGCGCTCGAACGGCTGGGAGAGGTAATGGGAAAGCTGGATGGGTTCCCGGCGATTAAAGCGATCGTAAAAAAGTGCCGGGAGGTGGTGAAGGGGATGGGGGGACTGACCTGCCGTTCGAGCACCAACCGCATCCCCGCCCCCTGACCGGAAGCTCAACCGTTCAAGCCTACAGCCCCCGGCCTTCTTTTCCTCTACTCCGTCAGAATATCCGCACGTATCTCCGATTGATTGAAATTTTTTATTATTCTGACGAAACGGTAGAGTGAACTGATGGTGCGTGCCGACATTGAGAGCCAGTTCGGGTTGTTGACGGAGTCGCCCATGAACGATGTTTTTCTTATCCTGTCGGCGAGGTCCATAATGGCTTCAACCTGGGGGGGGGTCAGTTTGAGGGAAAGGCGTCCCTGTTCCCGGTTGACTGTTCCGTCGTAGATTTCAACAAGGTCAACCATGCTTTGAGATATCGGGAATGTTCCGGTCAGTTCGATTGAAAAGCTGTTTTTACTCCCCACCACGCAGAAAATATTGCAGAATTCGTTCAGCTTATCATTATCATCCTGATCGTCTATTTGAATGGGAAACTTCGGATCGACTTTATGAGGATGATGTGTCGAACGTCTGGTTTCATAAGCATCTTGAAGATAACGTCTAAGGCGTGAGGACATAACCATTCGGCAATGAAAGGGTACTTTTATTTAAAAAATAATTAAGGGAACCTCTAAAAATTCATTTTCTATTACCCTCGTGCGAAAAAATGACATCACTGTTCCTGCGGAGTGGGCAGTTTGGGAACTTCTGGCTTTAAACAACCGTATGTTTTTTTCGGATGGAGGAGTGCAGCCAAAGGATTCTTACGCGAGAGCATTTAGTATTGTATATTAACTTGGTTCTTGCGACGACATGGATCGTAACATGAAAAACGGGATGCGGATGAATCGTTATAATTACTCTTTATGCCTGCTTTTATTGACGGCGGCAGTGGCATGGGCGAAAATATTCACTCTCGATGAGTTGATTGAGGAGGCAATAAAGAATTCAAAAGAGCTTCAACGCGTGCATAAAGAGATGGAAATCGCCGAAGTGACGATTCAGGAGATTTTCGGTTCAGCCCTTCCTCGTATTACCGCTGATGTCGGAATCGGCCACGCTTTTGCCCAGTCCATTCCTTATTTACTGGTTAATGATGAGAACGGTATGGGGAGATTCGGCACCACATCGACCGACAGAGTACCTGAGGGCTTGGCACGGATGCAAACGGGGGAGCAGGAGCCGCTTTTGGTTGAAGATTTGATTTCCCTGCCCAGAAACAACTTGGTGGCGGCCGTTTCACTTCGGCAACCGCTTTTTTCACAGGGCAAAACACTTATTAATCTGCGTATCGCTCGTGCAAAGCAATCCCAGCTTGTATGCAGATATGATGAAGAGCGTGACAAGGTGCGATGCGAGACGATAAAAATGTTTTACAGAGTGCTTCTGGAGCAGCAGCGCCTGGAGATCAGTAAAGAGCGCCTCGCTCTTGCGGACGAATCGCACAGGCTGACAAGAGTAAATTTTTCCTTCGGTCGTGCGCGTGAGCTTGATACCCTCAATTCACTTCTGCAGCTTGAACAGGCGCGGATCGGAAGCAAACAGTGCGAGAGTGAACGGCGCAGTGCATGTGAAGCGATCATCATGCAGTGCGGTCTTGCCCGGTCCCCCGCAACTTTCTGGGTCGACGGCGCATTCCCCGAACCGGTGTTTTTTATTTCACTTAACGAGGCGATCGATCAGATGCATCAGGGCAACCATCGGATCAAACAATTCAGGGGAGATGAAAAGATCCAGAAGGGTCTGGTCAATCTGGCGAAGGCGGACCTCCTTCCGACGCTGTATGGCGGCGGACTTGCCGGAAGGATCGGGCAATTCTCGAATCTTGATAAAACAGATGCGGTTCGCTGGGGCGACGATCAGCGGCTTTTCATCGGATTGTCATGGACGCTTTTTTACGGTTTGACACACCAGAATAAGATCCGGCGCCTTATTATAGAACGGGATCTGATGCTCCTTGATCAGCAGGAAACAGTAGAAGCTCTCGAACTGGCGACACGTACCGTTTTCGAGCAGGTGACCAATGCAATGGAACGATTGACAGCGATCCGGACCATGATCGGGATTGCTGAAAAAAGTCGTGCAGTTGCACGGAAGGCATTTGAAGTCGGAAGCGGTACCCCATTTGAGCTACAGCAAGCCGAAGCGGAGCTCAACAGGGCAAAACTCTCTTTCAATGAAGTCCTGTACGAATTTCATCGAACACTCACTGACTTCAAATTTCTGATCGGGAGATTATAAATCAACCAACAGGCTGATCCAGGGTGCCCGGCAAGGAGGGGGCGAGTGAAGCATCATTTTCGGTGTTTCCCTTTACGGTCGATGACCGTTCCTTGAAAAAGATCAGGATACCGACAAATCCCACAACCGAAAAGATCAGCGGTACACTCCAGAAAAGCGGAAAGGCGATCCCGCCGTTTTGCAGTCGCGCCCGGTCGGCGACAAAACCCGCAAGCAGATTGCCGATTAGCGTGCTTGTTCCCGAAACGATCAGGGCGAAATTCTGGTGCACCCCCGACCTCGTCCGGGCCGTGCAATTTCGATCGAGAAAAATCGATGCGGTGACGAAAAAAAATGCGAAAGTCAAACCATGAAGGCTGATGCCGAAATAGAGTGGCAACCCGTTGACCTCGGCGGCAAAAAGTAAGAAACGGATGATTTCGAGCATTGCCCCCAAGAGGAACACTTTTTTGATTCCGAAACGGATGATGAGCAAACCGAGGATCGCCAGTCCAAACACTTCCGGCCCCTGTCCGATACTCAGGGCGGGCAGAATGTTGCGGTCCTGAAATCCAAGCGATTTCAGGTAGGGGCCGCCGCCGAACATGTACATGCGGTCGGCTATGGAGATTAGAATCGCAAACAGCGCGAAGGTGAGTATTGAGGGGCTCATGATGATACGCAGGGAGTCTTTCGGAAGCAGGACAATGCGGGTATGGATTTTCGGGGCACCCGGAGGGATTGACAGAGAGAAGGCACTCAGAATCAACGAGGAGCATACTCCCAGCAGCAATGCGCCGCGAAGGTCGCCGGTGCCTGCGGGGGCGCCCTCCTGTAAAAAGCAGCAGCGGAAGACCCATGCCGCACCGATCCATCCGAGGGTCCCCCAGAGCCGAATGCCGCCGAATGTTTTCACTGCATGAGGTGCATGATGGAAAGTGATTGCCGTCGTGAGTGCTGAAGTCGGGCCGATGATCAGCCAGTAGAACAGATGAAAGAAAAGCACGGGAATGAATTGTGATTGCAGGGAAAGAAAATAGAGAAGTACCGCCCCGCCCATATGCGAGAGCGACAACAGCCGCTCGGCACTGATGAGCCGGTCGGCGATACATGCGCCGATCAAAGGTGAAAACAAAGAGGAAAGTGCCGTCACCGCCATGATCAAACCGATTTGAGATCCCGAAAACCCCCGTTCACTTTTAAGATACAGCGTGATGATCGGCATGGTGCAGCCAAGAGCAAAAAACTGCATGAACATCATTGCGGCGAGGCGAAATATCGGGGGGGCGTTTTTCCCCCGCGGAGAAATCATCCGATAAAGCTTTCGTTATGGTAGTCGGCGACCGGAGCGATATTATGGAGCATCTTCCGATATGCCGGCGGCATTATCTGGCGATGCTTTTTAAAAGCTCTTTCAGGGAGCTTACAATCGCACCGCGTAAAATGGTGGCTGCATGTTTACTCGTGTCGAGCGTCGATTTTGCGTTTTGACTTTTGATAATATATTTCATGGCCTGAGTGCTGTCGGCCGGATTGATGACCGTTACCTGAAAAACAATGTTCGCCTCCATGGTCTGCGACATTTTCTTTGAGGTTTCTTTGAGCGAAAATTCGAACACAAGGATTTCGAGCGTGGAGGCAGTGGTATCCATACCTTCAGCCTTAAGGCCTTTCTTGGAAAGCAGGCCTTCCACTGATCTCTTGACAACAATTGCCGGAGCCGGGTTACAGATGATCGGCGCCATTTTACGATGCCGGATGCGTGTCGAGCCGACAACGCCGCTTTCATCTCGCGCTATGGAGGTGTCCTGGACTGTCCCCACGATAAAGGTCCGTTCGGTGGTTACCGAGGGGATTGAATCAAAGTCCGTTACCGTCGGGTCGATGGTGATCGGCTGGACCGGTTTGGCGAAGTTGGGGGAGATAGATGCTAAAAAGAGCACTACCCATAGAGGACTTTTTGTATGCATTATAGACTCCCTTTTCTACTGGTCTCCCCTTATATAAATAAATCTTTCAGGCCGAGTGATGCAAGGAATTTGTTCACGCATGCCGGATACCGGAGGCTGCAGCAGGATACCCGGATCGGAAATCACTGCTTCGAGCCGCAACGAATCTCATTGACCAGCAAATTGACCAGACAATCCCCGTTTGGCAAGGGCTTTTTGCAGGCGCTCGCAAGTGCGCCGACGAAGCGGGCGATATTATGCAACGAATCAATACTGTTTGGTATAGGCTTCTCCTTTTTCACCATTATACAATTCAGAACAGAGCGGCATGGAGGTCAATCCGGCGTTACTTCTTCGGCGTGACGGGAAAACGACGGCCGCACCTTCATAAGCACCTCTCCATAAATCATATGCAATGAACCGATGATCACCAGCATGGTGTTTCCATGATGCGCAACGATCATTCTTCCCCGTTCATACTCCAACAGAACCCATTCTAATCGTCCGAGCCTAAGATCATCACCGATTTTTCTCCAGAAACGTATCGTTGCCGCGATTACCGCAGCTATCGCCTCCGGATCGCTCGACCGGCTCTGAAGCGCACGAAGAATGAACCCATCGGTACTGATTTCAAAAACACCTTCCACTCCGCGCGTTTCAACCACCGTGGTAAAAATCGAATGAGCATTTTCCTGTTGCATGTACCTTCCCCAAAAAACGAACGCCGCCTTTTGTGTTCGTTTCCACTCTATAATCATGGAGATCGGCGATGATCAATGGTCCTTTCTGCCGCAACGCCATTCCGGTCCGACCGTTTACAGTAACTTCGTCAACCCGTCTATTCCCTTCTTGACCGCATACCGCACGCTCCCGATGACCGCCGTGGTATCGGTAGTCAGAACGAAAATATCGTTTCCCGCCGCTGCAATGATCGCTTTACCCATTTCAAACTCCAGCAGGTACTGCTCGAGCTTTCCCATGCTGAAATCTTTGCCGACCATTTCCGAGGCGCCGATGGCGCTTGCCACGACCGCACCGAGTGCGTCGGGATCGAGTTTGATGCGACTTGCGCTTTCAATGACAAAGCCGTCGCGACCGACGATTGCAACCGCCGTGACGCCCTCGATCCGCAGGAAATCCTCAAGTGCATCCTTGACTGATTTTGCCATACCTTACCTCCTCTTTTTCAGCTTCACACCGCAACAGGTGTAGCGGAACGGTGAATGATTACTGATGGACATCTGATTCATTCGGATAAACTTTCTGCAGCAGACGATTTATGGTTAAAAACGAATAGCCGTTGAGAAGACAGAGCACCAGCAGCGAATCGGCATCGATGGTCCTGATGATGATCGCGCCGAAGGCGGTCTCGAATATCATCGAAGCATTCGAAGTCGTATCGAAAAGGTGCAGTTCACGGGCAATGGCGAGAAGACCCGCGCTGATCGACGATACCTCATCAACGGCAGTGTCCCTGGCGGTATGCCAGGCCAGCGGAAGTCCGCTGCCGCTGATGATGATGGCCGCTTCGACCGAACCGGCATTCGTCACGATGTATTCGCATGTTTTCTGGTCGGTCATCGTCATTACCTGTCAAGGGTTACATGCGCCGCAGGGACGCAATCCGTTTTCAATGGCTATCGCCCTGCTCTTAAACCATTGAAGCAGGGACGGGTCGGTTTTCGCAAGTATCTGGCAGTTGGCGGCATGAAACGATTTGCCTCCTTTTTTCCCCACAAACTTGCCGTGCGGCAGCAACCGGGGCGGACTGAACCATGATTCACGAATGCGCGCAGGTTCGGGAAGCTCAGCGACGGCGACTCCCCATAATTGTCCGGTGCGCCATGCATGATCGGTCAGCGCTTCGGATGCGACCTTATGGAGAAAGTGGGCGAATGAGGTCGCATGGGGTCCCTCGACCGAAACGGCAAATGCGAGTGAAGTGCCCGCAAGCCGGCCGATGCGGATCGTGTATTCCTGGTCGGCGATAGTAACGGCGTGACAATCGGCGCAATCGAGGCGGGCGATTTCGTGATTGCTGCGATAGAAAAGACGGGCAAGCGCGCCGCCTAGTTCGTCGACCGATCCGGATGATCCTTCGGTATGGATGATGAAACCGTCTTCATCAAGCAGAACGGCGCAGTGAACGTGCGCTGAGAAATCGATAATTTTCCGGAGTATGCTTTTTTCGATGCCGAACTGATCGGCCGGTTGTCCCGACGTCGGTTGCTGCCGGAAAACGGCATCACAATATCCCTGAAGAAGCTTTCTGCATTGCACGGTGAAGTAGTCGGCGAGTTTGAAAAGACGCGAACGGATCGGGGCGCTTGCCGGATCTGATATATCAAGTGTCAGGGTAGTGAAAAACGGCGACGTCGTCAGCGTGAATGCCGACAGCACCTCCCAGCGCCGGTCGGACATTGTAAAGAAAAACCGTTTTTCGTTTTTCGGTCCGCCGGTAAGCGACGGCAGTGCATTAAAGTTCCGTTCCCCATCGGATGGAGGCACATCGGCTGAACCGGTGGTAAAGAACGGACCATGAATCGATTCGAGTGAAAGGGTTAACAATTGTCTACCGTACGTCCGCTTTAATGCGCCCGAAAGCGGTTCGGACACTCCTGAACCCTTTCCAAGCAGAATTTGTTCAAGCATCATTTCGAAGGATGGCAACGGTTTCTCCTCAATCAATATCCACAAGGGTTGAGATGATGCCGATGAGCAGTGTTTTCAAACTCTGCCATGAAAAATCGGGAGCGGCAAGCAGGTGAACGGCCAGGGAATCGTCGGGAAATACGCAAGGCACACCCTGTGGCGGAGCATGCTCCGGATCGGTGACGATCTGGAGCGATGCGTGGTGCCGTGAACAGAGCTGTTTGATCAGGTCCGGCTCCTCAGAAGTCATGAAGAGCACTGCATGATGATTGCGTACGCATTTCCTATCAACGGCAGGGTCAAGACCTGAAATATACAGGCACTGCTCATGAGAACGTCCGAGCCGCAGTACCGGGAAGCGGTTGTCCGCATTCATTTTTCCGGAAGAAAAACCGCGTGAACATGCTGAAAATAGCTTGATAAGTATTGCTTCCTTACCATAAAAAAACAGAAATCCCGGGTTCATTTGTTCATTGGCTATCCGCAGCAGCTCTTCCTCATTCATCCAGCGCAGGAGTATTGATTGAGGCTGAGTATTGGTTACTGTTTCAATGAGCCGGGCACCGTTTGATTTCCACCAGGAACGTTTTCCCCCGTCGGCAACCGGCACCGGCGTCGTCGAAGAAACCGCGTCCCGGCACTGGTTGACAGGAGACATTTCAGGAGAATGGTATTCCGGAGGATCGAAGTTTTTCTTGCCGGGGGATGTCGTGAATGCGGACTCGTCAAGAGCGACTGCATACGAAAGCAGTATTTCCTCCGTTTGCAGAAATACGTTGCGGATGGTGGGGGCGCAGAGGTTCTTTATCACCTGCAAAACCCCCTGTTTGATCGAGAGAAGGTCGAATATCGCCTCGATTCCTGCACTGCGCCATGACCACGCCGTCTGAGGTTCTCCCTGGTAAAACGAAATGCACCCCCGCAGCGGTTTTCTTGCAGCTGATGAGGGCGCTGCAGCGTCGAATCCTTCGATATGGACTATTGTATTCCAGCGGCCAGAAGAGATCATCTGTATCACATCATTCACCGGGACTTCTTCGATGCGGGATACCATGAGGGGGTTGTGCCACGCCTGTCTGATTGCAGCGATCTGGTGCCAGTTCGCAAACCAGCCGTTTCGGTTATCGATGATTCCGCTGAAGCGCGGATGCTGCGGCAGATTGAGCACTTCCGGGGAACACTCATTGTTATTGGTCAATCCAATGGAGAGCGTATGCGCGGGGACGCATTCCATGGCGGAGGCGCTGAGCCCGATGACGGCATAGTCCGAACGGATATCGCAGAGCATGAGATCGCATTTTTTAAGGGCATTTTCAAAGGCGGTAAAGGATGCTTGATTGTCAAATAGCACCGGGGTGCGCTCAGGTTCGAACTCTTTGAGAAAGGAGCCCAACTGGTTGAACAGCGCATGGTCGCGGGACACGACCAGCGTATCATACTGGTGGACGGCGTGGCGCAAGGCGGGGGTGATATGGTTATGGACGATCATCGGATCCGCTTTCAATTTTCAGGGTCCCTGCCGCTCGCGGCCGCTGCCGGTTGTTGTGTCAGGGCTTATCCTTTCAAATAAAAGATAGTATTTCCGTCAACGGCTTAGCTATCATTATCTTTTTATTTTCAATACCTTATAACGATGCTCCTCAGGTGTCGGTCTAGGGAAATTCCCCTATTCCCCTATAAGCGGTTGATCATGGGCGAATCGTTACTGAATATGGTTACCTAATTCTATATTATTATCTTGCGGAGCCTTATATCAATAACAATCCTTCATTACTCATCAAGCGAACTCATTGGCAGTTAATTGAGGTGCGGTTGTATCCGGGAAACACGTCCGGTGAAGAGATGGCGGGTGCTCTTTTAATTTCCCGGCGGAGCGGTGAGACGGCCTTTATTTTTCGAAGCCGCCGGAGTGCCGGTGGATGCTTACTTACTATAAAAGTGCATCATTGTTCAAGTGTTGAAAGCTTCTCTAAAGCTTCATGACACTCTTTTGAATGATCGTCATTGGAGCAATAGTCGGCGACATATGCTTTCCAGCCTTCACGGGTACTCTTAAAATTTGTTTGATTCGGTTTAAGGAAATAACGGGAATGAAGCACCAACGCTTTCTGAAAAGAGGCCTTTCTCCGGAGTGCTTTATCGTAGGAGGATGGGGTTGAAAGCGCAGCATCAGCGGCTTCGAGAGCAATTTCGAGCTGATTGCGCTGCACTGCAATCTGACTTTTGAGCAGATAGAAGAGTCCGTCGTCAACCGGCTCGCCTGCAGCAAGGTTGTTGGCCTCTTCAATGTTGCCGAAAGAAATATATGCCTGCAGGAGCCGGATCACGCGCAGCTTCTTCTGGGGTGGAGAGAGAATATCGGGTGAAATCGATTCGAGTGCCGAAATCGCTTCCGCATAATCACCGGAGCTGAATTTTTTCAGAGCAGCGGTGAGTGGATCCACGGGTGCGTGTTTCGGTATTGATGCCTTCGGCGGTTGATCATTTCTTTGCGGAATAATGGTTTTCGACGGCAGGGTAGGCAGTTGGTTCGCCGCCGCAGGCGGCGACGGAACGGCGGGCGGAATAAGGTACTGTTTCCACTGTGTAAATGTATACCTGAACCGCGAAGCCGTTCGAAACGCAATGAAAGCGAAAACAACGATTATCGCTACGATCCCGACGCTCCGCACCACCGGCACGATGTCGATTACAGGTTTTCGGCGCAACCCGGGGGCATAAGGATTTTTAAGATAGGTCCGGATGATCTCTTCGGGGGTTTTTGTCGTAAGCCTTCTTATAATGGCCGTAAGCTCGATATTGAATTCTCCCGCATCACAGAACCGTTTTATCCGGTCGAATGCCAAGGCTTTTTCGACAGCGCTGCTAAGTTGATGGGGCAGATGGACCCCCATCGATCCGACCGGGATGAATTGTCCGTTGGATTTCCGCTGGACCAGTTCGGCGAGCAGTTTCTGGGGGAATGTTTTCGCGCCGGTGAGCATTTCGTAAAGAACGGTTCCGAGCGAATAGACGTCGGACCGCTGATCAAGTTTTTCACCATTGAGCTGTTCGGGGCTCAGGTAGGCGAACGTGCCCATGACTTTTGATCCAACGGTATGAATGCTCACTTCACTCGGACGCGCTATGCCGAAATCGGCCAGTTTGACGATACCCCTTGTGGTCAGCAGAATATTGGCCGGTTTGATGTCGCGATGAATGAGGCGGTCGTAGACCTTGCCGTAAAGGGTCATGTCCTGATTATAGGCGAACTGGAGTGCTGTACAGACGCAATGGACAACCGAAAGCGAAAACTGCATGGGAAGACGGATGTTTTTTTCGAGGAGATCCTTTAACGACGGGCCGTCGATGTATTCCATCTCGATGTACGGTATGTCGTTCCAGTATCCCATGCCGTAAATCTCAACAATATTCGTATGACGTAAATTGGCCGAAATTTTCGCCTCTGTTTCGAGGCGTCCCCGTGCTTCGTCGCTGAATCCGGGTTTAAGAATCTTTATCGCGCGGACGACTTCGAGTTGTTCGTGCCATACTTTATATACATTTGCCATTCCGCCCGCCGCGATCAGCTCCCTGACGCGGCAATGGCCAAGAAGATCACCTTCCTGAAGCATCTGCTCTTTGACCGGTGCGGAACCGGAGGGGGCTTTCGGTGTCGATTGTGTCGTACCTGTACTCATAAAGAAATCGGATGATGCTAATAGCGCTGATACAAATTAAATAAAAAATAGTTGTTTGCCGCACGCAAGTAAATTTAAAACATTATTATAGGGCAAAATTATATTATTTTAATATATTACAAAAAGCAAGAATTAGTTGAAAATGTTTGCATTTTTTCAGAAGTCGGGGGTCAGGAAAGAAAATAGAATAAATAATAATATATAAAAACAGGTTTTCTTCCTTCTGGTTTCTGAATATAGTAAGCCTTGAATAGTTGTATCGCCCTTTGCTAATCACCAACCACAAGTTATTTTCATCTGGATTCTGGGTTGTTTTCATAACAACGATTTTGACAAAGGATGCTATGACAACGGTTTCTTCCTGGCATAAGACACACTCCTGTGGCGAGCTGTCAGCCCGGAATGATGGTTTGAACGTCGTTCTTAACGGCTGGGTACATAACTGGCGTAATCACGGCGGAATTATTTTCATCGATTTACGAGACCGGCATGGTATTACCCAGGTGGTGTTCAATCCGGTGGACGAGCCGGAAACTTCCGCTGCAGCCGCAGAATTGCGACATGAATTTGTCGTCGCGGTAAGCGGCAAGGTACGTTTACGACCAACGAATATGGCCAATCCCCGTATGGCGACGGGTGAGATCGAGGTCATCGCTTCAGGCTTGACTGTTCTCAATGACGCCGCGACGCCGCCCCTGCACATCAATGATCCCGATGCATCGGAGTCTGAAGAGCTGCGGTATCGTTACCGTTATCTGGATTTGCGCCGGCCTTCCTTGAGCAAAAACATTACTTTTCGTCATCTGGTAACGGCGGAAGTGCGAAAATATCTCTGGAGCAGGGAATTTATCGAGATTGAAACACCGGTTCTCATGAGAAGTACTCCCGAGGGGGCCCGTGATTTCCTCGTCCCGAGCCGCATCAATAAAGGAAAATTCTATGCATTGCCGCAATCACCTCAGACGTATAAACAGATATTGATGGTTGCCGGTTTTGAACGTTATTTCCAAATCGCCCGCTGTTTTCGTGATGAGGATCTTCGTGCCGACCGGCAACCGGAGTTCACCCAGATCGATGTCGAGATGTCGTTTATTGATGAAAACGACATTTATGCCACCTTTGAGGGTATGATGGCATCGATTTTCAAATCCTGTCTGAATATCGAGGTCACTGTTCCGTTTCAGAGAATGACCTATGATGAAGCTTTCTCCACTTATGGGAGTGACAAGCCGGATTTACGGTTCGGGGTGCCTATTTGCGATGTAAGCTCTGTGCTCAGCACCTCGACTTTCAATGTATTCAGATCGGCGCTTGAAAATAAGGACAGTATTGGTGCGCTTGCCGCACCTCAATGTGCAGACTTGACCCGCAAACAGATCGATACGCTTACTGCCCATGTCGCGAAATTCGGCGCAAAAGGGTTAGTCTGGTTGCGGCATACCGAAAACGGACTGGAGGGGCCCTCAAGAAAATTTATTTCTGATGACGAAGAAGGCAAGTTGCTTACCGTAACTTCGGTAAAGCCCGGTGATATGTTGTTTTGTATCGCCGCTGAAGAGCGGACCTGTTTTACCGCTATGGGGCAGTTGCGCCTGGAAATCGGGCGGATAAAAAATCTTATCGAGGCGGACCGGTTCAATTTTGCCTGGATCACTGAATTCCCGCTTTTCGAGTTCAGTAAGGAGGAGAACCGATATGTATCGGTTCACCATCCTTTTACTGCACCATTAGCGGAAGATATTCAGTTGCTGGATACACCGGAGTATTTCAGAGCCCGTTCGCGAAGTTATGATCTGGTGCTTAACGGTTTTGAGGTCGGTGGAGGGAGTATAAGGATACACTATAGCGGAATTCAGCAGAAGATTTTTAATTTATTGGGAATCAGCAAGGCTGAGGCGGAACGAAAATTCGGTTTTTTGCTTAAAGCTCTCTCATTCGGCGCTCCACCCCATGGCGGCATCGCATTCGGACTCGATCGGCTGGTAATGTTGATGTTGGGACTCGAAAGTATAAGGGACGTTATCGCCTTCCCCAAAACTACCGCGGGGATTTCACTGATGGACGATGCTCCCGACAGCGTTGAAGAGAGCCAGTTGAAGGAACTGGGGATACGTCTGGAGGGGCAACAATCCTGAAATCCGGTATCATCAGGAAAATTTTATTTGAAAAACGCATTAATTATTTTGGTAATAATTTGACAGAGCCCTTTTTAGATACTATATATTACCTACTTGACTACCATTTAATGATGCTGTACAATGAACGGGAGGTTTCAATGGCAAAGTTTCTCAAGATAAATGGGGTTGTTCTTGTCAGTATACTTTTTCTCATGGGTGGATTTACCGGATGTACTCCAAAACCAAGCAATGAAGAAGTGGGCAAATTAGAACAGGCAAGAGCCGCGGCCGAGAGCGCTGAACGCAAGCTTTCAGATCTCCGTATGGAACGCATGAAGCTTGAACAGGAACTCGGCGGCGCAAAGGCGGAAGAAGAGGACGAGCAACAGGAGCTTGAGGAATCTCAACCATAGGATAAAGCCGCTAAACAAATTACGTATAATTCCTTCGCACTACCGGGAAGGGGGGTACACGTGAAAATCGTGCGCCAATGTATGGGTGCAACCTTGCTGATGAGTATCTCCCTTTCGGCCCAATCTTCTCTCTCTTATGGAGAATACGAGAAACAGCTGTCGGAATATCAAAGCCGGGATCAGAAACTGCGCGAAGAGATCGCGCACGAGCAGGCGGTAATACTCGATCTTAAAAACCAGATCAACTCTATCAAAAAAAAAATCTCTGATATCCGGAAAAAAAAGCTTGGGGCGCTTGGAATCACCGCCAAGGATGTGGAGGAGGCTTCTGAAGCGATCGATGCGCTCCATCATGATATTACTACAATTCAAAATCGTCCTGATGAGCAGTTTAAGCGGGATTCTTCCCGGATTTTCTCTTTTAGAACCCGCCTGGCATCATTGCAGTCTAATTCTGCATCAAGGCTTCGTGATCTTGCCGGTCGGTTTAGCGTTGTGGTCGAACTGTTAAATCAGTGTGAACGTCGGCTAACGGATTTGTCCGCTTCCGTTGAAATGGCTGCAACAGCAGATAATGTCATACAGGAAAAACCTGCCATCGACTCTTATACCGTCCAGAAAATCAATGACCGCTATGAGACCCTGTTCAGTATCGCGGCGCGAGTTTACGGCGATCCGCTGCAGTGGCCGAAAATCTATCAGGCGAATAAAGCTGTAATTGACCGCAATTTTCGCAGGTATCAGAAAGATACAAATCCATCAAAATTTGTTGACCCTTCTGATCTTATCTTCCCGGGCCAGGTTCTGACTATCCCGCGATGATGCGAATCATTTCTGCCGGGAATTCATGGACATGGCCGAAGCGGTGAAATGCATCTTGTGCTTTTTCCTGTGGAGTATATATATATTCATTACCATGATCCATCCGATAATGGCGACAGTTTTCGACGTTTTCTTCAATACCGAAGAGATTAATTTAATCGATGTTTCGAGCGCAGCTGCATCGGTTTAATAAGTATGAAGCATTCCATAACGTCGCATAAACGGGCACGAATCTTCAGGTTCATTCAAATCGGTAAACATCTGCGGATTCGTGTACCGGCGTTTATTAATCCTCCAATCCTGATTCTTGCCGGGACGTTTGTCTTTCTTACTGTATTTTTCCCTTATTCCAGAAGGGTCCAGTTGTTTGATCTTCCGAAGGTAGGGGAAGCTGCAAAAGAGACGATAATTTCCCCTATTACCTATGATATCGTCCGTTCACCCGAAGAGGTGGAGCGGGAGCGGAAAAAAGCGATGGAGCAGGTTCTTCTGGTGGTGGATCAGGAGGCGGCGATAAAAGATCAGGTAATGAAGAAACTCTTTGATTTACGACCTGACCTGCTTCAACTATCCAAGAGCGACACTTCCGATTCCGTCGCCGATTCAATCAGGCAGGCGCTTTCCCGTGAGCTTTCCAACAATGCACTCAACCTGTTTCAAAAACGTCCGTACCTTATCGAGGACGTGCTGGTTTACGCGCGGGACATGCTCGATAAAGGTGTATCGGCAGTGCTGCTTGTGCCTTCGATGGAACGCCTCACCGAACTGCGTACACTGTACAACACCTCGTTTGATCAACACCTGCTTTATGACCGTCAGTTCATTTCACTCAGAAAAGATTCACTTGAAACGACCGTCCGCATCACCGACCTGCCGGTAAAGGAAATAGCGCTTGAAAACACCATCAAACGCCTTCGTGTCGAGCGGAAATTGGATGATGATGCGCTCGCCGGAATTTATGAACTTCTGTTCGCCTTTGTGCGGCCGAATGTCATAGTCAACGGCGAAGAAACGATGCGGCGCCGTCATAAAGCCTCTCAGGGGGTCCTGGAAATCAGCGGGAAAGTGATCAAGGATACAGAGATTATCCGTAAACACCAGGAGGTGACTCCCGAGGTCATCAGGAAGCTGCTTTCATTGCGGTATGCACTTGATAGAATGGAAAATGTCCAGGAGCGGCGGAAGCTTACCGCCAATAATGCCGGAAGGCTGCTGCTCATGCTGCTGCCGTTGCTTTTCGTAGCGTTTTACATCGCGAAGTATGAAAAACGTCTGATGCGCAACCATAAGCACCTGTCAGCCCTGGCGATCGTCCTTTGCCTGCAGGCCGCTTTTATCAGAGCGGCGATGATTCTTGCACCACGTCTGTTTGAAGGATCGAGTGAAATGACCTCGCTCGTTCCCGAATATCTCATTCCCCTTACGATGGGATCGATCCTCACCGCCATTTTGTTCAGCATGGAAATCAGTTTAGTCTACACGCTGTTCATCAGTATCTGTTTCGGCATCGTCATGGGGTTCAACCAGTATTTTTTCATATATTCTTTGTTAAGCGGTATCGTCGCCGGATTTTCAGCACGGAACATCCGCTACCGATGGCATTTTTTTAAAGCCATCCCCCCCGTGGTCATGATCAGCGTCGTTATCATTACCCTTTGGCATCTTATCGGATTCAAGCTGTCGGTGATCAACCTGGGGATCAACTGCTCTCTGGCGCTTATCAGCGTAATCATCGCGATTTTCCTGGCAATGATGCTTACCCCTGTTTTCGAACATCTTTTTGATATCACCACCGATATGACGCTTGTCGAGCTGTCCGATCTAAACCATCCTATCCTCAAACGTCTGTCGATCGATGCGGCAGGAACGTATAACCACAGCGTTCTGGTGGGAAACCTTGCGGAATCGGCGGCACAGCGCATCGGCGCCAACCCGCTTTTCGCGAGGGTCGCTGCATACTATCACGACATCGGGAAAATTGAGAAATCAGAGTATTTTATTGAGAACTGCCTTACGGTCGACCGGAGCCGCCATTTAAAGCTGGCGCCATCGATGAGTGCATTGATCATCTGTTCCCATGTCAAAGACGGAGTCGAACTCGCGCGAAAATATCATGTGCCCAAATCGATCCAGGATGTCATAACGCAGCACCATGGTACAAGTATGGTCTCCTTCTTCTATGAAAAAGCGCTTGAACAGGATCCCCATAAACAGGTGCAGGAGCAGGAGTATCGTTATGCCGGGCCTGTGCCGCAGACCAGGGAATCGGCCATTATCATGCTTGCCGATTCGGTTGAAGCAGCCTCGAGAAGCTTGGGCACGAGCTCACCCAAATTGTTACGAGAACTGGTCAAGAAGATCATTCGTGACAAGTTTCTCTCTTCCCAGCTCGATCAGAGCGATCTGACGCTTCGTGACCTCGATGAGATCGTTGAAGGATTCATGCCTGTTTTGCAGGGTATTTTTCATTCCAGAATAGAGTATCCGTCCAGAGAGAAGGAGCGTGAACGTGTCGAAGAAAAACAGTAGTACCGGTATCAACCGGACCCATTTTTTTATTGATCGCAAATTTCAGGGACGCTATATGCTCACCATGCTTATCCCGATGCTGATCCTGCTCGGTTTCATGCTGGTAACACTTTACATGGCCTCGCAAACGCTTTTAACGACAACGGTCCGCATCGTTAAAAACGATATCGAGAGCAGGATAGCGCTTGAATTGCAGGACCAGCCATCCCCTTCAATCGAACGGTATAAATCCCTAGTCCATGGGATCACCGATTATTTCAGGGATTTTTCCGACAACAAGGAGTTTAAAAGGAACCTGATGGTCTCACTGCTGTGGGTCTTCGGGACCGGTGTGTTTCTCGTTATCGTACAGATTGTCCTGCTCAGCATTTTTTTCTCCCATAAGGTCGCGGGACCGGTTTTCCGGCTTGAGAAAACCTGTCACGGCATGATCCGGGGATCCTATACAAACGAGATACATCTCCGGAAAGGGGATGAGTTGCAGAACCTTGCATTGCTGCTCAATGAGGCAAACAACGTCACCTGCCAGCGCCTGCGTGCGCTCAAGGATGCGGCAACCGGTGAAGAACGCGAGCGAATTGTCAAGGATCTGCAAATTTGATATTGACTCTTCATGAATACCTGATATAATTTTAATTTCTTTCAAGGGGGTATTATGCACAACCTGTTTACCGGAAAACAGGTAGCTTTGTTCGTTACCGGCTGTATTATAATCACACTCGGATATATTTTACTGGCACAGGGACCGGTTGATAATCCTTTATCACTCAGTTGGGCGCCGTTTTTATTAGTTGGCGGATATTGCATTCTTATTCCGGTTGCTATTATCCTGAAAGATAAAGAACGGATAAAGACGAAATAGAGGGCGTTTAGCTCAGCTGGTATAGAGTACCTGCCTTACAAGCAGGTGGTCGTAGGTTCGAATCCTACAACGCCCAATAATAGTATCGGAAATTAATTAATTTTCACGGTGTAAGCGCACCAACTTTGGACTGGTAGTTCAGTTGGTTAGAACGCCGGCCTGTCAAGCCGGAGGTCGCGAGTTCGAGTCTCGTCCGGTCCGATTCAAAAGCCCCGCGTACAGCGGGGCTTTTGATTTATTAACGGCATTAAGGTCCGGTACATTAAACAGATTTTTAGACGCTTAAAGAATTAACTGTTTTTCTGGAGGAATGGTCAATAACGCGACGCTGTTTTTCAAATACAACTGATAAGGGGAACCGACGCCATTATGACGCTCTGGACAAGGCGATCCGGCCGAATACCCGTTTTATTTTTTCCGAATCGCCGACCAATCCCTATTTGAATATCTTCGACCTGGTCAAGCTGGTGAAAATAGCGAAAAAACATAAGATCCTTACCCTTATCGACAGTACCTTCAGCACGCCGGTCAACCAGCGCCCCCTCGAGTTCGGGATCGATCTGGTGCTGCAGAGCTGTACAAAGTATCTCGACGGCCGCAACGATATCTTCACGGGCGCGGTGCTTGGACGAAAAGAACTGGCCGGGGCATTGCATAAGTCAATGGGAGGCGGAGAGAGAATAAGGTCGTAGGGACCAACAACGAAGTGCCTTACCAAACCAACTTTGTACTGAAGCGTCCCGTCACTCCCGTTGCGTCGATGAGCATCACGCCATGCGGGGCCCGCATTACCAGCGCGAGTTTCAGTGTACCGTCGCCTTTAAATCCGGGCTTCAGTTCGCACAGCAGCTTCCCGTCGATACTGAAGACGCGCACCATCTGAAATATGGAGGATTTATTGTTGTAGAAAAGGGTTTCTCGTGCAACAAAGAATGAAGGCGCATGTGAGAGTTTTTCCTGATTTTGCCTCTGCAGCGACGTCGCCTCCCAGCGGAAGCCGGTTTTTTCCCCCTTATCGGCGATAAAACCCGTTACCGCGAAGACCGTTCCATGACGTGCTCCGTTTGGTTTCGTCATATTGTCGGCGCCGCCGCTCCAGGTTTTGAAATCTTTTGATTTCCGTATGCCGTAACGTCCCTTCCCATAAATGTCATAATATAAGTACCATGCATCACCGATTTTCACCATCGATGGTCCTTCAACCCAATCGCCGCCGGTACTGAGTACCCCGGTGAGGTTTCCGAAAGGTCCGGTGACTGCATCGGCAAAAGCGATGCGGAAGTTCTTTGCCGCAATGAAGCCTTTAACAGCGTCGGTGCAGGTTTCATTCTTTAAAACTAAGACATAGCGGTTTTCGTCTTTGGCGAGAAAGCCATCGATGCAATTAAAACCCGGGTCATAGAAGAGTTTCGTTTCAGAAAATTTCTTCAGGTCTTTCGAAGTGACGTAATAGAGCCGATGGTTGCCGCCGTTGTCACACGAGGCCCGGGTTTCGGGAAATTTACCGGGAATGGTAGTGGACCAGATAATGATGTATTGGTCCGAAGCGGCGTCATAAAAGATCTCCGGCGCCCAGCAGTTTTTTGCGGTCGGCTCATTTTTCATGACGAAAATGGAGTCCTGCTTTGACCAGGTGATAAGGTCCTTTGAATTTGCATAACCGATGCAGCGATCGTTCCAGCCGGTGGTCCAGACCAGATGAAAGATATTGTCAGGCCCTCGGACAATGCTTGGATCGCGCATCAACCGATCTTTTCCGAGCTGGGGTTTGATAAGGGACTGATCGCTGTTGAGTGCGGTGAATGACTCGCCGTTGAGGCTGTAGGCAAGATGCATCCCGTCTTCACCATTGTTTTTAAAAAAGCAGAAAAGGTAGGTTGTCGTCTGGGCTGTCACGCAACAGAACAGGAGTATGATGAGCTGCAGACTGTAGTGAATGATCTGATTTTGTTTTTGCATGGAACTTCCCCCTTTAATAAAATATAGGTTATTTGAGCGCCAGCCGCCCCTGCTTTTCCTTTCCTGCCGGAACCGTCCATCCGCCGGCCATCAGATTATCGGTTGCGGTTCAGTCGTTTAAAGGGTACAATTGATAATGATATGCAGGAAGAACGGGAACGTAGGATGGTTTTCTCGAAAGCTTGCTTCGGCCTCCTGCGCTATGTATCTTTACAGAGTGAATTACGGCGGCATATCCGATGAAAATGCAAACCTTTCGTAAACCGCACCAGTGGCTCAATTTCTGGCTCGAAAAGTATGTGGAGGTGCTTTCGGGACTCAAGTACAGCGGTGAGCAGCGCAAACTGTTCTGGGCGACGCTCAAGACGTTTCTCGAAACGTTGCCGGGGAATCCGCGCAATATACCGCTTGAATCAGTGCGGTCGTTTATCGAAAATGATCCGTCCGAACGATTGCCGCCGATTCTCCTTTTTTACCTGCATATCGCTCCGTCAAAGCCGCATATTGAAATGCTTAAGAAGATCGAGTCGGTTGCCGTTAATCCGCCATTGGCTTCGAACGAAGATCCGGTGCAGCAATTCCGTACCATTCTTTTAAACCGTCAATTCAGTCAGCGTACGGTGAAAAATTACTGCACGATCGTTGCCGCCTATCTGAAATGGCTTCCGGCATCCCGGGGGGATACCTCCATCGATAAGATTGAACAGTATCGTCTGTATCTTGCAAAGGAAAAGCGGCTCGCCCCCCGGACGATCGCACTGCATACCGCTGCATTGAAACTCTTTTATCAGCGGATAATCGACGGCGGTTTCTCCGATCCACTAACATGACCGAAGCCATCAAGGGAATCATCATGTTCAGCGGGGGGCTCGACAGCACCGTCGCCGCCCATTTGCTTAAAAGTCAGGGTCTTTCACTTCTTTTGCTCCATTTTGTACTGCCTTTCTATTCCGGTCTTGGCAACGGTCACGAGCGGATCCGCTCGCTCGCGGCTGCAGCCGGCCTTCCTCTGCGGATCGTGGAGGAGGGTGAACCGTTCTTTGTAATGGTGCGGTCGCCGCGGTTCGGATTCGGCAAAAATGCGAACCCCTGTCTTGACTGCCGTATCCATCGGCTGGTGGAGACACGGCACATCATGGAGGAAGTGGGCGCATCGTTTGTCGCCACCGGCGAAGTGATCGGCCAGCGTCCGAAGTCGCAGCGGCTGCAATGTTTGCGGATGATTGAAAAACGGGCCGGTCTTGCCGGGCGGTTGCTCCGTCCGTTGAGCGCCCGGCTTCTCGAACCGACCATCGTTGAACGGGAACGGCTGGTCGACCGTGAACGGCTAATGGCGCTCGCAGGGAGGGGCAGGCAGGCGCAGTTCGCTTATGCACGGGCCAACGGCCTGCGGCATATATCCCCCGCAGGCGGCTGTCTTCTGACTGACATAGGTTCGGCGCGGCGGTATCATGCACTAGCCCGGAAATATCCCGGCCATACCCTTGAAGACTTCAAACTCATCGCCTACGGCCGTCATTTTTCGCTCGGCGAACGATGCAGACTGGTGATCGCCCGCAATGATAAGGAAAATGAAATCTTCGAGAAAATTATTTCGGATGAGGATCTAGTGTTCGATCTCGCCGATGTTCCGGGCCCCATGGGAATAGGGCGCGGCGAATTTTCCGAAAGCGAGATCATCGACGCCGCCTCCATGGTCGCACGCTATTCGCGCGTCCGCGACAGTGCGCAGGTGCGCGTCAGGGTGTACCGGAAGGCGTGTGCGGAAAAAATCCTGACGATCGAACCCGCCGATCCCTGCCGCTGCAATGAGTTTCTTATGTAAACGAATCGCCCGGTACACCGCCGCTCAGCGCCGCTGTTCCCACTTGATCTCCGGGATTTTCTTGATGTGGATGATGAAGTAATAGCCCGGATTGAGCTTTTCCGGCCGCCACTGGAAGCGCATGTTCCAGCACTCCAGATCGCAGGCCATGTTGATGCTGTTCTGTACCCACTGGTTCGCCTGGAAATTGTAGGTGCTGCTCCACTGCAGCGACCAGTTGCGGGTGATATTGACGCTCGCCGAACTGTTGAGACCGTACTGTTTGGTCGGCGTGAACATTTCAGTCGGCGTGGAGCGCGTCATTGAAAAGGTAAAGTTCGGGGTAAGCGAGAGGTTCCAGTCGTTTTTATTGACATTGGCATATTTTACCGGATCGTCGGGCTGGAGCGAGTCGAGCACGATGAGGTCACCTCCCCAGAACATCCCTTTCGCGCCGAGCGTTCCGATGCTCAGATTGATGCTCATATCGTGCATGAGCGGAGCGCTCAGACGGTTCATTTCATCGTAAAACCAGAAACCGGAGTTGTAGGTGAGGCGGATATTTTTGAATCCGGTGGAGGCATTCATGCTGAGATCGCTCCATTTTCTTCTTTCCGCCTCGAAATTATACCCCGTCGAAAGACCGAATGAGAGGATCGTGAATTTCTGCTCCTGCGGTTTTTCACCCTCGTTTGTCTCCTTGACGATTTTCCCCTCGAACTGGTTGCCGAGGGAGAAATTAACCTGCTGGCTGCGCTTATGTCCCCGGTCGTAGGAAATACCCGCGTCATAGAACTCCTTTTCGAGTTTTTGTTCGGGAGTGAAGGTGTAGGAGAGCGACGGGGAAAAGGTGTGCCGAAGACCGGCGAAATTGAGAATATGGATGGGGAATAGACCGTAAAGATTTGTGGAAACGCTTACGCCGGTTTTCCATGAAGGAACGTGAGAGACTGCGTGCGGATATTCATTATGGACGGGTATGCTCCTCATTTTATGCTTGAAAACCCGTACACTGTCCTCCTCCGGGAACTGGTTGCGCGAATAGAATTCGTAACGAATGAACGTATAATCGTCGAAGCGGTCTTTACCGGTGGTATCGGTCGTCACATATTGCACCGTATCATACAGCGTATCGTAACGCAGCACGGCGGTATCCTTGTAGCCGAGAAAGGTCGATACCCGGGCTGAAAAATTTGGACTGACGGTGATCCATTTGAAAAGCTTTTGCGGCGCCGAACAATTGATCGATTGCGACATGCCCGGATGATACGATTCTTTGACGGTATCACTGCGGGATGCTGATCCCGTATGTTTCATGATACCACGTGCGTCATATCCCCAGTAAATGTTGTTGAACCACTTCAGGCTGTCATTCTTGCCGGTCGTTTCATGAGGAATGAGCGGACGGCTCGGAACGTTGAAGGTGAGGATGGGCAGATTATCGTTGACCATGTCGGTGCGGAGGTTATGCGTGCGGTCGACGCTCAGGTTCAGTCTGCTGTTGATGCGGTCGAATTGACGGGAGAATGAGAGGTTGGCCTTCAGGCTCTGCTCGCGCAGCTCAAGGCTGTCTTCGGAATAGCGCTCAATGAAATTATACCGGGAAGTCTTCGTCGATAGCAGGTTCCCCGCCCCCGACAGACGCGTCTTTCCGTCGGGGGTGATATTCCAGTCGTGTGAGAAATTGATCGCCCACTCATTGCGCCGGTTCAGAAAATCGGTGTTGAGTGCATAACGTGCGGAGAGCGATCCGTTGAGGCGGTATTTGAGCGCCCAGCTGCTTGCGGCATTGAGGACGAACTCGCGGAATTCATAGACCCGGGAGTGCAGCGTAAAGTCGACGTAGTCGTTGGGCGCGAAGTAATATCCAATATTGTCAAGATATCCGCCGCCGCTCGGATGGCCGCCCCAGACAGGCGTCAGGAACCCGCTGCGCCGTTTTCGCTCGATGGGGAAGATGAAATAGGGGAGGGCGGCCACCGGCGCCTCTCCGATGTTGAGAACCACCGGCCGGCTGATGATTTTATCGTTCGGGATGATTTTGATGTTTCTGCCGTAAAAACAGTAGTGCGGGGTATCGATCCGTGCGCAGGTAGTGTAATCTCCGGCGTCGACGTAGAGTTCATTGTCTTTACTTTTAACAATTCTGTTTCCGTTGAAGCTGGCGTCGCTGAGGTGGGTGCTGGCGTGGTTGACCCTTCCACGGCGCGTTTTGATATTGTAGATCATGTAATCACCGACCGTCGTATCGCCGCTTTCAACAAGCTGCGGCATTCCCGTTGCGGTAAAAATATCCTGATCAATAAGGTAGAGGATAGTATCGGCATAGAGGGTGATCTTTTGGTAATCGATCCGCGCGTTTCCGGTCAGTATAAGCCTCTTCGCTTCCGCATCGTAATCGATTTTGTCTGCCTCGTAATGTACCGTGTCGGTAAGGTCCTGTTTTTTTTTCACCGGTTTATCGGTTCCGGAAGAGGAGTCGGCCGAGGGGTGAATACCGGGAAGCGAGGGCTTGGTCAGAACCGACTGCAACGCATCGGACGGTTGCGCCTGCAGGGAAAAAACAAGCGCGAGCAGGGCTTGGAGCAGAAATGCAGGGTGTGGCTTCGTTACGTCAGCCGACGTTCTTTTCTTGTATTCGGTGACGCGTTCTTTCAGAGCGTCCGGTTTGTTGATTGCCAGCGTCTGTTCGCGTATTTGCTGCACGCACTGCTCCTTGAGCGGCTGGAAGCGTGGTTGTTGAAGGATAAATAGTATATTACCAAACCCATACTCCTCAACGAGAGTGAGCATAAATCAGGTGACCGAAACGTAAAATATACGTTGCGGTCGCCCGGAAATGGGCGATCATCAGGGTTGAAACCTTCCTTGAAACAGGAGGTCGTATATGGAGGGCGAACGTTTTTTGCTGCCGGTTGTTTTGTGTGCCGTGTTTGCCTTTGCGGGTGACGAACCGGCTGCAGCGGATAATCGGGGGCATGATTCGTTTCAGATTGCCCCGGACTCCTCTCTTCCGGAAAGGATGGGAACAGAAGCGACAGCGGGGGATTCACTGTCAGCGGCCGTACCGCAGCCGTTGCCTCTCTGCACCCTTGAGATAACCACCGACCCGTCAGGGGCATCAATATCCCTCGATGGTGCGCTTCTGGGGAGTTCACCGCTCAATCAGCCGGATCTCCATGCCGGCAGGCATACGCTGGTGTTTCGGAAACCGGGATATTTTCAGAAAAAAGCGGTCATTGAGCTTCAGGCCGCACGGAAGACCGCCCTGCATTTTCAATTATCGGCGCCTGCCCGCCTGTCGGTGAAGACCGAACCGCCGCAGGCAACGGTGAGCATCAACGGCGAAGGCAAAGGAACTACCCCGTATACTGATTCACTGATCAAACCGGGGACCTACCGTATTGCGCTTCACAAAGAGAATTACCGGCCTGTCGAGGACTCCGTCACCGTTGTGAGCGGAGGACGGGTGGAGGTGATCGATACGCTGCTCCATACCGATTCGTATCGCGATTCCCTGCAGCAGGCCGCCGCCGCAGCGAAGATCAGGCGGAAACGCTTCAGTATCGGCCTGATAGCCGGCACATTCCTCACGTTTCTTCTGGTGCTGGCGATCATCGAGAAACAGGATTAGCCCGGTGATCAGGCATGGACGCGGTTTTTGGATGTCGACAATACTGCTCTGGCTTGCCGCAGTGGTACGCCTTGAAGCCCAGACGGCTGCGGTTCAGGGAGGGACATTTACAATGGGAAGTGAGCGCGGCGAGGGGGATGAGCTCCCGCGGCGCACGGTCACGCTCTCTCCGTTTTCCATCCATGCCGGTGAGGTGACGGAATCGCAGTACGATTCATGCGTGGCGGGCGGACACTGCACTCCCGCACATTATGACGACGGCACCTGCAGGCTATGGAACGGGAGCCGGTTCATGAGGGTCCGCGTTCCGCCGTCTGCACGCAACCCGTATCATCCGGTGGTCTGCGTCACCTGGCGTCAGGCGCAGCAGTACTGCCGGGTTCGGGGAATGTCGCTTCCGAGCGAGGCACAGTGGGAATATGCCGCACGTGCCGGAACAACAGGGCGCTACCCATGGGGAGAGAATCAGGACGCGGCAAACCATTGCGTGATCTCCCGCGGAGACGGCCCTCAACGCGTGGGTTCCCGTGCTTCGAACGGATGGGGTCTGTACGATATGATCGGCAATGCATGGGAGTGGGTAAACGACTGGTACGCCCCCGATGCCTACAGCGTCGAATCCGCAGTTGACCCGGCCGGTTCTCCGGCCGGGCTCTACCGGATCATTCGCGGGGGCGGATGGTACAGCGGCGAGGCGCAGGCGACGGTGAGCAATCGTCAGTGGTTCCCACCCGATTTCGCGGAGGCGAGTATCGGGTTCCGGTGCGTGGGACGTTAGGACCGCCTTGCGCGGTCCTTCGGAGAAACCATTTCATATTTCATAAGGAGAGAGGGGTGGAGCGTGAATCAACGATACGGCGTTTTCCGGGGCGCAATGAGGATTGTGTGTATTGCAGGCGCACTCCTGGCGTGGCATACACCCGTCGCTGCCGATACCGTCACGGTTGACATCACCCGCAGCGGACGAAAGATCATGCACGACGGATTTCTTATGGAGTGGGGCATGCAGACCGCCCGGACGTGGGGACGTGACTCAACATGGTTGTGGGACGCAACGGTAACCCCTGAAGGAATGGCAGGGTATATGCGGACGCAATCCGCCCCTCCATGCTCCGGGTGGGTAATCGGTTTTTCCGGACCATCGCTTAATCAGCCTTGTGAGGTCCGGTTGCCTTCAGATTCCACATGGCAGAGTGATTTTTTGAAAATCGACCATGCTGGATACGACAGCTCCGGGGCATACACGCTTGAATGGCTATTTCCGTGGCCGCAGCATCGGATGGAAAACCACACTTCATTCTTCCTGACGATAAAGGGGCGTTGCCTTAGTGGGGATACGCTCCCGGTTATGGTGCTAGTGAGCTCCTCTCAGGAAAAAAAGACCCCGGACAGGGGGTCGCTCATCGTGCGTGCCGTTCTGATCGGCATTTTGGCAATGATGTATCTGATGATCCGCCGCAAGATCAAACATCAAACTCCGCAAATGGGATCCCCTCGTCAATAAGCATGATGGGGATATCCTCCCTGATCGGATAGAGGTATTTTCGGTCTTCCCGCAACAGACCTGCGTCGATTGTCTCTTTTATGGTTTCACCACCGCGGTTTTTCAGGGAACCGGCTTTGATCGCGGCATTGATCTTTTCAATTATCGCATCGTCGACGAGTTGAATGTCCTGTTTGGTTTCCGGGCAGCAGAGAATCTCTAGCAGTTTCGGGTCAACCATGGTTCCTCCTTCGGGTTGAGTAGGTACAGGCCGTTGTTTATAAAAATATCTTTTTCTAACCCGATGTTCCAGAACGGATTTCGCCGATGCCTCAATGGGGAGGTTAAAATCGCTCTGTTGATCAATATTCCCGATATGTATTTTAACAGAATTACCTTTTTTTAACATGATGTGAAATCAGCCGGAAATTTAAGCGATAATGTTGATTCGACCAGGGACCCTGCAATTTACCGATTATCTGAAACAACTGCCTCCCGCATGGGTAATCGAGCATTTTTTTACTGAGAAAACCGCGGCGAGAAAGATACTTTCATCAGCGATGATTGACGATTGCGCACAGAGGTTCGCCGATCCCGGGGAACTGCAGCGGCGGTTTCTATCCCTTGATGCTCCGCAACGTCTTCGCTGCGCACGGATGTATCTCATGGGTTCGATGGGGTGCGCCGCCGACACCGCCTGCGGGCTTGACGATCCGCTGATCGACGCTTTTCTGGGGTATGCCGCCATGGATCATGGAGGGCGAACCCGTATGTTCGGATTCGATACGTTCGAGCCGCTTCTCAGGAACATGCTGGTGCCGGTTATCATTGAGGCCGCCGCCTGCAGCAATGATGGGGCTGCGCTGCCGATATTTCCCTGGCGTTGCTGCAATGATATTACCCTGGTCATAGCGCTTTCGTCACAGCATCTCCTGATCAGAAAACGGTCGGGAAAAACGGGAATGGCCGCCCTGCAGATCATCAGAAAGCTGGTTCATACGGGCGATATGCACAAATCCGAAGATATCGACAATATTGCCGGCGTTATTATCAGCTATGCCCTGTCGAGGCAGTTGCTTGCCGAGGAAGAACTGGAGTACCGCTATTGCCCTGCGGCATTTGCCGACTGGCTGGCGCTCCCGATTGACAAAAGGATTCACGATATTGTCGAGTACTGCACTTTTCGCTTCAGCGGCTGGAACATCGATCTGCTGCGGCAGGTGTGCGATACCGCCGGGACGCGATGGATTACCGATGCTATGTTTACAAAAGACGACCACGCGCGGGTGCGGGAAGCGCTGCTGGTATTGCAATTTACCGGCGTGTTCGAGGTGAGGAAGCATGGCGCGGAATTGCTGTTTCAGCATGCACGGCGGGCGGCTTTTGAACCGGTGGTTGCAGGGCATCCGGCGGTGATGATCATGCCCGATTTTACGGTGGTGCTGCCGCAGGAGTGCCTTCCGGAGACCCTGCATGCTTTCGCGCGGTTCTGCCGGGTGCACTCGCTTGACCGGGTGTACCATATGGGCATCGAGAAGGGCGTGCTGACCGAGGCGCTCAGCAGCGGGATGGAGGGTGAAAGGATCATCGCGGCGCTGAAACAAGGGAAGGCTCCCGTCAATGTGATCGAATCGGTCCGTGAATGGATAAGGGAATTTCACCGGCTTTCGTTATCCACGGAAGGCGTACTTATAACCGCGGATGCGAAGGTGACGGAGCAGATTGCCTCCTATGGACAGCTTCAGCCCCTGGTGGAACGGGTGCCGGCCCACTCCGTGTTCCGTATCAGGCCCGGAAGCGAAAAGGTCGTCCGTGATATTGTACGTAAACTCGGATTCGATGAACGTATGCCGCGGATGATGAGGCCGGGCGATGAAGGTAATGTCCCGGCGGATGGATTTCCTGAAGCACCCGAGGAACCGCGATGGTCGCTGATCGTGGAAAACGAACCCACCGTGGAAAAGACCGCATCGGCAATACGCGGCTCAAAGTACGGTGCGGAACTTAAAACCCTGGAATTGAGCGAACTCATTCAGGTGATCGATTATGCGATCCTGACCTCTCAGCGACTGGTGATCTCCTATGAAGGCAGCCCCTATGTGCGCAAGGGAATGTATACGCTCACGCCGGTCGTGTGCAGTAAAGGACCCGAACCGATGCTCGAGGGTGAGTTGCAGCGGACGGGCAGCCGCAAGCAGTTTTACGTCAGAAAAATAGGTTCCATCGGAGTCGTTCCTCAATGAGCGCACCATTTGTCAGCCTCCACAATCATACCGAGTACAGCTTTCTCGACGGAGCGATCAGGATTAAAGATCTGGTGGCGCGTGCCGTTGAATTCCATATGCCGGCGCTTGCGATCACCGATCATGGCGGGCTCTTCGGCGCGATTGAATTTTATGACGCCTGCATGGCTGCGGGGATCAAGCCGGTCATCGGGTTCGAGGCATATGTGGCCCCTCACTCCCGGTTAGACCGAAGTACGTCAAAAGACGAACATTCATACAACCATCTTATTCTCCTCGCCCGTAATGAAACCGGCTGGAAAAACCTCATGCGGCTCAGCACCATCGGGTACCTGGAGGGTTTTTATTACCGTCCAAGAATCGATATGGAGGTGCTGCGGCGGCATTCGGCCGGTATCATTGCGACGAGCGCCTGTGTCGCCGGGGCGATTCCGCGCGCCCTTCTCGACGGCAACCTCGAGCGGGCGAAACAACTTGCGCAGGAGTATCTCGTCCTTTTCGGCGAGGGGAATTTCTATTTCGAGCTGCAGAACCACGGCATCGACGAGGAGATCGTCGCCTT
>JAFGIW010000026.1 GCA_016929415.1 Chitinispirillaceae bacterium | reverse complement strand
TCCCCGAAAAGGAACAGGTCGCCGCTGTCGACGAACTCCGCCTCCTGCAGGGAAATCGCTATTTCGATCCCCCGGACGATGCTTCCGCCGAAGAGCGACTCGATCGGTTTGATGCCGACGTCGCTGATCGCTTCGATCCTGCGGGCCCGTCCCTCGCTGTGTGACCATTCGTAAAGTTTGAGAAACGCCTTGAGGCTCTCGGTCGACGAAAACGACGAGTAGGTGGCGCCGAGATGCGACAGGAACACCCACAAATACTCCTCGCCGGGCGGCGGCGGGCAGGGCAGGGTGGGCCGGGTAATATTGGTAAACATGACGAAATCGGGAAAATCCTGACCGCCGCGGGAAATGCTGCCGTCGCGCAATTCTTCACGGGGGAGAACACCGTTTGTGCACCATGCCTCGATCGAGAGGTTTTCCTCCTTGAGCACCCCCTCCTCCGCCTGCTTTCCCCCGATGGTGAGAAAAAGATCGCGTTGATTATCAAGTCCCTGCCGGAAATGGGTGGTATAGGTGCGGATACCGGGTTTCCCGATCGATTTGAACGTATGAAACGGTTCATAGACATACCGTTCGCCGCTCTTGCGGTCGACGCCGATCACGGAGATGATGCTGTGGGTTGTAAACGAACGGGAATGCGAATCCGCGCGGACGAGATATTCGATCGCGCGGCCCGTATTGACCACCGGTTCCGCTTCATGACGGAAGAGATTGACTGCCGGGGAACAGTGCAGCCGGAAATTTTCAACGCCGAACGGCTTGTTTTCCGGGAAATCCCGGTTAAAGGTCAACGAGAGCGAGAAACGCGAGGGCGGCGGATCGATCGCCGGCACCGGTTCGAACCCGCGAAAATCAATAAAGAGGAATTTTTCCGGATACACGAAATATTCGAGCAGCAGTTCATACCCCCGGAATGCCCGGCTGTCGCCCTGCAGGAGCGCCTCGTTCTCCGAAAACCCGCCGGGCGTCACGAGGGTCGCCGGATCGAGCGCCGTCACCGAACGTCCGTCGTCAAGCGACACCTCCGCCCTCACGATATGCCGGGCGAGCAGCTGATGGAGCGCAAGGGCGGTGGGCATTTCCGCGTGCAGGTACATCCGCAGGGGGTTGAGCGTGAGGTTCTGCCATTTTACGCCGTTGTCGATTTCGAAGTTGAACGTGAGCGACGCATTTCCCCGCGCGTCAACCGACTTGCCGATCCTCGCGAGGGAAACCGGATTGAGCAGAATGTCGCTTGTCGTGATAAACTTGCAGATCACCGCGTCGGGGCCCACCGGATTGGAGAGCAGCTCGGAGCCGCGGGGAAGCACGCGCATCTCCTGAAGGTGACCCTTGCGCGGCCGGCACTCGATGATGGTGAGCGACGGAATGGCATGGTGGAAGTGGGGCCAGAGCAGGTTGATGAGTCCTTCGGTCAGTTCCGGAAACGAGTCGTCGAGTTTTTCCCTGATGCGGCCCGCCAGAAAAGCGAATCCTTCGAACAGCCGCTCCACATAGGGATCGCGGTCGCCCACGGCGTCGATGTTGAGAAACTGCGCACGGTCGGGGTGGGCGCGGGCGAACTCTTTTCCCGAGTCGTAAAGATACCGCAGCTCCTCCTCGTAGTATTTCTCAATCATGGTTTCTCGCCTGTCTATTCCGGTTTTTTCCACGGCGCGATGGAGGAGTTCCCTACGCTGGTGAAGGTCGTCTGGAACCGCACCATGCCGCCGCCCTTGAGTTCGCCTGAAATGATGAAAACAAGTTTGAATTTATCGCCCTCGGCGTCGCGCGGAACAACCTTGATCCGCTGCATCCTTGGTTCATAGATCTCAACCGCCCTTTTAATGGCTTCCTGCAGCTCCTCGATGCCGTGCGGCATTTTACGGTAGATCTCCGAAATATCGGGCAGACCATAATCCTTCAGATGCGTCAGGCTTCCTTCCCGGGTATTGAAAAGACGGTTGAGGTGGTCCATAAGCGAAATAATCCGGCGGTTTTTAACCGGGACCGTATCGATCGGCGTATTGTCAAGAAAATGGCCGGTTAGACTCTCGAACAGACCCTGCTGCATCGGTGTGGGCTCCTCGGTAAGGGTAAATATATAAAATATAATAAGGATGGAAGCAATTCCCAATCCGGGAGAAGGAGTTGAGATACTAAAATCTGGTTGCATGTTCGTCAGTCAGAAGGCTGATTTCAATCCCTCAAGCGCCCTTTCGATCCCACGGCACTCTTGCTCGGATAGCGCCGGATAGAGCGGTATCGACAGGAGCTCTTCGAAAAGCCGGTCGGACGCGGGGAACCCGACCTGTTTGATATAGCGATGAAACGGTTTGAAGACGGGCCGGCTGCAGGCGATTCCCATTCGGATGAAATATCGCCTGACTGTTTCGCGGCGGCGCCGGCTTGTCCGGATGATGAACCGGTAGTGCATCGGCCGTATGTTTCCGGCAAGCGGCGGGAACGGGGCAGCCAGCGTGTTGTCAGTCAGCGCCACCCGGTAGCGCTCCGCGATCGCCCTGCGCCGCCGGATGAATGACGGCAGCCTGCGAAGCTGCGCGCGGGCAAGTGCGGCGTGAACGTCGGAGCATTTCATATTGATGCGCGGTTCCCACGTGTCGCGATTATCGTAGTCGCGCAGGTCTTCCAGGCGCCGCGCGAGACGGGAATCGGAGGCGGCGACAAGCCCCCCTTCGCCGGCGCAGAGCACCTTGGTGGCGTAAAAGGAGAAGATGGCGATTGACGTAAGTGAGCCGGTGCGTCTGCCGTCGATATCAGCGCCGATACACTGCGCGCAATCCTCCACGACCGGGATGCCGAGTTCCCGTTCGATGGCATGGGCTGGTGCGGGATGGCCGAAAAGGTGCGGCACGATGACGGCGCGTGTGTTTCGTGCGAGTGCCGCCTTGACGGTATTCACGCTCATCAGCGCGTTATCGTATTCGACGTCGCACAGTATTGGTTGCGCCCCGCTCATGCAGACCGCATTGGCAAGGGCGGTGCAGGCATATGACGGAATGATTACCGAATCGCCCTTTGTAACGCCGAGCGCCCTGAGCGCCGCGTAGAGCGCGGTCGTTCCCGAAGCGACAGCGAGTCCCGAGCGGTGGCCGACAAAGGCGCAAAGCTCCGTTTCCAGGCGGCTGACCTCGGCGCCCTGCGCCAGTTGTCCGGAGGCGGTTATCCGCCGCAGTGCGGCATACTCCTCTTGTCCGACAAGCGGTTTCGAGTGGGGAATCACGGCCGGGCCCCTTCCATAATGACCGCATTCGCCCCGCCTTCGCAATTGAAAATCAGGTCGATTGCCGAGAGCGCGGGGATGAAATCGCCCTCTTCCCTGCACCAGAGCTGCGGATAGCGGGGAGGATCAAACTCCTGGAAGATGACGGAAATACCCGCCGCGTCGAACAGGTTCATATTCATGTAGTCGCGCCCCCCGGCGCCCGCCAGATAGGTATCAGCCCCGAAACGGCGGCAAATGTTGATAAGGCGCTCCGTCGACGAACCCTCGACAGAAAAGGAAGAGGCGATCTCGATCGGCGTTGTAATGCCGAGGCATTCGGCAAGCAGCCTGATCGAATCGATGTTGCACGGACTCAGCATCGTGAAACTCCGCGCGAAGAACGCTTCGAATTTCGGGAAAAAGTCGTTGAAGAAGGGGCTTTTTCTGTAGCACGCCTCGATGGAGCGCAGGTGCTTGATCCGCCACTGTCCTTCATCGGCTATCCCGACTTCGTTGATCAACTGCGGAAATTTATAGGTGGTGGGAACGCTGATCCACTGCGCGCCGTTGGGTCCCCGTATCCGGTTGCGGTGCTGCCACTCGTTCTTTTTGAACTGGACATTGTCAAGAAGCACGAACCGGTCCGCCGAGGCCATTTTATGGAAGTACCCGCTCCAGGGCATGTACTGGGGCTGGTGAATCGCGAGGATCATGTGGTGCTCCGTACTACATGGTATCAGCACCCGGTTCCGTCGCCGTTTCCGGTGAACCGGGCATACACGACTTCTAGTGCGTCAACCATCGCCTCACTGCCGAACCGCGGATTGATCCATTCGTGGCAGCGTTGCGCGACGGCCGGGGCGTCATTGCGGTTATTATACAACTTATCGATACGTTCCGCCAGCGCATGGGGATCGTCGGGGGGAACCATGTACCCCGTAACACCTTCCATCATCACCTCGGGTATGCCTCCCACACGCGATCCGATGACGGGAAGACCGCTCGCCTGAGCTTCGACAAAGGCGCGTCCCATGCCTTCGTTGCGGGAACACATGACGAACAGATCGAAGGCCCTGAGCAGGCGGGGGGTGTCGTTGCGCCAGCCGAGGAGGAGAAACCGGTCCGATAATCCGGCCTGTTCGATGCGGTCAGCAAGATGACCGCGCAGGCTGCCGTCTCCGGCGAACACGAACATAAGCGCGGGAATGCGACCTTTGAGCAGTTGCGCGGCGGAAATGATGAGGTCGTGATTTTTTACCGGGTCGAGGCGCGCGACGGTGCCGGCAATGTATTTGTCAGGCGGCAGGCCGGCCTCACGGCGCGCCGCCGCTCTGTCGATGTCGGTGCGCAGATACGGTGCAAGATCGATGCCGCTCAGGATCGGAAAAATCGATTCCGGGGTGCCGATGCGCCTGACGAGATAGTCCCTCCGTTCTGCTTCGGTAAGCGTGATGAGGGCGGCGGTTCTGAACGTCACGAGCCGCTCCACGGCCACAAATATCCGCGTTACCAGCGGGGAAAAGTAGCCGTAGAAAATATGGCCGTGGGGCGTATGAATGATGCAGCGCACACCGGCGAGAACCCCGGCAATCCTGGCGACGATACCCGCCTTCGAGGTGTGGGTGTGCAGCACGTCGCACGGATGTTTTCGCAGATAGAAATAAAGCTGCAGCACGGCCATGCAGTCGTTGAGCGGGGAGAGTTCACGGACGAGGCTGTTCAGCCGGGTGATGACCGCTCCATGCCGGCGTGCCCGCTCCTCGTTTTCGCTGGGCGGCAGATCGCTTACCCCGCAGACGACCTCAACCCGGTGGCCGTGCGCGAGGTTCCCGAGAACGGTCAGGAGCGTGTTCTCCGCGGAACCGCCTTTGTCAAGCCTGGTGATGACATGGCAGATGCGCAGGGGTTTCATGCGGTTGTTTCCTCATGGCTGGAACGGCGATACATACTTAAACCGATTCTAATTTTATCATATCGATGGTAAAACTCAACGAAAGAGTTTCCCGCGGTAACGCCGATCCGGGACAATTTCTTGTTCAGGCCGCTTCACCGTGATATAATGGGACCATGGTGATCGGCATCGACGCACGGGAAATCCAGCATGGCGTGAATACCGGAATCGGAAGGGCGCTCGACAATTTTCTCCGCTGGTTCGGGGCACTCGATGATGAGCACCGGTGCGTGCTGTTTTCGGAAGCCGTGCTTCCGGCGGTATACGGGCCGCGCATCACCGCGGTGGTCGCACCCCCCTTTCTGGCAACCCCTCTCTGGGATCAGGCGATCCTTCCCCGTCTTGTCAGGAAGCACCGGATCGACCTCTTCTTTTCGCCCTATTACAAGGTGCCGCTTTTTACCTCAGCCCCGATCGTCAGCACGATATTCGATCTGATGTACATTTTCTACCCCGTACGATGGAAAGGGACCGGCCTCTTTTCCCGTTGGTATTACCGGGTGTTCGGGGGGGTGATGGCGGCAAAGGCGGCTGTGATCTTCACCTGTTCGGAGTATTCGAAGGGCGAGATCGTGCGATTTTACCGTGTTCCGGCGGAAAAGGTGAAGGTCATCCATCTAGGGCTTTCCGACAGCTACCGGCCGATCGGCGATGCGGCGACAATCGAAACGGTAAAGCGGAAATTCGGCATTGCTTCCCCCTATCTGCTGTATACCGGCAACTTCAAGCCGCACAAGAATGTTTCGACGCTGATTGACGCATTTGAAAAGGTATGCGGTGCCGCGGCGGGCGTGCAGCTCGTCCTTGCGGGCGACAGAGACCGGTATTTCGATACCGTGGACAGACGGATCCGTCAATCTTCCCATGCGGCGGCGATTATTGCCGCCGGACAGGTCAGCCTCGACGAGCAGATCGCCCTCTACTGCGGCGCTGCGGTATTCGTCTTTCCATCGCTTTACGAAGGATTCGGGTACCCGCCGCTCGAAGCGATGGCCTGCGGCACCCCGGTGGTCTCGTCGGACCGCACTTCGCTTGGTGAGATCATCGGCGATGCGGCGCTGAAATGCAATCCGACCGACGCCGCCGCCATGGCGGAACAAATCATTGCCGTGCTGCAGGACGCCGATCTGCGGCGTCAACTCTCCGAACGGGGAACTGCGCGGGCGCAGGCCTTCACCAATGCGCTCTTCTGCAAAGGGTTGTACGCACTTTTGCTGGGGCGGAGGTGACACATGGCGGCTGTCGGCGACACTGCGCAGTGCGGATGCCGGGTGCGGAAAATCACCCGTAGCTCGCCGCGGATACGTCCTTTCGATTTTCCCGACCTTTGGCGCTGGCGCTACCTGATCTATCTTTTTGTCAAAAGGGATTTCGCCGTCTATTTCCAGCAGACCGTCCTCGGACCGCTCTGGTACCTTCTACAGCCGCTTGCTTCCACGACCGTGCTGTCGATCATCTTCGGACGTATCGCCCGGCTGCCGACCGATTCCATACCGCCCTTTCTTTTCTACATGCTTGGAGGTGTCGTCTGGAGCTATTTCGCCGACTGTTTCACGCGGACCTCACATGCGCTTTCCGCAAGTGCGCGTGAATTCGGCAATGCGGCGTTTCCGCGCCTGACCGTTCCCGTCGCCGCGGTCCTGTCGGCGCTCATCCAGTTCGGCGTGCAGTTTGCGCTCTTTCTGTTAATTTACCTGTGGTACATGCGGGGAGACGTCCACGTTTCCGTCAATCTGCTGCTGCTTCTCCCCGCAATGGCGCAGCTTGCGCTTGTCGGCATGGGCGGCGGGATGCTGGTCGCGGCGCTGACCTCCAAATACCGCGACCTGTCGCATCTGGTGGGATTCTGCATACAGCTGCTCTATTTCTGTACGCCGCTCGTCTACCCGCTTTCGATGGTCCAGGAGCCGTGGCGGCGGCTGTACGGGTACAACCCGCTCACGTCGGTGGTCGAAATCTTCCGGCGGGCGTTCTTTAGCGCGGCAAGTCTTACCGCGGACGAATATTACATCGGCTGGATCGTCACCGCGGCGATATTCGCCGGCGGCCTTGTCGTTTTCAATATCGTCGAAAAAAAATGTATCGATACGGTGTAAAAAAGCCTATGTCAAATGCCATCTCGATCGACGGGGTCAGCAAACAGTACCGGCTCGGTAAAATCGGTTCGGGGTATCTCTTCCAGGAACTGCATGGTGCCGTCCGTTGTCTGTCGGCACTACTGTCCGGAAAACGGTTGACGCAAACGACTACCGACCGCGTGAACGCACTCGACAACGTTTCGTTGACCGTTGCCGAGGGAGAAGCTGTCGGGATTATCGGCCGTAACGGGTCGGGGAAGTCAACGCTGCTCAAGCTGCTCGCGGGAGTCACCCTTCCCTCAACGGGGGCGATCACGACTGCGGGAAGGGCCGCTTCACTTCTCGATATCGGGATCGGCTTTCAGGACGACCTTTCGGCGCGGGAGAACATTTTTCTCAATGGCGCCATTCTGGGAATGACCCGACGGGAACTCATGCACCGGTTCGATGACATTGTCTCCTTTTCGGGCATCGAACGGTTCATCGGGACGCCGGTCAAGCGGTTTTCATCGGGTATGTATATCAGGCTTGCTTTTTCAATCGCGATTCACTGCACGGCAGATATTCTGTTGATCGATGAGGTTCTCGCGGTTGCCGATCGCTCCTTCATCGGGCAATGCCGCCGCAGACTGAAGGAGCTTTCGGAAGCCGGAACGACGCTGCTGATTGTCAGCCACAATCTGCCGACCATTCGCGACCTCTGCTCACGGACGGTGCTGCTCGAAGGCGGCAGGGTCGCTGCCGACGATGAAACGGCGCGGGTGCTTGACCTATACCGCAGCGGCGCAGCATCATGAAAAAGATATTGTGCTGAAGCTTCCCTCAAGTTGTGTGGCATGGTCTTCAGGCCGTGCCGGTACTGTCCTATTCGAACGTTTGTGGACAACCCTTTAGGTCGCTCTGTGGCGGGCGCGCGAAACGACAAACGATTGCAATGAATGAAGCATTGCGCATATTCCTTTTCCCGCAAGCATCAGCGCCCGGACGGGATACATTGCCGCCGCACCTGCTTTCGATGCGGTGCTGTAACGCTGTTGCATCGTCGCAAGCGGCGGAAACAGCTTCGTCCATGCGGCAGTCACCATTGACGGAAACGACGGCCGAACCAGCAGCGGGGCGATATAATCGAAGAAGGGGAGGCCGCTGCGGCGGCGCAGCGTGCGGGCGAAGAGTGCCGCGACTGCCGGAGAGCAGCACTTGTCAAGTTCATCGACCACCTCTTCAGGCACCGGCGTTGCGTATCGCTCCCGTAAAAAGTGCAGTGTCGCCGTCAGGGGCGCCGCGGCCTGGCTGTCGCGCGCCTGGCCGGCCAGCGTTTCCCAGTCGATCGTCGCGGCATGGGCGCGCAGCAGCATGTCCATGTCGCGCAGCCACTTTTCGCCGCCGTACCCGTGGGTGATGGTCATATGGAGGCACCGGTAGAGAAGGTCGGTCTCTATCGGCAGCAGTTCATAATCGATCGTCGCATAGGTTGTTGCACTGCTGTTTACCCATGCCGCGGTGAGCAGGCCGGGAGTGAGAAACCGCAGCGACGTATGCAGATCGAAAATCGCCGGAGTCGCGTCCTGTTTGACGAAAGACGACCGGGAAAACGGCAGCGGCCCGTAACCGTTTTCACAAAGCAGCTTTTGCCATTGGGGATAATTTTTTTCTCTTACCAGCAGGTCGACGTCGGTCATCGGCCGTATCAAGGCGTTGTCGTATCCGCCGATGATCATAGCCGTACCTTTAAGCGGTATGAACCGCAGGCCCTCGCGGCCGGCGGCGCCTGCAATCGCCGCAAGCTCATTCATGAGAAAACAGACATGCGCAAAGGCAGATGCGGAGTCCGTTTCCTGATCAGCCGCAGGTAATTGACCGGCGGCCGTCACGGCCGGCCCCCCGCAATTGCCTTGAACGCATTGGTATGGCGGCACGCTTCACGGGGGACGGTGCCCAGCATTCCGTTATCCATGAACGCCAGCCCCGGACAGCGCAGGCAGCCGATGCGGTCAGCGCAGGAGGCGCACTCCGGTGTGCTTGATAATTGCAGCCCCTCTATGATGCGGTCGGCCTTTTCGGAAAAGAGTATTGTTTCGAGGCGGTCGCTGACGATATTACCGAGCGGCATGGGAAGCGATGAACAGGCAAGGACCGTCCCGTCGGGAGTGACGGTGATGCCGTCCTGCAGCGCCGTGCACGAAAGGAGCCGCTCGTCCGACGGCATGCCCCGGCACGGTTCTTCCTCCCCCTGGTCAATGCTGTACAGCGATCCGATGGTTGCGTAGAACCGCCGAAGATCCTCATCGGTCAATCGATACCGGCGTGCGGACGCGTCACCCGGAAACCGTGGAAAAATGATGGCGGAAAAATTGACATGCTCGATCCCCCACCCCTGCGCCAGCCGGTGGATGGCTTCCATGTCGTCAACAGCTCCGCGGGTGATCACCGACATGATGACGACCGCGATGCCGCGGCGGCGCAGCTCCCCGACGGCGCCGCACACCGCATCGAACGACCCGGTCACCCCGGTTACGGCATCATGGACTGCAGCCGATCCGCCGAGCAGGCTGACATGTACCTCCATGATGGCGCACTCCTTGAGCCGGGCGACCCGTGCGGCGTCGAGCAGGGTGGCGTTGGTTTTCACCGTTACGGCGAATCCGAGGTCGGTGGCGAAATCGATCAGGTCGAGCGTATCCTCACGCAGGAAGATCTCCCCTCCGGTAAAGGTCAGGAAAAGGCACTGCGCTCCGGCGAGTGTGCGGAGGATCGCTTTGACAGTTTCCGTATCCATCTCTTCACTCTCGGCAGACGGCAGATAGCACATGGCGCACGACTGGTTGCACCTCCGGGTGAGTTCGAGCGTGACATCGAAGGGTATCCGCCTGTCGAAGGCCCTGAGCGTCAGTGCGTCAGTTAAATATTCCATATGCCGAAAAGACCGCGTGAAGGTCGGTTGATTTATCGAAATAACATTCGTATCCCGACACCGAAGCGCTGCAGCCGGCGATGGTCGCGAGCGCGCCGGCCATGAGCGGTTCCGATGCCGGAGCGCAGAACAGCGCGTTCGCCGCGAGTTCCGTTGCAACCGATGCAGCTCCTTCCCGCGAGAGTTTCGGGGTACCGGTCCACTTGCGCGGAAAACAGAGGGCGTCGAGTGCGGTGTCGGCCGGTCGTTCGCCGCGGAAAGGAATTGCATATACCCGCATACCGGAGCCTTTCATGCGTAGCGCCACCGCATCTTCGGCGATGATCGTGTCGGGGTGGAGGTTGCGCAGCGCGGTTGATTTTCCGGCAGTCGATTTGCCGGTGAAGAGCACGCCCCGCCCTGCGACGCTGCCGCATGCGCCGTGGAGGAAAAATCCGCCGTTGCGTTCAAGGTGGAACTGCACGCACACCCGCACGGCGGCGCTTAACAGATACGTGTCGGTGCACGCACGGCCGGTCAGACGGCAGGCAACGCCGCTTTTATCGATATGCCCGATGACGACGCGGTCGCTGCAATTATTGACGATATGGTATTCGCCGGAATCCTCCTGTTCGATTTCCGGCACCACACGGTTCCTCACGGCGCTCACCGGCAGGGGAACCCCCGAATCGACGTTGATGGAAAAGGCGGGAGAACCGTCGCTGCGGAATGAGGCGAAATACGATTCAAGAAACCGGGCGATAAGACGGTGGTCCGTCACGATTGCAAAGGGCAAATCAGCGATGCTAAGCTTCAGACGGTACTGCATGAATAAGACCCTTTTCAACCAGTGTGCCGATAAACCGGACCGCATCGCCGTGCGCCGCATCCCGATCGATTTCATACTCATCGACAATTGAATCGACGATCGCCGCCACATGAGCGGCCCCATCGATCAGTTCCCAGATATAGCGGCCGACGTCATTGAGCTGCAGAACGCAATTACCCTGAAGATCGACGATCACCGCCTCGTTATCGATAATCCGCCACGGAACCTTCATTTTTTTCGAAAACACCTGTTTGCTGTCGATCATCATGTTCCTTCCGAAGGGTATTGAATAACAAAAGGATACTCGGTTTCGAACATCTCGGTGCCGCAGCTTACCCAGCAGTGACCGGTCAGGTGCCAGCCGTCATCCTCCGCCACCTCCCCTTTCATCGTCCCGAAATTGAGCCGCGCGTCGATACCCGACCGGCGAAGCACTCTGCAGAGCAATGCGCTGCGGAAATAGCACCTGTCAGGAAAGCCCAGGCGGGTTCGTATTGACAACCACAGGCTGCAGTAGCGGCGCAACCGGGTGAGATGCGATGGATTCGCCGCTCCACGGTGCGGGAAAACCGATGCCGGTAGTGCCGAATGGTACCCCTTGTGACGATGCAGCGAAATAGCCGCCATATCCACGAGAATGCGCAGATGCAGCGAAACATCGGCATAGTAACGAAGCTTACGGAGAAGGGGTGGCATGGGAATGGGGGGATA
Source organism: Chitinispirillaceae bacterium (assembly GCA_016929415.1). Classification (GTDB taxonomy): domain Bacteria; phylum Fibrobacterota; class Chitinivibrionia; order Chitinivibrionales; family Chitinispirillaceae; genus JAFGNB01. The sequence continues at coordinate 18,232 of JAFGIW010000026.1, read as the reverse complement.
AAATCTGGTGGTGGATTGATCATATTCCTTGAAATAATACACTCATGCCGGGCTTGAGTCGAAACATGAGCGACCTCATCCGGTTTTTGCGACCCTTCGAGTGGCCCGGGGCTGCAAAAAACCGCCTGCTGGTAGAACTCTTTTATCCTACTATAAAAAAGGGCATATTGCAACAGCGGGAACCGAGTCGGTGGTGAACAGCGTGAAATTCGTTGCAAAATCCTCTTTCGGGAGGTACAATAAACAAAATAGAAGCCCCCTATAGCCAACCATTCGCGGAAACTACTGGAGTCGTTATGCCCGAACAACCGGCGAAGAAAAAGCCCTACAAGCCTCCCGAGATCAAAGAAAAGACCATGACCCGTCATTTTATGATCTGCGCAATAAATAAGATAAAATGCCCACCCGGCTCGATGACGAAAAGAACCACAGGAACACGCTGTTTCTGAAGCGTCTGAGCTGCCGGATGGGGACATGAAGCGGAACAGCGGCTTTTACACCTATCCTTCTTTTGTCCGGCAATGAAGAATCGTACGTGAGACCGCCTTCGCCACTTTTCTTCACCACCCCCCGATTCAATACTTCCTTTCGATCGTCCCCCCGCGGGGGACGAAAATAAGCGCAACCCGCGAGGGGGCGTTGGAGTGAAGGGGAACAGTATTTTTCAAATAATCTTTCCCAATTGAAAATCGGTAACGCCGATTGTGCGTTTAACGTGGGTGAGGGACCCTGCCCGGCATTTACGGTAGAGACGCCATGCCATGGTGTCTACAACGATGTGGGATGGTGGATTCCGCATTATGGTAGAGACATAGCGCGCTACATCTTTACTCATACACCCGTTCGAGCACGCTTCCCGGGTAATAATGCCGCAGGATTTCGCGATACCCGTTTCCCCGGCATGCCATGACCGCGGCGCCGATCTGGCAGAGCCCCACGCCGTGTCCCCATCCCGCGCCGCTCAGCACGAACGAATCGGGGCGTTTTTCCGGGCCTTCAGTGTCAACCACGAACGCCGAGCTATACAGATGCGTCGGCGACAGGACGCGGCGTATTTCCAGCTCTTTTCCGATGACGACCGTTGCCTTCTCGCCCGTCAGCCGGAGCCGTTTCAAACGTGCGGACAGGCCGCGTTCCACCGGCTCGAGCGCAACGATCCGGCCGAGGTCGAGATCGAGCTTTTTTTTCAGCAGTCCGGCGATTTCCTCCGGCGTCAGCCTGACGCGCCACCGGAAAAAATCGTGCGTCGCACGGTCGTAATTGTTGAGAACCCTGCTCAGAATCGTCTCGTCGGAACAGTTGCAGTAGACATCGGGAGAACACGTGATGAAATCGCGCGCCGCCCGCTCGTCCGAGAGGGGCGGGTCCGGCAGATCGTCCGCCTGTCCGTCAAATACCGGGACAAGATAGGGGTGAACGTTCTCATCCCACGCCAGGCGGAAATCCTCGGTAACCCCACCGCAGCATTTGCTGAACCGCGCATCGCACGGCTTTCCATTGTAGACAAGCACCAGGCCGCGCGTGGATTCGACTGCCCGGGAGACCTGGTTGGAAGCAATTATGTCAATACCCTGATAGCGCTGGCAATGGTCATCGGCGCACACATCGAAATCTTCATGCGCCTGACGGTCATACCAACGGATTAGTTCACCCTCTTTGCCGGGTTGCATCGTATGGGGGACAGACGGGGACTTTTTTGATTCGAGCTGCGCCAGAAGCCAGCTTCGCGAAATAATGCTGTGCGCCTTGAGAAATTCCCCGGGTGAGTGTGCACTCATTTCGGAGCAGCTTACCGAAAGGATATACGATTCGAGTGGTAGATCGTTTATTACCGTGATCCGGTTGCCGGGCAGGGGCAGGAAGCGCAGTGTGCCGCAGAACGTCTGAAGCCGCTTCTGCTGCCAGTGGAAATCGATGCCGATGGTTACCTTAAGCCTGAACCGGGATCCTGCCTGCGCGCCGGTAAGGGTCAAGCCGGCGAAATCGCCTTTAATGCCTCCGGCGCAGATCAGTTTTTCCCCTTTGCACGCGATGCGGTATTCACCCGGCGGAAACCGTTCGCAAGTCGTATCGGTAAACTCATCGAGGAGCTGAAACGTGACCGACCCGGCATGTTCCATAAGACCGACGGCGATTGCCGGTTCCCGTGTCATGTAACCGCCTCCGCCAGCCGTGAAAATAAATCATCGCCGAAAGTGACTTCTCTGAACATGGAGTGCACGACAGTTTCATCGACACGGTCGAAGTGGTCGGCATTCGCGACGACGATGATGCCTGCCATCTCGATTGCCGCGGGGCTTATGAGAATCCGCTTCTGCGGCCGCGCAAAGTAGCAGGCGCTCCGATGTTTTGCCCTTGGGAATATGGTGATGATATACCGGCCATCACGGTATTGCGCGACAATATTGAACATCGGTTCTTCCGTTTCGCCGGTGATCGCCTTCAGCGAGTTGATTATTAAGCCGATACGGTTGCGCGCCTGCTGCACCTCTCTGCAGCCGCATACCAGCATGTTGCGGCCCCAGACGGTAAGCGGCACGACCTGCCCGTTGTCCGCAGCAGCCGGCAGTTGCTTAAAAAGCGGCACGTTGTCGCCGCTGCACGCCTGAAAATGCATATGGTCCGGTGCCGACGCGCCGCACCGGGGGCCGTTGTACAAAACGAACATCTCCGGTCCGAGCGCTTTCGTGAGGGCAAGCAGGTCATTGATGCGTCCTTCAAGGATCTGGGGCACGTGATCGCGAAAAGCAATCGTCATGTGATGCTTCAAAACCGGATACGGATTCGGGAGGAGAATATAATCGCCGAATGAAATTCCCCGTTCAAGGGGAGGAATACTGTCGGGGCAGAGAAAACAGGGGCGTTCGGCAATTGATGCCGGATCGACTTTGGCACTGGTTGAAACAGTGCGGCCGGGATTCGCCTGCACGACGATGCGCCGGTTATCCTTTGAAAATATTTTTATTTTCATCTCCGCAAGCATTGCTTCGTTGTCGCGAAACAGATCCCACGTTTCGCGCTGCTGCTCGAATAACGCATGCGCCTGCTGCAGCACTGATAATCGCGGGGCGGAAGGCCTGATCAGCTTTGCGTCCCAGTTGGTCATCGGCAGTCATCCTTGCGTATGCGCGCCGCCAGTTCGATCGTACGCAGGCGATCCTTGTAAAAATCATAGCTGTTGGCGGTCTCCTGAGCAAGCGCGCTGTCCGAGTTGTCTTCCCAGCGGCGGCACCGGTAGAGCGAGTCATAGATCCGCCCCACCGGATACGAGCGGCACAACCGGAGCACCGCGGCATAGTCCTCGCCGTAGCTGACATTGGGGAAGCCGAACCGCCGGAGGGTGGGGACGTGATACGCGCGCGGCGCCCCAAGTCCGGCTATCCTGATGGCATTGTTGGGCCCGTTGGCGCCCGTCCATTCGCGGTGATCAACCAGGCCGGGCGCAAGCGGTTTGCAATCGAAATTGACGGTGGTGTAGGAGCCGATGACCAGGGCATACGGTTTTTTCCCGAATTCCGCAATGATCCTTTCGAGGACATCAGTGCCGTCGTACAGGTCGTCACTGTCGAGCTGTACCGCATACCTGCCGCATGCGTCGGAATAAATCGCTTCATTCCAGCAGCCGCCGATGAGCAGATCGGTCCGCTGCGGAATGCAATGGATGAGCCGGGCGTTGCCGCGTGCGATCTCCGAGAGGGTCTCCGTGGTACCGTCGGTGGAATGGTTGTCGACGACGATGACGTTGTAACGAAAAGTTGTCTCTTGCGACAGCGCGCTTCGTATCGCGTCGCCGATGGTGCGCGCACGGTTTTTGACCGGAATGATGATACTTGCCTCGACCGGGAAAGTCCCCTTCTCGGCGAGCGGTGCTTCTCCGGGAGCGTGAATAAAAGCACCGATTCTCCGCAGGTGCGCGGTGGCAATGGCTTCCATCTCTTGCTGATAGTCGCGGTTGCGGGGATCGACATAGGTAAAGTGGCTGCTGTTGCGGCCGCTTTCAATGTCAGCGGCGCAGCAATAGAGCGGCTCGGGAAGATGAACCACAGGGGAACGCTCGCAGAGCCGCAGCCGCAGGTCGTACAGCCCGCCGTAGACGATGTCCGGCGTGGTCTCCACAATCGCCCGGTTAACATCATCGATAAAGCTGCCGTTGATCAGCATCAACGGTCCGAAATTGAAACTGTCGCGGAGGCTTCCGGGCTGGTAATCGATGAGCCGATGAAGCTGTGCGCCGCCGTCGAGTCGAATGTCGTAATAATCGCCGTAGACGATCGATGCATCCGTGTCGTTGAGGCAGGTTACCATGCGTCGCAGGCCTGCGGGATTCAGCACCGGCGCACCGGGACCGACAAGCAGGAGGAGATGGTCGGCGCCGCATTTCCCAAGCCATTGAAGGCAGTCGAGGATTGCCTGTTTCGACCAGAGACTTGACACGTTGATGGCGGTGAGGTCTGAAGGGACCGTAGCGGCGATGCCGGAAGGCATTGCTGCGGCGTGCGCTCTGATGGCCTCGCACTGCCGGAACCCGGCAAGCGTCTGCGGTAAATGGGCATCCCCCTCCCAGGCAAGCAGTGCCGCCACTGAATTCATGCATGCGCTCCTTTACGGTGTTGTCGATACGTGCACATCCGTATCATAAAAATATGCCATGTGCAGAAGCCATAAGTCGAGGATTTTCACGCTTACGGGCTCATGGCCCGTCATAATAACGTCGGCCGGTTGAATAAAGGAAATATAATCTATATACTATGATTGATCCCCGGCCCGTGGTGCTTCTGCAGGGGAGTAGAAATTATCTGTATCCGGCCTCCCCCATTTGATATTTTTTTTAGTGCCCCGATAACCTCAACCTTGGATTTTAATGAAGCAGAACGAGGAGAAAATGGTAATCGCCGGCGACCATGCCGGTTATGAGTTGAAGGAGCATGTCAAAGCATACCTTACACGGATCGGGATTGCGATCGAGGATTTGAGTGCGCCGCAGCTTGATCCTTCCGACGATTATCCGGTTTTCGGTTTCAAGGCGGCGAAGGCAATTGCTGACGGGAGTATCAAGCAGGGAATCCTTATCTGCGGCACCGGGATCGGGATTTCAATCGCTGCGAACCGGTACCGGGGCGTACGGGCGGCACTCTGCACCTCACCTGATATGGCACGCATGGCACGCGAGCACAACAATGCGAATGTGCTGGTGCTTGGCGGCCGGACGACTGCACCGCGGACGGCGGAAAAGATCATCGACGCCTGGCTGGACGGTAATTTCGCCGGCGGGCGTCACAGCCGAAGGGTGGATCTTCTCGACAGGCCGCCGCCGGGAGTGTAGTTACCGCAATGTGCAGCAGCTGAACTTTCAGCCGCATGACGACCGGAATCGTTCATCGACGGTTACGGATAAGCGACCCCGCCACTCAAAGCAAGGAAGCAAACATGTCCGAAAACCCTTCCAAGAAGAGACGCGCCTCATGGGATGAGTATTTCATGTGTATGGCGCAGCAGGCCGCCACCCGCTCAACATGCGACCGAAAGCACATCGGAGCGGTGATTGTGCGCGACAAGACCGTACTCTCAACCGGCTACAACGGCAGCATACGGGGCATGCCCCACTGCGACGACGTGGGGCACATGATGGAAAACGACCACTGCGTGGCGACCGTGCACGCCGAGGCGAACGCGATAATACAGGCCGCCCGCCACGGTACCGCCATTGACGGCGCGGATATCTACGTCACCGCCTCGCCCTGCTGGAACTGCTTTAAACTCATCGCCAACAGCGGCATCAGGCGGATTTTCTATATGGAATTCTACCGTGACGAGAAGATTCTTACCGTCGCCAGGCAGGCCGGGATCGAACTCAGGCAGGTGACGCTGGAGGGCGGGGAGTGAGGCGGTGCGTGGAGGTTAAGGGAAACAACAGCGTCGGGGCAATGATCGCCTTCGCAGGCCGTATCAGTACAGGAGAATCTTTACTGGTGCGGCCGATTTCCACGGTGTAATTCGTGCAAAATAGATGCCCTTCGGATATGAGGCGAGATCAACGACGGTTCGCGACGTCTCCAGTTTCCGGGTGAGCAGCATTGTGCCGGCGATGTTCAGCAGTGTCAAGGTCGCGTACTTGTAATTGATCCTCTCCAGCTCGACAACGAGCAGTTTCATCGACCGTATCGTGGATATAGTGAGCAGCCCGGTTTCTTTCTTGCTACGGTTTGGCGGCGGCGGCGGCGGCGGCGGCGGCTCGGGCCTTTCCCTGATCAAAAATTTTTCGATAACGGTTCCGTCCGGTCGTATCGCGGTAACGACGGCGCTGTCGGGCCGGATGGTGATATGTGCATAGTGCAGCGTCGTTTCTGATTTGATGAGCCCTTCGCCCAGATTGCCGACCTGGTACAGGGGGGCGCCTCCTCCTCCCAGGGTCAGGTGATGCACCTCGTCGATCATGCAGTGCGCATAGTAGTGATTGTGACCTGAAAACACCCCTTTCACGCCGTATTTGCGACAGAGCGGCTGGATTATTGTTTGTACGTGGAAGTTGTTCAAGTGATGGCCGGCCGAGTATCCGGGTTCGTGCAAAAGGATGAACTTCCACGTTTTATCGGAGTATGCCAGATCATTTTCCAGCCACTGGAGCTGCTCCGAGCCGGGAGAGCAGGAGGTATACTGATCTATCACCGATATATGTACGGGGCCATAGTCGAAAGCATAGTAGTACCCCCCGGATTCATACGGATAGGGCCAGTATTTTTTAAACACTGTTCTATCGCCCTCCATCTCATGATTTCCTATTACGCCGTTTACGGGAATCTTGGAAAGCGCTTCCAGGGTGCCGGTGCATGACCTGTTGAAATACTCCTGATCCCAGTTCCACTCGTAATCGCTTGCATTCCAATCTCCGGAGTGTAGAAGAATGGTTTGACGGGAAGGGGCGTTGCTGATGTTACTGCATATACCGGACAAAACGCTGTCATGCCATTGGGGAATGCTTCTTGTGTCTCCGTAAACGAAAAAAGAGGTCGAGTCGGCAGTATCCGGGGGGGCTGAGCGGAATGAACCGGGATGGGTGACATTGTTTTCGATGACCTGATAGTAGTAGAGCCGGTTCGGCGTCAGTTCCGACAGGGTATGGATATGTTGGTGCTCATCGATGTTTTGCCCTGTTTCCGTGGTGAGAGCGCTCCCGCTGTCGCAAGCCGGTGTCGAGCCCCACCGAATCCGGCACGTATCCGAATTTTTCAGCTGCCACAGAACGGTCATCCGGCCGGGGTCGTTCGGATAGATGAGGTAGGGCCCTTTTCTCATTTGGCTCTGCTGGGCGGAGGCGATGGAAAAACCCGACACTGCCGTGAGAACGACGGCGTAAAGTTTTAGGCGGTTGCGTGCAGATTGCAGCAGGAATCTTTGAAAATAGATTGTAAAATACCGCAAAAGACCGTTCCGCTTGCTAATGGTGGAATTCCAGCGCTATCATGAAAATAGTCTTCTAATAACAATATATACCATTTATCGCTCTTTATCATTTAGAGGTTATGCGAAATATCGGTTACGTTATTGTTCCCTCCTTGAAAGCGTTGATTTGATCGCCTGATTTTACCGCTTGCCGCCGCATGTCGTTTTTACCGAACCGTCCCATTTTTGCGCCAATGAATATTGAGGCAATAAACAACAGACCCAAACTCACCGTTATCGTGGATGCGGTAGGAAAGTCGAACTTGAAAGAGGCCAGAAGTCCAAGCGTTGATGCGAGAAAACCGGCAATCCATCCACAGATCAACCGTCCCTTGATTGAGTTAAAAAGCATCAGGGCGAATACCGAAGGAATGATAAGGTAACTGAACACAAGCATGACCCCGGCGATAGCCACGGAGGAAGAAACCGCAATTCCAAGGGAAAAATAGAATAAAAAGTCCCAGAGTTTCGATCTGTTTTCGTTTCTGCTGAATGTGGCTTCCACGAATTTCTTTCGAAAGATCCAGTGAAAAGCGCCAACAAGTGCGTAAATAATGGTCGTTTTAATTATGGTTTTCCACGAGACCACCAGTATGTTTCCCATCGCAAGATGCTCAAAGTCTTCGGTGCCCGATGAAGAAAAGGAAAGGACGAGCACCGCTAGGGCCGCGGCGACGACATAGCCGATGCCGATGACGGCCTCCAGGGGCATTCTCCTTTCAAGCGGTTGGGCATACGTAAAAAGAAGGGATCCCGCCATGGCAAAAGCGAGCGCCAGTACATTCGACTGCCAATCGCCGATATGATATCCAAGAATCAAGGCGAAAGCGTATCCCAGCGCCGCGATCTGAGCCAGGGCAAGGTCGATGAAAATAATTCCGCGGGAAACGATATGAAGTCCCAGATAGCAGTGTATACCCGCGATGATCAGTGCGGCGATAAACGCCGGCAACATAAAAACCAATGCTTCCATGATCAATTCCTTTCTTATTTCGACAAAGCGTCAAGGATTTTCCCCAGGTTGTATTCAAACAACCCGGGATAGGTCGTTACCTCTTTTACGCCGCCGACCAGATTGGGCAGCCAGAGAGCTTTTACCTTTGTCATTTCCGCCAGTTTATTACCTGTTTTGGGGTTATGATAGGTATCGGTTATTATCAATGGAATGGATTCGTCGAGTATTTTGTTTTTCATCTGAAGGAGGTGCGCCGGGCTTGGCGGAATACCCGGTTTCGGTTCGAGATACCCGACGATCGTCATTCCGAAACGGTCGGTAAAATATTTCCACGACTGATGGTAGCAGATGACGGTAACCCCGTTGAATGGTTGCGCCTTTTTTATCCACCCTTCAACAGGGGCGGGCAGCCTGTTTTCCTTTATCATCGCGGCGAACTCATCAGAGAACAGAAGCGCCCGAACGCTGTCCGGCCCCAGTGCTTTTAAGAGAGGCATCCCGATAAGTTTGACGAGAAGGTCGGTTTTCGACGCCTTAAGGTTCTCATCGAAATACGCCTGCTTATCCGGCCTGTTGCGTACGAAACCCTCATGGATATTCTCAAGAACCGTGAGCATGCAAACCGGATCGATTAAATAATGGGGATTGCCGGACGGGTGTACGTCGCCCAGACCGCGGTCCGCGGAGAGCGGAATCTCCTTTGGTCTGATCCCTTCGGATGCGTCGATAAATCCTGCGGCACCTTTGAGGATCTTCGGGTTGCGGGCGCCCTCGAGAAGCGGCGGCACCCAGCCGATCTCCTGCTCCAGCCCGTTTTGGATGAAGATGTCGCATTTGTTAAGCATAAGCATGAACGAAGGCTTGGCATCTACATGGTGCGGGTCCTGGTTCCCCCTGCCGAGCGCCTCGACCTTCACTTCGGCCCCGCCGATCTGCTCGGCCGCCCATTTCAAATCCGGAAAGGTGGCGATCACTTTCAACGGCCCGGCCCAGGCGGTAAAACATGAAACAGCGGCGATTAAAAATTGCTTTGAGCAGTTCATTGTTGTCTCCTTTTGGTTAAAATGCGTGCGGTCCGTGTGCGCCGATGGTGAAAATCGCCATCGCTTTGAATTCATTTATCGGGTTAATTCCATGCGAATCTTCCGTGAGTCGGCGGTATTCCAGCTTGAATTCGGAGAATTCGGACGGCTGGAATGCGATCCCTGCACTGATACTGTTGAAGTTTTCTCCGGTTTCAAGCGGGTCTCCCGAGTAGTCGTACAGGCATGTCGCATACCACCGTTTCGCGAACAGCAGTTTTCCGAGCACGAAAAAACCGGTCGACGCATGGGTCGTTACGGCATGACTCGAGTCGGCGGTCTCGCGGCGGCTGTGATAGACCTCGCTCCACAGGGTCAATGCCCGCTCCATCGGAAGCATGAAGTGTTTCCATTGAAAAATGAGGTTCGCCCCGGCTATCAAGGAATAAAGTGCGGGATCGTCCGTTTGATTGTTCCGGCCCCGGGCACAGGATAATCCCGCTTCGAGCGTGCGATACCCGCCGAGTTCGAAGAAATTCTTTAGGTGGCCCATGTAAAGAAGGTCGCGGGTCTTCGCGCCGTTGAATGCGGTCGTGTTATTGCCGTTGAGCACCAATCCTATGATTTCGTGGTAGGTAGGCATAAACGGCACAAGCTCCGAAATCGCGACGCCCGATTCATTCAGGCCCCCGTCGCCGAAAAGCCGCTCCCAGGAGAGCGGCATAGTAATTACCGGCAGCGCGTGGCCGTGAACCGTGTTCCACTTGCCGAATGGCGTCTTGAATTTGCCGAGCCGCACTTTCAGGCCCGCCGGAAGCGCCATACTCTCAAGATATGCCTCCTCGAAATCCACCTCCTTGTCACTGAACGCGATCACGAGTTCCGCCTTGAAATAGGGATCGACCGATGCGTAAAGATCGAGGTCCCCTCCATGAAAAAGGATTTCATGCGGATGTTCGAGCGCGGGATCGTCGCTCGTCGAGGCCCCGAATTCACCCACCGCCGCAATGGCGGGGTTCATCTTTGAAATCGACAGCGCTTCGGCGCGCCCCTTCGATATCGCAAAGCAGAAGATAAGGAAACAGAGAAATGGTAAAATCCGATATTGCATGATCATGGCAGTACCTTTTGTAAATGATGTTATCCGATAACCGAGACGTTAATTTCCGTCTGTTTAGGCATGGACGACTATTTCGCTGCGTGTTTCCCACCGAGGAATCACCGACCTCCGTCGATAGCGGAGGCAGGCGGCTGCTAAAAACGGCACCTTATGAGGTTATATTCTTATTGAGAAAAATATACGCAACAAACGGATCGCCCCCACCGACGGCAATTCGTTATCCCCCATCATACAACGGCATCTTTAGCCTTTGTAAAATGAAAGAACGAGATGCGGCATACCACACGCGAAACAGAAGTTTATCGGGTAGGCGGCGGCGAACGGGCGCACCGGGCAACGGCGTCTGCCGTAAAGCGTTTGCGGGTATACGGTATGACAATAAGCAATAAAAAGAAGAAAACCGCCCAGCAGAATACTTCGTCCGATTCATGGCGGGTATTGTAGAACGCTATTGTTACGATCGGTACTTTTTCCCGGGCTGTTAATCCCGTTTCTCCGGGTGTTTTGCAAAAATGCTTGAAAAAGACATGAAGCGAAAAGTCCGTATGAATATGAGTGATCGTTGAACCGGATTTATGATATATATGTTCGTGCAATAAAACCGGAAAAAATTCCGGGTTGAGCGCAAGATACATCGCAAGAAACGAGCATAAAACAGCGGTGACGCAGTGGTAAAGCGGTTGTTTGCGAACATTCATCATTGTAACACTCTCGGATGAATCAAAGTATCGATTCTCCCCGCCTCCGGCGGTAGTAATTTGACCGGCATGTATGCTTATTCATCGAATTAAAAAGAGTTTCAAAACTACATTTCGGAAGGAATATGGGCAAGGTATTGTTTTTTATATCATTTGTCGAGTGCAGCGATCCTTTACCCGCCGGCCGCGAACTCTTCGCGGGAGGATCGATTTATTTCCCCCTTCTTCCCCATCACCACGATGAAATGAGGTATTTTATTTCCTCCTCAGGAAGCGAGCTGCTTATTCAGGGAAAGGTTCTCATGGGAAGCGTCAGAAGAATATTCGTTGAGAAGCGCGCGGGGTATGATATTGCGGCGCAGGGGCTTCTGGCTGATTTGCGCGATAATCTGGGAATGACCGCGCTTTCAGGCGTCCGTATCGTTATCAGGTACGATGTCGAAGGTATTTCCGACGAGGCGTATAAAGCGGCGCGGCAAACCATTTTTTCCGAGCCGCCGGTCGATATCGTGTATGATGAAGTGCTGTTCCTCCGTAATGGAGAGAGGGTTTTTGTCATCGAATACCTTCCCGGCCAGTACGATCAGCGTGCCGACAGCACGGCACAGTGCATTCAGCTTCTTACCCATGGCGACCGTCCCGCGATCGCCACTGCGCAGGTATACCTCTGCTCCGGGGAACTGACCGAAGCGATGTTCACCACCATCAAGCACTACTGCGTCAATCCGGTCGATTCGCGTGAGGCTTCGCTCGAAAAGCCGGCAACGCTGGCAATGGAGGCGCAGGCGCCTCCTGATGTTGCCGTAATTTCCGGTTTTGTCGAAATGAGCAGCCGTGAGCTTGACCTGTTGCGCGCCTCGCTCGGCCTCGCCATGCATCTTGACGACGTGAAATTCTGCCGGACCTACTTCAGGGACACCGAAAAGCGCGACCCCACCCTCACCGAAATACGCGTGCTCGACACCTACTGGTCGGACCATTGCCGCCATACGACCTTCCTTACAAAAATAAAAAAGATCGAAATCGAACAGGGGCATTTCTCCGCCCCCGTCGAAAAGGCGCTTCATGCCTACCATCTGTCGCGCGGCTACGTTTACGAGACGCACCCGCGGACACTCTGCCTCATGGACATCGCGACCATCGGCATGAAGGAACTTAAAAAGCGGGGCGTGCTGTATGATCTTGACGCGTCGGAAGAGATCAACGCCTGCAGCATCGTGGTGCCGGTCGAAATCGACGGAAGGCAGGAGGAGTGGCTTGTGATGTTTAAGAACGAAACGCACAACCACCCCACCGAGATCGAGCCCTTCGGCGGGGCCGCCACCTGCCTGGGCGGTGCGATCCGCGACCCCCTCTCGGGACGCTCCTACGTTTATCAGGCGATGCGCGTTACCGGTGCGGCCGACCCGCGTCGTCCGGTCGGGGAGACGCTGCCGGGAAAACTGCCGCAGCGGAAACTGACGGTGCTCGCCGCGCAGGGGTACAGCTCCTACGGCAACCAGATCGGCCTTGCGACCGGGCAGGTCGTTGAGCTCTACGATGAGGGATTCATGGCCAAGCGCATGGAGATCGGGGCGGTGGTGGGTGCCGTGCCGCGCGCGCATGTCAATCGCAGCAGGCCGGCGCCGGGCGATCTCGTCCTGCTTCTGGGCGGCCGGACGGGCCGTGACGGCTGCGGGGGCGCCACCGGGTCGTCGAAAGAGCATACGGAAGTTTCGTTGGCGACCTGCAGCGCCGAGGTACAGAAGGGCAATCCGTTAATCGAGCGCAAGATACAGCGTCTTTTCCGTAATCCGGAGGTCGGCCGGATGATCAAACGGTGCAATGATTTCGGGGCGGGCGGTGTGTCGGTGGCCATCGGCGAACTAGCTGCAGGCCTCGATATCGATCTTGACGCCGTACCAAAAAAATACGAGGGACTCGACGGAACGGAACTTGCCATATCGGAATCGCAGGAGCGCATGGCGGTCGTCATCGCTCCGGAGGACCTCGAACGGTTTGCCGCGGCCGTTGCCGGAGAGAATCTCGAATCCTCCGTGGTCGCGCGGGTTGGGGAGGAGCGACGGCTGCGGATGCGGTGGCGCGGCGCAACGATCGTCGATATCAGCCGGGATTTCATCGATACCAACGGCATCACCCGCAGTGCGGCGGTAAAGGTGGCCGAGCCTGATGCGCGGGAAAACTATTTCAAGACGAGCATTCCCGCCGATAAAGGGATCCATGAGCCGCGTACCGCATGGCTCGCGACGCTCGCCGATCTCAATGTGTGCAGTCAGCAGGGGCTTGTCGAACGGTTCGACAGCACGATCGGTGCGGCATCGGTCCTGCTGCCGTTCGGCGGTGTTTATCAGAAAACCCCCGCTCAGTGCATGGTCGCCAGGCTGCCGGTGACGGAAGGCGAAACCGCGACCGGTACGGCCATGAGTTTCGGGTACAACCCGCATATCGCCCGCTGGAGCCCGTTCCACGGCGCACTCTACGCCGTTGTCGAAGCGGCCGCAAAAATAGTGGCGGCGGGAGGCAATCATCACCGGATCAGATTGACGCTGCAGGAGTACTTCGAAAAGCCGGGCGATGATCCAGGCAAATGGGGAAAGCCATTTGCCGCGCTTCTGGGCGCCTACTGGGCGCAGACCCGGCTTAAAATACCCGCTATCGGCGGCAAGGACAGCATGTCGGGAACCTTCAAGGAGCTGCAGGTCCCGCCCACCCTGGTCGCCTTCGCGCTCGCTCCGATCGACGTAAACTCCGTCATTTCGCCCGAATTCAAACAGAGCGGTTCAACCGTTGTGCTCGTAAAGGCCCTCCGCGACACCCATGAGGTGCCCGATTTCATCGAACTTGACAGGATATATACCGCCGTATGCAGGGCGGTCGCCGCCGGGCAGGTGCATGCCGCCGCGGCAATCGGGCCGGGCGGCTGCGCCGAAACCGTAAGCAAAATGAGCTTCGGGAACCGGATCGGCCTGCGTTTTTCCGCTGCAGTCGATCCGATGGCGCTTTTTACTCCCGATCCGGGATCGCTCATTCTCGAAGTCAGCGAACGCGCTGCTGTCAATGAACTCTTCGGGGGGCACTCCGTGCATACCCTCGGTACGACCACCGAGGAGCCGTTGATCGTCGCGGGCAATGAAACCTTTACCATCGAGGAACTGCAGCGCGCCTGGGAATCGCCGCTCGGGTCGGTTTTCCCGATAGCGGCTCACACCGTGGAGGCCGCGCGGGAGATGCCGTGCCATAACGGGAGATCGATGAAACGCCCCACGCAAAAGACAGCACAGCCGCGCGCACTTATTACCGTTTTCCCCGGGACGAACTGCGAATACGATACGATGCGGGCATTTACCCGCGCCGGCGCGGTGTGCGACGAGTTCATCATGAAAAACCTCTCAGCCGCCGATATCGATGCTTCGATTGAACTCATGGTGGAGAAAGTGCGCGCCAGCCAGATCGTCATGATCCCCGGCGGCTTCAGCGCGGGCGACGAGCCGGAAGGGTCGGGCAAATTCATCGCAGCCTTTTTCCGCAACCCCCACATCCGCGATGCGATAACCGACCTGCTCGACAAGCGCGACGGACTCATGCTCGGCATATGCAACGGCTTTCAGGCGCTTATCAAGCTCGGCCTCGTTCCGTACGGCACGATCCGCGACATGGACGAAAACAGCCCGACACTCACCTTCAATACGATCGGCCGCCATATTTCGCGGATGGTATCGACAAGGATCGTATCGGTCAAGTCTCCGTGGCTCGCACACACCGCCCCCGGAGATATCCACGTGATTCCCATTTCACACGGCGAAGGCCGCTTTATCGCTCCTCAGGCGACGATCGAGGCGCTTTTCGCCGGCGGCCAGGTCGCCACCCAGTACGTCGACTGCACCGGCGCCTGCTCGGCAACCGCCGAAGCCAACCCCAACGGCTCGCTGTACGCGATCGAGGGCGTCACGAGCCCCGACGGCAGGGTCTTTGGAAAAATGGGCCACTCCGAACGCAAGGGGAAAAACGTGGCGAAGAACATCTACGGCAACAAGGACCAGATGATCTTCGAGGCGGGGGTCGAGTATTTCAGGTAGACGTTGCGGCAGGGACGGTATATCTGTGATATCAATGAAGGAACGGTGAAAACGCCGATTGCCGTTATTCGGTGGAAAGATAGGATTGTTGATATTTTAATGAATGGCCCCGGCCCTATAAAATTCATCCTTCTCATCGGTATGCTCTTCGCCGCTTCTTGCTGTGTTGCTGCATCCGACGCCTCCTCCTGGACCAGAATCGATGACGGCCTCTTCTCCGCCGAATTCGGGGTGAAAGAAGGAGCACCTTCCGGCGATTCCGGGGTTACCGTCATCCGCATCGATCCCAAGCTTTACCGCCTGCGTCTTCTGACGGCATCCGAGATGGGTGTCGAAAACATGACTGCCCGTAAATGGGTGATGAAGTACCGGCTGCTCGGCGCGATCAATGCCGGTATGTATCTCACCGATTACAAAACGAACTGCGGGTATATGAAAGATTTCACGCACCTGAACAATCCGCGCGTCAACAAAACCTATTTTTCGGTTGCCGCGTTCAATCCGGTTGATTCGCAATCTCCCTCCTTCAGGATCTTCGATTCCGATCAGGCCGATATGCAGACGATCATCGCGTCATACAATACCGTCATTCAGAATCTGCGACTTGTCAAGCGTCCCGGCATCAACCGGTGGGAACAGCAGGAGAAGAAATGGAGTGAGGTTGCGCTTGGCGAGGATACGGACGGCAATGCGCTGTTCATCTTCTGCCGGGAACCGTTGTCGATGCATGATTTCAACGATCGTCTTTTGTCGTTGCCGGTGCGCCTGGTCTGCGCGCAGCATTGTGAAGGGGGGCCGGAGGCATCGCTGTATCTCAACCATAACGGGAAGGAGATACTGCGGAACGGGAGTTACGAAACCGGCTTCAACGAGAACGACAGCGCAACGGCTTTCCTGCCCCTGCCGAATGTCATCGGCGTGGTGAAGCGATAATGCGCCCGGCGCTACACCGTTTTCCTCTTGGCGCTGAGCTCATCGACATCCAACCGCAGCACCGTTGTTGTCTGCAGGGAATTTTGCGCCCCCCTTTTTGCCGTAATTGGCCATGAGGCAATTTAATACGAAGAAGCGTTCCGTTTCATCGGTAATCTCGATAAGGGTCCCCCTGCCGACGATACCGGCGTAATTCATGCTCCAGCGGCACGCGATCTGGTCGATAACCATATTTGAATTTTCCAAGTCATTCGCTTTCCGCAAACAGTTGGAAGCGGCCGTAGTGCCCTAAAAAACCACAACCTGCCGCCTTGCCGCTCCGTTTACGGGCTGCACCTCAACGATCCTGACGCTCCGGGGAATGAGCGCCGCTGCGGAGAAGTCGCCTGCGGCAATCAACGCGGGAAGCGAAGAGGACCATTTCTCCCCGATCACACGGCCTTCCCGAACAGCCTCCTGAAATTCTCCTCCAGCTGCTCCTGAAGCTCCTCACTTTCCTTCCCGAGCAGCCGGGCAATCTCCTCACCCACTAGACGTACCCAGGCGGGGCGGTTTTTTTCCCCCCGGTGGGGAACCGGGGCGAGATAGGGAGTGTCGGTTTCGATCAGAAGCCGGTCGAAGGGGATGTCGCGCAGGCTGTCGTGCAGCCCGCTGTTCTTGAAGGTGATTATGCCCGAGAGCGACACGTAGTATCCTCTGTCAATGACTGCGGCGAGAGCCTCGCGGCTGCCGGTGAAGCAGTGAAAGAGCGCGTCGGTGATGCCGGCGCTTCTGCATATGTCGATCGCCCGTTTCTCCGCTCCCCGCGAGTGGATGACTGCGGGCAGACCGAGGGAGCGGGCGAGGGAAAGCTGCTTTTCGAACATCGGCTGCTGAAGGGAAAGCGGCGGATAGCGGGGGTTGGTCGCGTCGATGCCGATCTCGCCGACGGCGATGATCTTCGGGCGGACAAGCAGCGCGGTAAGATCGTCGTACCATGTTGCGGGAGGATCGATGACGTCAAACGGTGAAATGCCGACTGCTCCCCGCAGCATGGGGTGGCGGTCGCACTGTTGTGCAACCAAATAGGCGGTGGTGCAATCGGTGGCGGTTGAAACGACGATGCCCACCTCCGCTTCCGCAGCCTCGCGCAGTGTCGCGGCGAGGTCATGGTCACCAAGGTCGCCGAGGTGGGCGTGGCTGTCGATCCACATGCCGCAGGGATTAGAGCCGGTCTTTGAAGACCGACTTCCACTTTGTGAGCGTCCACTTCATCGGGGCACCCTTGCGGTCGATCTTGAACACCATGACGCCCTTCCCCTGAAACGGCAGGGTTTTGCCGTTCAGGGCGAATTTGACTGATGCAATATTGCCGACATGGATATTGAAACTGTCGCGCGCCGCAAAGGCGCGGCTCTGATTCTTGTAAACGACGTTTTTCCACGATTCGCCGTCGCTGTAAACCTGTATCCAGACCGAATCCTTTACTACCGTCAGGCTGAAATGCATCATGTTGGCGGTGTCGACCGGGATGTTTTCGGTGATTTTTTTCTCAGGTTCAGGCGTATCGGCGGTTTGCGGCGGGGTAACCGGAATAAGACTGTCGGCGAGGAGCGAATCGCCGGGGGTTTCCGTTTCCATGAACTCGGTATCGGAAGGCGCCGTAGCAGGGGTCATCGAAGGCGGCGCAACGAGCCATCCCTGTTTTTTAGCGATAAAACTGAAAAGGGCGAGCAGTATGATCAGTACGGCGGCCACGATGAGCAGCGGATTGCGTGACTCCTCTTTCTGCTTCATGCTGATCTCAATGCGCCCGGTGCTCTCCCTCGGCGAGGGTTCGATGCTCATGCCGCGTTCCTTGTAGAACTTCTTGAGGATCTCCTCGGAATCGAGGGTGAGGTATTTCGCCAGGGATTTTAGATAGACGCGCACATAGGGATCGGCGGGCAGGTCATCGTAGTCGTTCGCTTCGAGCGCCTTGATATACTTGACATTTAATTTAAGGTCCC
>JAFGIW010000227.1 GCA_016929415.1 Chitinispirillaceae bacterium | reverse complement strand
GAGGCGATGATACCGCTTGGAAAGGAACTCGGGATCCCTTTCATCGTCGCGAACGACGCCCACTATCTTAATCGTGAAGACGCGTCGTCGCATGAGGTACTGCTTTGCATCCAGACGCAGACGACCATGGACGACCCGAAACGGTACCGTTTCTCCTCGGATCAGGTTTATTTCAAGTCACCGCAGGAAATGGCGGCGCTTTTCCCCGATCTGCCCGAAGCTCTCAGCAATACGCTCGCGATCGCCGAAAGGTGCGATGTTGTATTTAGAAGTAAACCGCGACTGCCGGTTCCCGACGTGCCCGAAGGATACGGCGGTCCTGAAGAATACCTGCGGATGCTCGCTTCAAAGGGCCTGAAAGAGAACTTCGCTCATATCACGCCGGGCATCGAAGAGCGGCTTGCCTATGAACTGGACATTATTTGTTCGATGGAGTTTGCGGGGTATTTTCTTATTGTCAGGGATTTCGTGCGGGCCGCCCACCGCATGGGGGTGATGGTCGGATGCCGGGGAAGCGCCGCCGGGAGTCTGGTCGCCTTTGTTATCGGGATCACCAATGTCGACCCGATCAAATTCGACCTGATCTTCGAAAGGTTTCTCAATCCCGAACGTATTTCGATGCCTGATGCCGATATCGATTTCGCCGATCGCGACCGCTACAAGGTTATCGACTATGTTATCGACAAGTACGGGCGCGAGGCGGTGTGCCAAATCATCAATTTCGGCCGCATGAAAGCAAAAATGGTGGTTAAGGATGTCGCGCGCGCCATGGGAATACCGGTTGCCGAGGCAAACCAGCTCTCTGCGATGGTGACTGAGAAAAGCCTCGCGGAATCGTTTGCCGCCAACGGGGAGCTGAAAAGGACCGTCGACGGCAATCCGCAGTATCAGACGCTGTTCAAACACGCGATGGTGCTTGAAGGACTGGCGCGCCAGGCGGGAATGCATGCCGGCGGCGTCATCATTGCTCCGGAGGAAGTGGTCAACTGGTCGCCCCTCTTCAAACAGCCCGGCAACGATATTGTAATGACGCAGTTCGACATGAATTACGTGGAAAAGGCCGGTCTCATCAAAATGGACTTTCTGGGGTTGCGTACCCTGACCGTTTTGCAGGAAACGCTGCGACTTATCGATAAATACCATTCTACCGTGATTGACCTCTGGAAACTTGCCGACGGCGATGAGAAGACCTATCAGTTGTTTGGCAACGGCGAGACGACCGGGGTGTTCCAGTTCGAGTCGCAGGGGATGCAGGATTACCTGCGGAAACTTAAACCGACCTGCATCGACGACCTCATTGCCATGACCGCCCTCTATCGCCCGGGGCCGATGAACAATATCGATACGTATATCCGGTGCAAGCACGGCAGGGAGAAGGTCTCGTACCTCCATCCGATGCTCGCCGAAATCCTCGACGTAACGTACGGCGTTATCATTTATCAGGAACAGGTCATGCGTATCGCACAGCGGATGGGCGGATTTACCCTCGGGCAGGCCGATATTCTGCGCAAGGCGATGGGGAAGAAAAAAGCGGACGTCATGGAGAAGATGGGAAAGCAGTTCGTTGAAGGGGCGGTCAATCAGGGCATTGAGCAGCGTGTGGCAAGGGAAGTTTTCGATCTCATGGCGAAATTCGCCGAGTACGGCTTTAACAAGGCGCATGCGACCGTCTATGCGCATGTATCGTATCAGGCGGCGTATCTCAAGGCACACTATCCGCTTGAATACATGACCGCCACTCTTACCTCGTGGATCGGCAATCAAGACGGGTTCCTCACCGTAAAAAACGAGGCGGAGCGCATGGGAATTCGCATCCTTCCACCGGATGTCAATACGAGCGACGAAGAGTGCGGCATCGACGGCGGGAATATACGGCTCGGGATGGGGGCCATCAAGAATGTCGGCAAGGCGGCGGAATCGATCATCGCCGCCCGGTCGGAAAAGGGACGGTTCACGTCGCTGTTCCATTTTACAAAAGAAGTTGATATACGCCTTGTCAATAAGAAGTGCATCGAATCGCTCGTGTACGCGGGGGCGCTCGACAGCCTGCACGGAACGCGTGCGCAGCTTTTTACGGCGATCGATACGGCGCTCGACTACGGGGGCGCTTTTCAGAAGGACCGGATGAGCGGCCAGGCGAACCTTTTCGACGACCTTTTCGGCGTGGGGGAAGCATCAAGTGACGTTCGTAACACCGTTGAACCCCCACTCCCCGACGTCGACCCCTGGCCGTATAACCAGCTCCTGCAGAAGGAGAAGGAAGTGCTTAACTTTTATGTCAGCGGACATCCGCTGGACCGTTTTCAGGATGAGATCAGGGGATTTTCGACCATTCGGCTGGGCGGCGATGCTCTGTCGGAAGTTAAGGAAGGCGCGGCGGCAACGGTGGGCGGACTCATCACGCGGCTCAAGATTCATACGCAGCATGACGGAAGGCCGATGGCATTTCTGGAGCTGGAAGAGTTCGACGGAACGATCGAACTGATCGTTTTCAGCGATGCCTATGAAAAATTTCGTCATCTGCTCGCCGTGGACGCGATGGTCCTCGTGCACGGGACTATCGGAAAACGCAACAGTGAGGAGAAGGCGAAACTCAAGGTGGACAACTGTGTCGCCCTCTCCGAAGCGAGGAACCTGCTCTCACGGAGCGTTCATCTGCGGTTGCATACGCAGGGGCTGGAACGGGAATTTCTGGAGGAGATACAATTACTCGCGCAGCGGAAACCGGGCGAGTGCGCGCTTATCATGCATCTCATTACCGCCGAACAGAATGAATATCGCATCAAGGCGAAACAGTGCGGCGTGTCACCCGACCCCGAAGTGCTGAAACTGCTGCGCTCGAGAGTGGGAAAGGAAAATGTATGGCTGGCAAAAAACGCGGCGTGACGGAGGTCCTGCACAATGCCGTCGTCATGCTCTGGGTGGTGTTCAGCGTTGTTATTTGTGGAACGCTCTGTATCATCGTTTGCCCTTTCAGTGCACGCGCCTCACGTGTGGTGGGACTGTGGTGGATGCGGAGCTTTCTTTGGATTACCGGTGTCAAGGTCGTGGTACGGGGGATTGAAAAGCTGCGCAACGATAAGCAGTACATCTTTGTCGCAAACCACCAGAGCCATCTCGATATCCCCGTCCTTGTCGGCGCCCTGCACCAACAGTTGAGCTTCATCGCGAAGAAGGAACTTTTCGCCATTCCGTTCTTCGGGTGGGGGATGTATGCACTGGGCCACATCTGGATCGACCGGTCCAATGCGCGAAAGGCACATGCGTCGATTCATCGGGCACTACAACGGCTGCGGAAGGACAAAATATCCCTTGTCCTTTTTCCTGAAGGGACGCGCAGCATCGATGGTAAAATCGGTCAATTCAAACAGGGAAGTTTTCTGCTCGTTCAGCAGGCCGGGGTTGAAATGGTTCCGTTGGCAATTCAGAATTCATCGCAACTTCTTCCGAAGCACACCATGTTTGTCAGGAGCGGAACGGTCAGTCTTACTGTCTGCGAGCCAATTAATTTCGGTGAATCGATGAATAAGGCCGATATCAGTGAAATGGTCCGGGGAATTATTGAAGAAGTGATTAGCCGCGGTGAAGCCTGATATAAACGTGCATCCGGAAATAGAAATCCATCGCCACAATTCCATCTCGGGGATACAAAGAAAAAAGGAGCTTTTCAGCTCCTTTTCTCCTCAGGCTTGCGCCTGATACCCCATCATCATCACACACATCTGCCATTCTTCATGGCATAACACCTG
>JAFGIW010000226.1 GCA_016929415.1 Chitinispirillaceae bacterium | reverse complement strand
CGGAGTATATGCGTCGGACGTCCGTCGAGATCACGCTCGCCGACATCCCCTAGCGAAAGGTTCCCCATCGGGTGCTGGCTTTTAGCCCCGCAGATAAAACATTGCTTATCAGAGAGATAGACGGTAGTCATGGCGGTCTTTTTCAGTGCTCCTGTCAGTAAAATAAGCGAATGGGATTACGGCGCGTTTTTTTTTCGGTACACTTTGTGATCAACGAAACTCCATACCATGTCGGGAATGAGAACAACCAGCAGCGGCAGGGGCATGAACTGCTTCTGCGCAACGCTCCAGGCCGTGCACCCGGCAATCGAACCGACGGCAAGCGATACCATGATGCTGCCGCGCCCCTTGTGCTTTTCCCTGTATTGAAGGTATCCCGGCAGAAAGAAGGAGGCGAACAATTCCCCGTTCTCCCGGGAACGGTCGAGTTCGCGGAAAGTATTGACGTTCGGCGGGGTGGATTGCACTGACGTATCTTGATGGGCCGTGCGCACCTGCAGTTCGATATCGTAACTGGTGAGTCCGCTACGCCGTTTCGCGATCCATTTCGATTCGGACATGCCGAGTTGCTCCCACGGCTTGCTGAAATATTCGCCGATCCCGATGCCGTCTTTGAGCAGCCGCTCGACCTTCGACATCGGCAGGTTGTTTTCCTGAATGAGCTTCCACTCGGTAAGCGAGAGGCCGAGACGCTCCCAGGGTTTACTGTCGTCCTGGGAAAGAAGGAGGGCGGGCAGGAGAAGCAGGAACAGGAATAGACCTCGGAGATCGCCCGGCGTTCGATATTTTTCATGAAAATGCCGGAATGGGGAGGTGATGCCGGAAGATTCAGAATTCATGGTATGAAAATATGTTGAATGTGGGAAGAAGGGCAAGGACGGGGAGAGACAGTCGTTTCGACTCCTTGACAAAGCTCGGGATAATGGGTCGTTTCGGCTACGCTCAACGATCGGTATCCTTACGGTGGCCGAGCGGAGTCGAAGCCACCCCTTAAGGAGCCCGATTCCCACCTTTTCATACCATCCCACTTCCGCAAACCGTATACTGAATACTAGTTTATAGTCTTCGCATCCTCAACAAAGGTTTGTCTATCCGTAAGATATGGCTTTTTCTTCTGCTGTTTCCGATATTTGGCTGGAGCAGCATGGTCGATACGGTCCTTATTGCCGACGGCTCTCCCGGACCGTACCGGCTCGGACGGTTCTTCATCGATACGGCGACCATCATGGTGACCCGTTCAGATTCCGGCTCTGTTACTCGTTATATGTATATCAGTTCAGTCAACGGCCTGCTTTTTTCCGATCCGATCGACAGCGGTGTGGCGCTTCGCGTCAGGTTCGAAACAGATTATTACGGCCTGGAGAAGGTCTATTCGTTCTATGAGAAGCGTTACGGAAATCCGGCGGACACCATGGCCGGGGGGAAGGTTTCGCCCGGCAGGCCGCCCCCCTCTTTACAACGTGAGAACCTGATGGTCTCCGGGTATAAAACCATCGGCGTTTCGATCGGCAGTTTCGGCCAGGTCAATCTCGAGCAGGGGCTCGATGTGCGTATCGGCGGAGAGATCAGACCCGGAACGGAGATAAGCGCGCATCTCAACGATCAGGGAACATCCCTTGAAGGGACCACCCGGGAGATAAGCGAATTCGATATGATTTATATAGCGCTTACCGACCCACGTTTCGGCGTGGTTGCCGGCGATCAGTATGTGGAATGGCCCTTTGCGGGCATTCTGGAGGGACGGAAGAAAATCAAGGGAATCACCGCTTCGGTGTCACCGAAACTCGGTACGTTAAGGGCATTCGGGGCGCTCGCCGGCGGAAACTTCACTGTTCAGACCTGGCGGGGCGAGGGCGGGCAGGGACCGTATACTTTAACAGGGAAAGGGGAGTCGGGGTTTATCACCCCCATCGGCGGGACCATCAAGGTAACCGTCAACGGCAGGCACTATGAGGAGGGGGAGGAGAACGCCTATATCGTCGATTACGATGCGGGGACCCTGACGTTTACGCCGCGCCTGCCGGTAAGACCGGAAGATCTGATTCGAGTCGAATATGAGTACAAATTGTTCGATTATCAACGGATTTTTACCGGAGGTTCCGCCGCAACGACCATAGGCGACTCGGCACTGTCGGTGCAGGGAGTTTTCTGGTCTGAAATCGACAATAAAAACAACCCGATCGAGCTGGTGCTCTCCGACACCGCTCTCGATTCATTACGAACCGCCGGAAATAAAACCCCGCTCGCTTCGACTGCGCAATGGGTGAATCCGTTCGACGTTCCGAAATATGATAAGGAGCGTCCGCTGTACATCAGAGATTCGAGCGGCGTATTCATCCACCGGCGATATCAGAATCGTATTTCCAACGCCGATACCTTTTACAACGTATGGTTTCATGATATCGCCGAGCTGGGTATTGACAGCGGCGATTACATCCAGCTGCCGGACATGGAATATCCGCTCGACAGAATTTATCAATACGCCGGACGGGGAAAGGGCCGCTATATGCCGCTTGCGCCGCTCAGAGCACCCCAGCGGTTGAGTTCGGGAGAGCTGCGGACCGACCTGAAACTGCCTCTTGTTAAGGCAACGGTCGATGTCGCCGGACAGGAACGCGACAAAAACCTCTTTTCCTCGCGCGACGACAACGACAACCTTGCTTCGGCCGCGAATGCGGCTGTCCTGGTCGGGAACAAACGGTACGATGCCCGTTCGTTCTGGCTCGGCGGCAACTGGAAGTACTGGTCGAAGCGGTTCGACCGTGAAGCCCTCTCGGCGTTCGACCGCAAATCCTCCTGGAACGACTATTCGCTCGATGAAGATCGCACCGAGCGGCAGCTCTGGGAATCGTCGGCCGGGGCAACGCCGCTTGAGGGGTTGAGCACGGAGTTGTCGTACGGGCAGCAGCGCAACGGCTCACGGCCCGTCACCGACAAGTTCGGCAACACTACCCGCTTTTATCCGCTTTCGTGGCTGCATCTCGATTATAATGGGACATATTTCCGCCATTTCGAGGAAAAGGGGCAGGGGAACGGACACCGTCAGGAGGGCGCCGCGACACTGCTCTTCAGAAAACATACCGGAAAGATCTCCTGCCGTGACGAATGGCGGACCGATGCCGGCGGTCACGGCGCCGGACTTCTCGAAGGCGCTCTACGGTATGAGTTTCTACCGCTGCATTTAGCGCAGGAATTCATCTATACGGAGTTCCGTCAGGGAAATAAAGGCCTGCTTGCCGCACCGGACACAGGGATCGCATTCCTCTGGCAACAGGCTCTTGATTGTCAACCATTACCGTGGTGGAAGGTCAACGGGATAAGCACCTGGCAGAAGCGCCGCTCGAGCGGCCCGGCAGGACGAAGGACCGCAACGACACTGCTCATCGACGTGAAAAGCGAAACGGGTTCTTCGTGGGACGCCTTCTCATCCAATCAGCACTACCGCACAACGGCCGAACGGGCGACGCGGTTCATTCAGGTTCCCAGGTATGTGGGAGCGAGTAATAAAGGAACCCACCGGTTCGATACGACATTAAATGAATATGTCGAGGCCATCAATGGCGGAGGCGATTATATAATCGAACAACGCGATGTCTTCGATTCCACCAACAGCCTGCGCATGCGCAAGACGAATCTTTCGGTCAACTGGTCGCTGCGGCGGCCTGAAAAGAAGGTTGCGGGCATTCTTGCCGATCTCTCATGGGAAGGGATGCTCTCCCTTGAAGAGCATATCGATGCTGAAGTGGTACAGCCCTCCTCGTGGTTTCCCGGGTACCTCTCGCTGCGCAATCTCTCGAAGGAGGTGATACCGCCCGGCAGGATTCACTACTGCGACCTCTCATACCGTCAGGAGATCGACTGGGACCCTTCGTTCAGTCGCGCCTTGAACGGGAGACTGACGATTACTCCCGCTTACCGGCGTATCAGGTCGTACCGTGAGCCGGGATTGACGTCAACCCTTGCAATCGGACATGACCGGAAAAAATTGACATTGGAAAATGAGGCGCGTTATTTCACGCTCTTTCACGACGACACGTCGCGGACCAATGCCGCGGCCGATTTTTACCTGAGGGATATCAGTGTGCGGTTCTCGCAGACGCGCCATATCGGCCGTTTGTTCGACATCTCACTCAGGGAGCGGCTGGGGTGGGCGCGGCAGGACAGCGTGAACGAGCGGAAGCTTTCAAAACCCTTAGATAGCACCACCTATATCCAGATCACCCCGGGAGCGGCATGGCGTATCGGCGAACGGGGCAGGGTGGAGGCGGAGTACACATTCTCCCTGGTCAACATGCCCCCCGAACATGATTACCGTATCGCCGGCGGGTTTGCCTCGGGTATTTCCCACCTTATCAACGTGAACGGCAACGTGAAGATCGGGAAATATTTTCTGCTTAACGTGTCGTACCGCGGGGAAATCTTCAGCCGCGGCGACGACGAAAGCGCCCAACCCGACCAGCACGCGATGTCGGTCGAGGTTCAGGCGTTTCTGTAGGGGAGGATGCAGATCGGAATCGGGATCGGGGTCAGCTAGCCCTTCGCCCGCCTCCGCCTGATGGCTCTGGCAGGCAGGAAGCGTTTCGCGAAGAAGGGGAATCGGCATCGAAGCGATTAACGTCATTGTACGGCAGCTGAAAAACTCTAAACGTACCGGTGTGACGGTTGCCTCCGGTTCTTGCATTTCGCCCATCAGGACACCTATTTTCATTCTGAGTCAAAAATGAATCCCGTTGCCCGCCATGCATATAAAAACTCGGTTGCCCTCAACCCCACGGCGCCTGCCATGACAAGTCGTCAGGCACGCCGCACATCCGACGAACCATGACTACCGCCAAGAAGATAAGCGAAGGCGTCGGCCCTGTTGTCGTAATGAAGGATGCAGGGCGGTCGTTCGGAAACCGTTCCGTCCTCTCGGGATTGAATCTCACGGTGTCCGGAGGAGAAATGGTGGGTGTCGTCGGCCCGAACGGCGGCGGCAAGAGTACGCTTCTGCTCCTCATGGCGGGACTGCTTCGTCCGACCGGCGGAAAGGTACTGGTTTGCGGAATCGAGGCCTATGCGTTGTCGCTCACCGCGGCGGGCCTCATCGGTATGGTGACGGCGCGTCCGGGGCTCTATCCTCTGTTAACCGGGAGGGAGAACCTCCGGCACTTTGGCGGTCTGTTCGGGCTTTCGCCCCACGAGGTCGACGGGAAAGCTGAACCCTTGGCCCGGGCGCTTGAACTGACCGCGGGATTCGACGAGCGGGTCGGCAGGATGTCAACCGGAATGCAGCAGAAGCTTTCCCTGATTCGCGCGCTGCTCCTTTCGCCGAAGTTGCTTCTCTTTGACGAACCAACGGCGAATCTCGACCCCCTCGCCTCGAGGGTTCTCTATACCGAAGTCCGACGGAGAGCCGACGAGGGGCTGGCGTGCGTGGTGGTGACGCACGATCTGTCAGCCGCCGAAGCGGTATGCGACCGGGTCTTGATCCTCGACGGCACGATCAGACGGGAGCTCAAATTCAGCAGCCGGAAAGCGCCCCTCACGGGACCTCTCTTTACAGCCTGGCAGGAAACGGTCGGCAGACGATGAAACGTTTTATCCGCATCGCACGAACGGAGGTTCTGGAGCACTGCAGGCAGCCATGGATGATCTTCATCCTTGCCGCCAATTACGCGCTCTGGATAGGCATTTTCGGCGCTCTCTTCCTGATCTTTGACAGAGTATCGAGTCGGCCCGACGCTCTCGCGGCCCTCAGGCAGCAGTTGTCGGGCCTCGGTGTCGGGCTCGACGCATTCCTGAAGGTCGCGACCTCGACCTTCGGATCCCTGAACTTCACGAACCTGCCGCTGTACGTTGCGATCATGTCGGGAACCTCGGTACTTCACGACCGGGAGTGCGGGACCATGCCCTTTCTCATGCTGGCTCCGATCACCCGGCGTCAGCTCCTCGCGGGAAAGCTCGCCGGTGCAATGACCATCCCGCTCGTATTCCATATATTCTTCGTGGGGACAAGCAGTCTGCTGCTGGGGCGCCTCGAGTCGCTCGCCCCTTTTGCCCGCAAATTCGGGGCATCTCCGGCGTGGTGGCTTGCATTCCTCGTGGGAGCGCCGGCATCCGCGCTCTTCGTCGGCGCCCTCGGAACCGTCATTTCGGCGCTTGCCCGCGACATACGAACCTCGATGCAGTACACCTCCTTCTTCATCGGCCTCCTGAGCCTCGGCATCGGTGTCGTGCTGGTGGACGGCATAGCGAAAGGAATAATGCTGCAGGCCGTTTACGCCGGGAGCTGTATCGCCGCGGCCGCGCTTACGATACTTTTCGGCGCCCGGCTGATCAGCAGGGACGTGACGGCGCCATGAAGCCTCGCAGGGGGTGATGAGTGCGACGCGATGCAGTGATGACACTTACCCCCGGTATCCTTGTTATATCTCTACCGCCCCCGATCTCACCTTTCACTTTTCACCCTTCAGACTTCTTCCCCTCCCCCGTATAAATCAGATACAGCGCCGGTACCACGAACAACGTCAAGACCATCGATACCACCAGTCCTCCCGTAATCACCCACGAAAGGGGCGCCCAGAGTGAGCTGCCCGAGAGCACAAGGGGAAAGAGGCCGGAAAGAGTGGTTATTGTGGTGAGGATGATCGGTGTAAACCGCTGCGTGCAGGCATTGACCGCCGTATCGAAGAGTGACATGCCGGATGCCCGGAGCTGATTGGCGCAATCGATAAGTATAATCGAGTTGTTGACCACGATACCCATGAGGCTTGTAAAGCCGATAAACGCGGTGAAGGAGAAGCTGTACCCCGTGACGAGCAGCGCGATAACGGAGCCGGAGACGGCGAACGGTATCGCGGTAAATACGATAAACGGCTGGCTGAAATTGCGGAATTGCAGCACCAGCACGGCGAAGATGCCGATCAAGGCGATCAGCAGCGCCTTGGTGATGCCGCCGAACGACTCCTCGCGGCTCTCCTCCTCGCCGGCCACTTTCCACCGGACTCCCCGTGGAGGAGGTTGCGTGCGCAGTTGTTCGCGGATACGGGCCGTGATCTTGGCGGTATTGAAGCCGCTCTGGACATCGGCGAGCACGGTGTTCGACCGTTCGAGATGGTAATGGTTGATGACTGAAGGGCCCTGTTCAAAGGAGAAGGTCGCGATCTGCCGCAGCGGCACCTGATCCCCGGTGATCGACGGAACGCTCACCCGTTCGATTTCCTCCATGAAGGGAGCGCTTGCTTTTCCGGAGTGCAGGATGACGGGATACTGGTCTCCGTTCTCCTCGCGCAGGGTGGTTGCGCTCCGGCCGAGCACTGCGGTACGGAGGGCCAGGGCCACCTGCGCCGGAGCGATGCCGGCGACTGCGGCCTTGTCGCGATCGATAGTCACCCGCAGATCGGTTCTGCCCTCCCTGCTCGGGTTGCGGACATTGACGGTGCCGGGGACTGATGAAACAACCGCTTCGACGGCGGCGGCGTAAGCCGTGATGCTGTCGAGATCATCGCCGAAAACCCGCAGTGCAACCGGCGCCGCAACCGGCATCCCCTGCTGCAGCTCCTGGACATGGATCTTCGCCGCGGGGATTGAAGCGCACGCCTTGCGCAGCGCTGCAACAGCCCGCGCGATAGACGCTTCGCGGCCGTTTTCAAACGTCACGAGAAGCTGTCCGATATTCGCCGATTCCCAAAGCGAGAACATGTTGTAGTAAATCCGCGGATTTCCTTTGCCGAGGTTGGTGGCGTAGTTAACGACGCCGGGCTGCGCCGCCACTATTTTTTCCACCGCACGCGCCGCACTGTCGACCCGTGAAAGGGCGCTTCCCTCGGGCGTTTCGATCGAGATGAACACCTGCGGTTTTTCGGCGCTCGGAAAGAGGCTTACCTTGACATAAGGTATAAGCGACAGGGTGCCGCCGAAAAAAAGCACTGCGATCGCCAGAACGGTTTTCGGACGTTTGAGGATGCGTTCGAGGATGCGGCGGTAACGGTTCTGCGAAAAACGGTAGAGAAAATCGCCTCTACGTTTTCCGGTTGATTTCAAGGCACCCGGCATGAATTGTGCCGCCATGAGCGGCGTTACCGTGAGCGCGAAGAGCAGCGAAGCGCTCAGTGCGAAAATGACGGTAAGCGGCAATCCGCGTATAAACTCACCGACGTGCGAATGGAGGAAGGCGAGCGGCAGGAAGGCGATGACCGTGGTGGCCGTTGAATTGACGATCGCCCAGCCGATCTCCGCGATCGCCTGCGTCGCCGCCTCATCGCCGCTTCGTCCCTCGCGTTTTTTACGCGATACCAGTTCAATGACAACGATCGCGTTGTCGACCAGCATGCCGAGTGAGATCGCCAGCGCGACGATCGAAATCTGGTCGAGACCGAAACCGCAGCCGTCGAGCAGTCCGATTGCGGTGAGGATCGACATGGGGATGACGACGGCAATGATCGTTGCGGCGCGGAAGCCGAGGCTGAGCAGCATGACGAGGCTGACCAGTCCCATGCCCTGTAAAAGGTTGACAAAAAAACCGTTGAGCCGCCGGTCGACGCTCTGCGACTGGTCGAAGACGAGTTCAATGTCCATCGGCAGCGACTCGGACGAACGGAAGGCGGCGACCTCCTTCTTAATCTCCCGTGTCAATGGAATAATATTGGTGCCCTTTTTCTGCGAGAGGGTGAGGAAGATGGCCCTTTTTCCGTTGAAGCGCGCCCGGTAGAGCGTGTCTGCATCGGCGAGGGTGATGGCGGCGATGTCCGACAGGCGTATGCTCTGTGCGCCGTAAGCGCCGACAATCGTGTTGCCGATATCGTCGACCGTGCGGAATTCGCTATTGACGCGTACACTGAAGCGGCGGTCGGCGGCGACAATCGATCCTCCGGGTATTGCCATGTTGGCCCCGCGCAGGATATCAGAAACACGGTCAAGCGGGATGGCGGCGGTTTCGAGTTTTTCCGGCGCGATTTCAACATTCACCTGCTGCTCCGGGTAGGCATGGATCTTCACCTGTTCGACGCCGGCGATGCGCCGGAGCCTTTTCCGGAGCCGTTCGGCCATTGCGACAAGTTCACGGTAGGAAAGTTGATCGGCGATGAGCGCATACTGGAGGATGGCGACATCGCTCGAGCTGTATCTGGTTATATCGAGGCGGGCAATATCTTCCGGCAGGGTGGCCCTGATATTATCGATGGCCGACGTGACTTCCTGATATTTATCGTTCGGATCGGTATTGACGGTAAATTCGATATTGATAAGGGCGACGTTTTCCGACGAGGAGGAGGAGAGGCGGTTGATGTCGCCGAGTTTGTTGAGCGCCTCTTCGATCGGGTCGACGACCAGTTTCTCGATCTCCCCGGGGCCGGCGCCCGGCAGCAGGACGAAAATCGACGAACCGGTGAATTCGATCTGCGGATCTTCGGAGCGGGGAATGGTGAAAAATGAAAACACCCCCCAGCAGATCAGAAGCATCGTGACGATCAGGATGAAATGGCGGTTGTTGAGAACCGGTCGCATGAAGTGCATGGCAATCGCTCCTAGTTCCGGTCAATCTTAACGTTGCGGGTATCAAGATCGATATACGCCGCCCCTGAAGTTACGACGGAATCGATTCCGTCAAGACCGCCGGAAATCGCCAGCAGGTTGCCGAAAAGCCGCGCGATGGTAACGGTTACCGCGGCAATGGAATCGTTGGCAGCAAGGGCGAAGACCCTGCCGCATTCGCCATTGGCATCGACAAGCGACGAGGCGGGAATAAAGGCCATTTTACGCTGCTGTTGCGGATAGAGCCGGACGGCCGCAATAAGCCCGGGCCTGAACGTGCGATGTCGTGATTCGAGGGCGAGGTCGATTTCAAAGGTTCCGGTTACCGGATGCGCGGCGCCGGCGATACGAACGAGCGTTGCGGAGAATTCCTTTTGTGGGATGGCATCAAAAGCCGCAGTCGCACGGTCGCCGATCGCGATGAGCGGAAGATCACGGTCGGGTATTGAAGCTTTGATGATCCAATTGCCGTCGGTTGAGGCGAAAATGACCACCGGCATTCCCGATCCGGCGACCTCGCTCTTTTCGGCCAGCCGTTTGAGAATTTTTCCCCTGACGGGCGCAACAAGGATCGCCTGTGAGATGTTGAATGAGGCGATGTCGAGGTCCGCCCGGGCGGCGCGCCGGGCGGACCGGGCGTTCTGGAGCTGTTCGAGGGTGGCGACGCTGTCGCTGTAAAGCCGCTCGGCGCGCGCGAGGTCGCGAGAAGCTTTTTCGAGGGCGGTCTGCGCTTTGTCGCGCCTGGCCGTAAATTCGATCGTGTCAAGAAGCGCGATGCGCGTTCCCGCGGCGACGTTCGTCCCCTCAACGGCATCGATTTCCCGTATGATGCCGCCGGTCTTGAACCCCAGTTTCAATTCAGCTGCGGCGGCAAGTTTGCCGGGAAAGAAAAGCGGAAGCGCAATCGTGTCGCGCAGCACCGGCCCGACCTTGACATGCATGGTATCCGCCCGGTGGGCGGCACCGGGCTTATATGCCGGAGTCCGATTGCAGAAAACCAGCATCGCTCCTGTAATAAGAAACGCTTGAATCAAAAATGCCTGCAATTTTACCATTTTTTTCCCCTCTTGATGAGACCGGCGCCGGCGGACGGTCGATATCGGCGGCAGCAATAATTTAAGACTAATGACCGCCGGTCATTATATCTACATATCTACTTCGGTACTATTAACCTTGCCCCTGTCGCAGCGCCCCCTAAATCCCCCGCAGGGGGACTTTTAAAGCGGGTTCCCCCTGCGGGGGAACCTTACGGAGGGGGCGAAAAGTGTGAAGATAAGCATAATTCTTTATTTTACCGAAGTAGAGTTATACTGGATAAAATTATTTTATTATCCCGTTAACGATCATTTCAATCGTCGTCGTGACGATCGACTCAAGATCAAAGGAACAGAACTTCTGAAAATGATCGCTGTGCTCCTCCTGGGAGGCGA
The DNA here is from genome assembly GCA_016929415.1 of Chitinispirillaceae bacterium. Taxonomy (GTDB): domain Bacteria; phylum Fibrobacterota; class Chitinivibrionia; order Chitinivibrionales; family Chitinispirillaceae; genus JAFGNB01. The sequence goes on along the minus strand of JAFGIW010000226.1, from coordinate 104,191 downwards.
TGGCGATAACGCCGTGAATCTGTCCCCAGACAATAAGCGCCATCCGCGCAGGATCAATGTCGTTCCTGATCGACCCTTCCTGAATCCCCTGGATGATCAGCAGCTTCAGCATGGTGAGAAGCTGCAGACCGGACTCTACACAGGACTGCGCTTCCGGTGTGGAATCATCCATAGCGAGCCGGTGAAGCTCTTTTTCAAGTAATAGGGCAAAATGATCCGGGTGTTTTTTTGCGAAATCGAGATATACCCTTCCTAAAGCCCGGATTTTATCGATTGCTTTTGACGACTGCAGGGATGATCCGACCATCATCTGCTGGAGCAGATCCATGCCTCGATGGAATACTGCCGCAATCAGCTCCTCCCGGTTTTTAAAATAGAGATAAAGCGTCCCCTTGCTGAGCTCCGCCGCTTCGGCAACTTCATCGACCGTGGCAACATGAATGCCCTTCGAAAAAAAGACCCCCTCGGCCGCTAAAATGATATCATGACGACGCTGCTCCTTCTCCCGCTGCTTCCGCTCTGAAATGCCCATTGCTGTCCTCGGTTATAATTAATGACTGATGGTCAGTTATTAAATTATACTACATTTTTCAGGAGGATGTAAAATTTTTTCGGGGGGGAAACTGTAGCGACGGACGATGCGCCATAACACAGGGGTGGAATCGAAGCGCTGCCAAGGAGGGAGTTTCAGGGACGAATGTGGGGCAGGAAATTGAGGTAAGGGGGAGAGCAGTACTTACTTCCCCAGCTCTATCTTTTTATCGAAGTAACGGCTTGAATCCGGGGCGCCGGTATAGGTGCAGAGCTCAAGCAGCGCCGAGGCCACGATTGCCGATGAGGATGCGTCGCGCGGCACGGTATCAGGCAGCGTTTCCGCGAAACCGCTCTGAAGAAGTCCGCTCAATGTTATTGTAAGTATAAGATTGGCTTTCATGAGCAACCCTCCGATCAAAATAGTTACTTAACAAGGTGTGAGCAATATGTCTCCTTTTTTGTACATTTATGCTACTGAAACGTAAATAATGTTATGAACGGAATGGCAACATTCAAAAATAAAATACCGACTTGGAGAGGGAGGGCTTCAATTATTGATAGATGGATCCTTCATTGATTGTATACCCAATCGCCTTATACCCTTTCTTACGCTTTTCAAACATCCCTACAAGCACCGGAACATTCGGATCGATATAGTCGTAAATAACGACTCGCTTCTTTGTATAATGCAAGCGGTGTAGACGTCCGGCATACTGGGCGATGGTTCCCTTCCATGAAACCGGATGCGCGAGAAAAAGCGTGTCGAGACGGGCATCGTCGAAGCCTTCCCCGATGAAGCGGCCGGTGGCGACAAGTACGGTTCTTTCGTTGTCGTTTCTCCCGGATAATTCTTTCAATATTGCCTCAGTCTTTCTCTTCCCAAGTCCGCCCTGTAAAATGAAGACTTTACATCCCCGCTCGGTAAGCATATTTGAAAGCAATTCGACATGATCTCTACGTTCTGTCAGCACAAGCGGTGAGCGTCCGTCATCAACCGAGGCGCATACGTCTTCAATAATGGCGGAGTTGCGTTCGGCATGGGAAACAATCTGTCATAGGAATTCAATCCGATATCAGGACGTTCATCCATTACCTCCGTCAATAAATAGCTGCCCATCCTCCGTGCGGTAATTGCCGGTATCGGCTCCTCGAAGAAGATCCAGATATGGCCGCCCAATCCCGAGCGTGAACGCTCAAGTATTGCAGGGATGTTCAGCGACCGGCATTTTTGTAGAAATGCAGCCGCATCATCCTGCCATGAACTCTTGTCAAAGTCCGCGGCGAGAAACCAGCAGGTGCTATCCGTGAGGAGGGGATAGATCCCGACCACAAAATCCCTTCGGTATTTATCGGCAGGATCGTATCCCATGAGATGGTTGCGGATGACTTCGTTCGATAAGGGAATGAATTCCCTGCAATCACATTCGTTGCATTTGACGGAAGGTTTTCGGCAGATCCCCTTTACCCACTCGTTACGGCAGGCCGGTTGATAGCCGCTGCGGCCGGTTTTTAGGCTTTCAAAGCGACGGGGGAAGACATCTTCGCGGCCTCGGAAGAGTGAACAATAAAGGGTGATTTTTAATTCGATTGGAGATTTTTCGGAGATGCGATCGCCCGCCGGCTCTTCATGAAGGATGTTCAGATCATCGGGAAAGGGTGGTTTGTGGCAGAAATCAGTGAGGGCACGCTTTAATTCGGCAATTTGGGCGATCAACTCGGATCGCCGGACTTCGAGCTTGCCGAGTTCCTTTTCGGCGGATTCGATGAGTGAGGTGAGGTCCATGTGGAGATTGTCATATCGGAAATGAATTGTGGACTATGTTAATCATTAGGAATTTTCATCAATTCATTGGCGTTTACAATCGGCCATTCTTCATGAATTGCATTGAAAAATAAATTAGCTAATCTTTCCTGTTCTTTAGTACGGCGGTCTTCGATAGGGCACAGTTGATAACGAAGGTGAAAAAGATAGAGAAAAGGGTTGGTAATTCCACCTCCAAAACGGATTGAGTGTCTATCAACAGGATGAATTATGTGTTGATGGACGCATGGGTGTAGAATTAAACCATTAATTACCTCTTCGATGTCGCCTCTCTCTATATTTTTAAGAATAAAGTTGACTCTTGAATGCTTTGAAATAACTGATAAAAAAATATGAAATGAGGGTGAATAAAACTTGCAATCATACTCATGCACCCACCATATTCTCTCGCCAAACATGGCATTTATTGAAAATTGACCATCATCAGTGACTTTGCAATCAAAGATCATTTCTTCATCGAAAGTTTTACCAGGGTAAGTTAGATTTACCTCTGTAGCCGAAAACTTTTCATAAACAGGCTGATTTTCGATTCCCCAGAAAGTTAAAAGGTTTTGTTTGAATAACCAGATCCATGACTTCTGGTCTGTTACAGTTCGAGGAGAAAAACCGAGCTGAATAATCCTATCCCAGATAAAAGCTCGCCGGATTGGGACTGATCTGTTTATTTCATCCGCAATATTCATTGATTGGCCGTTTTCAATTTATTAAGAAGTTCCAATAAAATTTTGGAATTCCCTACGACTTCTTTCGCCGCCGGGTTCTCATCCGTCGCCAGATCCTTGAAAAATTCTATATCGGCTAATATTTCTTCTTCGGAAAGATTGTTGAGGAGTTCATCTTCAAGAACAAAGATTTTAAAAAGTTGTCGTAATTGGACCCATTGTGAAAGAAAAAGATTGAGATTTTTTTCGGGAATCCACCAGAGCAATTGCCTCTCGGCAAAAAGGTCGCGTAATTTTTCAATCTCAACAAGGCTCTGTTTCTCCCAGACATCTCCGATAAAATTCACGGAAAGAACTGCAGTGTCAAGGTCAAGTTTTTCACGCAGAATATCACAGGGGGGATACTCGCGATCATCCTTCAGATCGAAATGATGATATGTTTGATATTCATAAGTATTTGCTTTGGCAACGAGCAGTGCTCGGGTTGCTTCCAATATCTTTTCATCTGAATAAACGATGATGATCCTATCGTTTCTATTAACAGATAACAGCGATACGCTGAGGATCGAAACCAATTCGGACAAATTCGTTTTCGGTAACGAATCCATTCCCTCTTCCTGCACCTGCCGCCATAATGCTTCAGAAGTCATCCCATCGGCAGGAAGGTCAAGGCCATAAGAACTGATCCCGGCTTCGCGGGCATATTTTTCAAGAAAACGGTATTCGTACTCCTGTGCGTCGGTTTGCAGTGGGATAGAAAATATAATAACGGGATTGATGGCTGCATCAAGTAAGTTATTAGCATTAATCCCCTTGATTACCACCCAATTGCCATAAACAGCCTGTAATGCGGTTTCTTTATCACCCGGTAGGTTAAGCCAGTCAGGATCGATGAAGCCCTTCTTTTGGATAAAGGCCATAAGCTTTGTGTCTGGTTTCTCCTGGCTGAAAAAACTATTGAGATAAACCGTTTTTAAGGCGTTAATAAGCCTTTTTTGAACAGGTAATTTATTATCGGTAAAATGGAATTCCGACAGCAAAGAAATCGCCTGTCTGGGGTTTCCCCCGGACAAATTAACAATCTCATCGATTGTTTCTTCTGCCGGTTTGGCATAAACTCCCATTCGTTTCGTAAGAAGTGTTCTGGTTTGATCTTCATCCATTACGTAAAGCAACGGTGAATTTTTAAAACTACCAGTGAAGAGAGGGTTAAAAAGGTGTGTTAAGTTCAGTTCGAAGAGCGTATGGTATTTCTTTAAAAAACCGACAGGACCTTTTAAAGACATAAATGCCGCTGAATCAGCAGAAAATTTATCGATACCTGATGCGAAAAAGATCGGATTGCGTCCAAGGTGTGTCTTTAGCTTTTCAACACAGTGGAGACAGAGTTGTTCGATATCCTCGACCCGTTCAACAATTGTTTCATGAACAAGTTTCCTGGTGGTGTATAAATCAAATGAATAGTCTTTCGGCTTAAATATCTGAAGAAGTTTTTCCCAAGAATCCGCCTTTCCGCTAGAAATGTTTCGAGGAAACGAAGGGTCGATTCCGTTGATACCGTTTTTTATTAGATATTCTATAAATTCGGCTAAAACTATACGCCAGAAATCCCCGATTGACAGGTTATCCCCTTCACGGTCAAAGTGGAAACTGAAATCGGGAGTGACAGATTCTTTTAACCAGAAGTGTTGAATAAGTGTTGATTTGCCGGTTCCGATCTGCCCCCCGAAATAGAGCGGGCCATTTTCATCATAGAACCAGGTTCGAAACCGTTCCAACAGAGTGGAAGATGGTTGTATGAATAGGTTGTCAAACTCCCATTTGCCCTTAAGTGGTAAACCCTGGTCGAGATTAATTCCTGACGGATTACGTTTCATTTCAATTCCGCCCCTGTTTTCTCATGTTCTCAACCGAATGTGCAAGATCCGGTTCAATGGTTGTTTCTCGCCATTTTGTCCAGAAATCAATGGTGGCGCTTAACGGTTCTTCTTTGGGAGTATTTACATATATCCTACTTGGCAAAAGCACCGCATCGCCGACCACAAGAGCTTCACCGATATCCATTATTGGTAACATTTCAAGGAGACTTTCGAGACTTTCGGGCATCATTTTTCGTACCGTGTTCTGGTCATCGGCATTGGTCAACCGCAGGGCTATAACATTATTACATTGACTCAGAACCGTCGGGCTCACGTCAGACGGCCGTTGGCTGACGATGAAAAGCGATACGCCGTATTTTCGTCCTTCCTTGGCGATTTTTTCAAAAACCTCAATTGCGCGCCGTTCATTCGGGTTGTCATTGGACGCTTTCGGGAGATATTGATGAGCTTCATCGCAGGCTAATGCCACCGGACGTCGATTGTCGTGGTTGGTCCAGAACTGTATCTCGTAGATCAACCGTGCGACGAGACCGACAATTACCGGTAAAATCTCAGCCGGGACTTCCGAAAAATCGATTACTTTGATTCTTGCATTTTCCCCTTGGTAGTCCATGAGTTTCTTTGCGGTTAGAGCCATACTTTCATAGGAGTGTTCTTCAAGTGGAGCCATAAACAGGAAACCATAACGGCGATCATTCATTTTACTTCTCAATCTGACTAACAACCGACTGAATTGCCCGTAAAATTTTCCCTGTTTGAGGCCTCGCGCACCCTGCTCCATCTCATCGTTTAGATCGTTGATTTCCTTGAATACATTTTCGATCGAAAACGGGACTGGGCTGTCAAGTGTGAATGCTTCCAGTATTTCTTTCTTTTTAAGGTCCTCCAGTGTCTTTTTTTTCTGCCGAATTACCGCATCTTGGAATGCCATGACCTGATTATGTGCGCTGAATTCCGAACGATCGATAAACATGGCCTGCATCTCTTCCGCATTAAGCAACCAATAGGGCAAATAAAGTAGTTCATTCGTGCTTTTCCCCAAATCTTCAGGTCCTGGAATACGCAAATGACGTGCATAACTCAATTTACTGTATTCGCCATGCAGGTCGAACACAATAAGATTGGATGAAGGTAAAACTGCCGCCCTTTCAAGAATCGAGGCGACTGTCCAGGATTTACCCGAACCTGTACTTCCCAACAGTGCGGCATGTCGCTGGAACAATTTGTTGCCGTCAAGGTATGCTATTGCTTTATTATCGATAACGTAACGCCCAAATTCTAATGATTGTTCCTTTCCCCCTTCCGATGAAAGGATATTCATAAACGATTCAAGATGCTTATCTTTTAACACATAACAATCGGCATCAATTCCAGGAATTTGGGCTAAAGATCTGCTAAACGATCGTCCACCTCCACTTGCATTCCATCTGACAGTTCCTATTAATGTGGAAAACACAGTATTGACGGGATATTCTTCGTGTGTTTCTTTTTGTTCATCATTATTTTCTGCCGAATCAACATTATTTTTATCAGGGTTATTTCCTGAAGTTACCGTTTTTAAAATTTTATCAATGATGCCAATCAACCACACATCGACAGGACCATCAACTTTTACCGCAACTAGACGGCCGACTATCGCTTTTTTTAAATCATCATCTTTGTCTACATGAATTGTAATCTTCCTTGTGTCGACAGCACGAATTTTTCCTAAAAAAGAAGAGTCATCAAATTCAAATATTGACATTTTAAACCCCAAATATTTCTGTGGTGAATTTGTCAAACTGCCAGATCTCCCGGTCAGGGAGTTCATGTTTATTCTGATAACGACAATTTGAAATTAAAGATCCTTTATCGCATGGATTTTTACATACTAACCAAAGGTTGTCTGATTCGGTAAGCAATCCTTCAATCCGTTGGTTGCTCTCCTTCGTAATAATAATTCCTGGAGAGCCTTGGTTTTTAATTTTTTGTAGCATATCATTAACTATAGGAACATCATTGAAACCGAACCCGAGAAATAAAAATGCCCTATGTCGTCTAACCGACTCGTCGAAATCATGAAGTAATTTGATTCTGTTCTTAAGAAGCTGGTTGTTTTTTGCCATACCTGGTGTTATTAAAAGTCTCTTTACTGAAGAAGGTGGTAAACTTATCCATTCGTCATTCTCAACAAAATCTCCTTTGAGCTGAAAGACATTGATCGAACCATGCACTTTATAGAGTCGGATATATTTCTCGATTTTGGGTCTTTTATAAATCTTTTTTCTTTCCAAACAATCGCCAAAATAAACAACTGCCCTTTCGGCTTTTTTTGTATCCAATTTGCGACATATTCCTCCTGAAAAACCAGTAATATAGGGCAATTCTGCTTTTGTAAAAGCATATTCTGCGAGTAAATCATAATTAGTCGTTGCTACATGCAAGCATTTATCTGTTTCAGGTAAACCGGTAACAAGTCTTTTAAATAATGGTCCTGCACTCCAAAGTTTTGACTCAGTAAGAATTGGAAGTGAGTATTCTCTGTTTTTTTCTATGATAAATTTCGCAGTAATTTGAACAATTAAATTTATCAATTCTTCCGAAGAGATAGAATTCATAGCTTTTTCAAGGTCGTTCCCTTGTTTTAATGCTCGTTCAACCAAATTCCATTCAATAATTAATTTTTTATCGCATTCTTTTGGGACATCTTCGGTAAGATGTTTTTGCAGTGCAGGCATTCCAAAATCCGAATCGAGTGCACAGGACGTCCCTGTTCCAAAAATGACCATTGGTCTCGGATTCTCAATGAAAAAATCCTGTAGTGCTTCATATGCTATTTCTTTCGTAAGAACCGGTTTCATTGTAATGTCTGGAATAATTTCGCTATTAAAGAGTTTAATGAGATATATGTGCTATCTACAGTCACAATATTTAAAAAATATATATTATCCACCAATGTTCTGTACCAAACCAACTTTTAAACCTTCGCGGTACAATATGAATGATCCAAAGAGTACAGCACTGTTTTTTAGTACCGTATTTTTAAAATTTAAATCCCTTATCCTGAAGGCCCGGAAGATTGTCACTGCACAATCCCCTGCCGCTCGGTTGCGAGGGAGACTCAAGATCAACGGTCTATCCGGGCCATTTCAAACCATGCATCCATCGTCCACCGACCGACTCGCCGCTACTGGTGCGACCCGCTCGGTGTCACGAAAGAACGGATCGAAGCCTGCCGGATCGTTCGTTCTTCGTTAAAAGAAAAAACCCGCACCGGTCTCCGCAAACCTTGCCCTGAAGACACCGAAAAGGCATCTGGGGTTAAAATAAATCGCCAAATACTACCTCACAATGCCATTTCAGCGTAGGGGGAACATGAAATCAGCGGATATGACTTTCCCCCTACTTGATTCCAACCTCCCCCTCCGTAGGGGAACCTCAAAACCATGGTTTTCAACTTTCCCCTTCACTATTTAAGCGATAATTCAGGCTTTTTGGTATTTCGAATGGAGTTTTCCACAGTAATAGTCTTGTATCCGTAGGTCATTGTCGAAGCTGACCGTCTAGAAAGTGCAGATTTTTTATAAATCGAATGCATCCCGTTGCACCGAGCGTTGCGGTTATATTTTTTGTGTCTTAACAATCTCCTTGTTAACGTTACGACGTGAATAACGGCGCCGCGGCGGCAAAGATTTTATTCCCCGGCTTGCGGTTATCTATTTTTTCGAAAGAGGCCTGAAATACAAAATGCCGAATAATCCCGAAGCATTTTCCCGAGTTCTTATCGACCACGCGCTGGAAGACAGCGAATGGAATCTGCTCGATCACCGGCAGGTCCGGTTTGAGTACCATACCGGCAGCGGCAGGGCGGACTACCTGCTCCTCGACAGCGCCGGAAGGGTCTTGTGCGTTCTTGAAGCAAAACGCGAAGACCTTGACCCTTACGATGCAAAGGAACAGGCGCGGGGATATGCAGAGAACCTCAATGCGCCGTTTATTATCCTTTCAAACGGGCGTGAACACTGGTTCTGGAATTATGAGCGTGCGGACCAACGGGATGCTTACAGGATAGAGAAGCTGCCGTCGAGACAGGATATCGAACGGCTCCGGCTGAAAAACCTTCAGCCGCCGCGCCCCCTCCAAACCGAAATTATCAAACCTGAATATCTTCGCCATTTAAAGCATGACCTTATTCTCCGGCGCTACCAGGTCAATTCAATGGATGAAATCGCACGGCAGTTCGATGAAAAAGGCAAGCGAAAGTTTCTCCTCGAAATGGCCACCGGCACCGGGAAAACGCTTCTTTGCGCGGCGCTTATACGTCGTTTTTTGATTACCAGGAATGCGGAAAGGGTGCTTTTTATCGTCGACCGTATCGAACTCGCGAAGCAGACCATCGAAGATTTTGCCGTCGTACTCCCCGAATTCAAGCCGGTCATTTACAAAACAGCGCGACGGAGCGGTGAACTGCTCGGTTCATCGGTCGTAGTCGCCACGATTCAATCGCTCATGACCGACCGCCGCTATCGCCGGGAATTCACGCCGTTTTACTTTGACCTGGTCATTAACGATGAAGCCCACCGTTCCATTTACGGGGACGCCCGCGAGGTCGTTCAGTTTTTCCAGGCCACGCGCATAGGCTTGACGGCAACACCAAAGGCTTATCTGAAAAACATCAACATCGATCAGCTCGGCCAGGAAAACCCCAAAGCGCTTGAAGCGCGGCAGCTCCGCGATACGTATCATTATTTCGGCTGTAAACCTGGGTTCCCGACATTCCGTTATGATATCATTGACGCGGTAAAAGACCCTGAAGGTCCGTTTCTCTGTCTTCCGAAAATTTTCGATCTTCGGTCGAACATAACAACGCAGTCGCTGGCTGAATCCGGCTGGACCGTGGTAATCAACGAGCAGGAGGACAATTACAAGATCCGGGACCTTGAAAGAAAAGTTTTCACCCCGGACCGCAACCGGCTCATGTGCGAAGCGTTTCTCCGCGAAGCACAGCGTGATCCAACCGGCGCCCCGGGTAAATCGATAGTCTTTGCCGTCAACCAGACCCACGCGACTAATCTGACGAAAATTTTTAATACGCTTCAACCCGGCATCGCGCTGACCATTACTTCACGCATCCCGGAGGCCGCTTCGCTCGCCAAGGAGTTCAGGAAAAATTTTAATGAAGGGTACAAACGCACGGAGAGAATCGCCGTGTCCGTGGACATGCTTTCCACGGGGTATAATTGCAAGGACCTGCTCAATATCGGCCTCATGCGGCCGATTTTTTCACCGACGGAGTATATTCAGATCAAAGGCAGAGGGACCCGGCGTTTTACTTTTAAAATCGGCAATACCGAATATGCAAAAGAGAAATATTTCCTTCTGGATTTCTGCGCCGTCGCGGATTACTTCGAGGACAACTACGATTATACCGTTCCGTTGAAATTGCCGCATCCGGCGGAGGCCGCAAAGAAAAAGACCGGCAATCGGGTCACAGAGGCTGGTGTGCGGGAGGAATCCCCGGAATACGGCAGCACGTTTCCTCCCCGTGAAATACCCGTGTGGACCGGCGTCGATACGCTTGTAAGCCAGGAGGTCCGCATCGTAGGGCCGGACGGCGAGAAGGTCGACGTCATGACCTTTCGCGGCGGTTATGAGCGGGACATACAATTGTTCGTCGATAAAACACCGGAGCTTCAGGATGCAATTGAAGCGGAAGACGACGACGCGATTGAAACGATCGTGAACGAGCGATTCTACAACAAACCGGAAATGTTTTATTCGCCGGACAAGCTTGTCCTTTCCTATGGCGTACCCGCAACTACGCCGGCATTTGTTTATAATGCAATAGGAAAGAAGTCGCTGCCGACTAAAGACGAAATTGTCAACGATACCGTCGATTCCATTTCGGCGCGTTTCGATCTTCGTTACAACGAACAGAAATGGGTCAACGCTACGGCACAGTTGCTCGCTGAGGACACTCATGCATTATCGCAATTTCTCAAGGGGGACATGACCATATTTACCGCCTCCCAGTTCAATCAGCTTGGCGGCATAACCGCTTTATCACGTTTCGAACACCGGGACGAGGTTTTTGAAGCATTACGCCAATCGTCGCTTATTCGTCAAACACTCCTTGCAGCTTGAGATAAAAGGATACCATCAGCATGAATTCTGCAAACAAAGGTGCGCCTGCCGCAAACGGTCAAATTTCAGGAACGAACTTTTTTTCTTCGGGACTGCGCCGGAAGGTCGATCAGTTGATGAACGTATTGTGGGCCGGAGGCGTGAACAACCCGATGGATTCAATCGAGCAGATTTCCTATCTGCTTTTCCTGCGGCTGCTTACGGAAAAAGACGATGCGCTTGCCGCGATCGATAAAAAGTATACACGGATATTTTCCGGAAAATGGTCGCGTTTTGCCTGGGGAATACGGCGAACCGCTAATTTTGCAGCAGGCTGCTGCAAAATTGGACAACGATTCAACAATGGTTGAGTTACATCAGGTTATTGTGGAAATTCCCTGGTTCCACAACATCATCCTTATCGAAAAAGTCAAGGACCCCGCCATCCGCCTATGGTACATGCAAAAAACCATAGAAAACGGATGGAGCCGTAACGTCCTTGGAATGATGATAGAAAGCCGGGCCCATCAACGGCAGGGTAAGGCGGTGACCAACTTTACGCGAACTCTTCCGCCCATGCAATCCGACCTTGCCGCTCAGACGCTGAAAGACCCCTATATTTTTGATTTTCTTACTCTCGAAAAACCATTTCACGAACGCGAACTCGAAATCGGCCTGATGGCGCACCTCGAAAAATTTCTTCTGGAACTCGGCGTCGGTTTTGCGTTCGTCGGCCGCCAGGTGCGGTTGGAAGTCGAAGGCGAAGAATTTTTCATCGACCTGCTTTTCTATCATTTGCGGCTGCGCGCTTTTATTGTCATAGAACTCAAAACGGGAACGTTCAAGGCCGAATACGCCGGCAAGATGAATTTTTATCTGAATGCCGTTGACGACAAGCTACGTCACGAACAGGACAATTCCAGCATCGGCCTGATATTGTGTCAGGACAAAAACAAATTACTTGCAGAATATGCGCTGCGCGGCATGAAAGCCGCCATCGGAGTTTCTGAATTTCAATTGACACGCGCATTGCCGAGGGGATTGCAATCAAGCCTGCCGAGCATTAAAGAAATAGAGAAAGAACTGAGCACAACCGGGAGCGGAAAGGTGAAAAACGGGAAGGGACGGGACCGGAGAACCGGGGGCGGTAAAGGCGGGAAGAGATGAGGGGGTGGGAGGAGAAGCGATTAGGGGAAGTAATTGATATCAGTCGTGAGCGAATCGAGCCAGCTGAATATACTGCAACGACTTTCAATTATATCGGTTTAGAGAATATAGAGAGCAACACTGGCGGATTGCTGCCATATGAACCAACTCCTGGATATAGAATCAAAAGTACGAAGAATGTTTTTAAGTCTGGAGAGGTTCTGTATGGCAAACTCCGGCCCTACCTTAACAAAGTTTATATTGCGACAACAGATGGAATTTGCTCAACAGATATCTTCGTGCTTAAGCCTCGGCAAAATCTGTTAAATGTGACATTCGCAGGATTTTTCCTTCGCTCGCCCGTGTTTGTTGATATCGTTTCAAATTTGATGGTGGGGGCGAACTTGCCACGTATCAACCAGGACGCGTTTCTAAATATCCCACTTCCCCTTCCCGAACAGGAGCGCATCGTCGCCCTTCTTGACGAAGCGGATGAATTGCGCAAGCTCCGCGCGCAGGCGGACAGGAGAAGCGCGGAGCTTATTCCGGCGCTGTTTGAGGAGATGTTCGGGGATCCATTAAGCAATCCCAAAAGATGGCCGATCAAAAATGCTGGAGAATTAATGGCCGCCTGTGACTATGGGACGAGTCAGAAAGCTAATGAGGATGGACGTGGAATTACTGTTCTTCGTATGGGTAATGTTACCTATGATGGGAATTTAGACCTTACTAATTTAAAGACAGTCGAGTTGCCAGATATTGAACTTGAGAAGCAGCGGCTGAAGGTTGGAGACGTGTTGTTTAATCGCACGAATAGCCGCGAATTGGTTGGGAAAACCGGATTGTGGGATGGCCGATTTGAAGCGGTTGCCGCATCCTATTTCATAAGATTGCGCTTTCGAACCGAAGAAGAACATCCTCAACATTTCACCACATTTATGAACCTTCCTTCAATGAAAAAACGGATAGCAGAAATCGCGCGTGGTGCTGTCGGTCAAGCAAATATCAATTCGAAGGAGCTGCAAGCTATTCTATTACCAGTACCGCCCCTTCCCCTCCAACAAGAATTCGCCTCCCGCGGCTCCGCCATCCGCGCCCTCGCCTCCTCCCAATCCTCCAGCCGTGAAAATCTCGATGCGTTATTTCAATCTATGCTTCATCGTGCGTTTCGGGGGGAGTTGTGAGAATATGAAAAATAAATGCTTATTATACTATTTGTAGAATGACCCGTTGAAAACCATGACTTGGCAACCAACCTATATAAAACGATACATTGAGTGCTTTAAAACGAGTACCGGCGTTGCAAGGGTTCAAACCGATGCCGGAGAGGTTTTTATAAAACCTCTTGGAAATGTAGTCGGACCTCATGCCCTGGTACGTGAATGGATCGGCACCTCGATTGCGCGGTTTATTGGTTTGAATACCTTTGATTTTGCAATAATGAATGTAGCTCCTGGTGATGAAATTCCACTTGGCCATAACCGTTTTGCGCTTCCCGGCCCTGCATTCGTAACTCGGAAAGAGGATGGATTTACCTGGGGAGGCAATATAAAACAACTGGAAAAGGTTAAGGATAAGGGAGTATTTGCGAAATTGGTGGTTCTTGATACTTTAATTTTGAATCAAGACCGCTACCCGCCTATAGGCAGTTCGCGCAAGGCGAACAGAGATAATATATTTTTACATGAGAGGGGAAATGGGAAGGGTCAGTATGATTTGATTGCTTTTGATCATTCTGATTGCCTTCGTGCGCCGGCGGACCTTTCACCGTTGATTAAAAACATCTCAAACACAAAAGATGAAAATGTTTATGGCCTTTTTCCGGAATTTCACAACTTTATTCCTTATGAAGCCGTGGATGGCGCTTTAACGAAATTAAAAAATCTATCGGGCACCACAGTCGATGCAATTATTAGTTTCATCCCGGATCAATGGGAGATAAATAAAGAAACCAAGAGTGCTTTGAAAAAGTTCTTAATTGAGAGGTTGTCTTTTTTATTGGAAAATATACATCGAATGATCTCCGAAATTATAGGCAGGCTTGATTTAAGTAATGATAAAATAGAGTGATAAATAGGAGGGCAACCATGAATCTTTATAGTGGTTATTACAGTCTCGTTCAATTCTGTCCCAATCCGGCTCGGGCGGAAGTTGCAAATATCGGCGTTATAGTTTTCTGTCCTGATGCAAAGTTTCTCGAAACTCGTCTGGTTAGCGGCAATGATAGAATTCGCAGAATATTTGGAGATGGGTTCGATTCTAATCTTATCGATGGGGCAAAAGAGGCGTTGCAGGCACGGTTAATTGAGGAAAAAAGCAATTTCCGGACTCTCGATGATTTAAATAAATTCATCGCTACTCGTGCTAATGATATAAGGGTTACCGTACCCCGTTTTTTAAAGACGGAAGATCCTCTACAAGAGTTGGAAAACCTGTTCAAAGAATTTGTCGGCGGAAGATCAAGGAAGTTAAAAGAAAAGAATCCGGTGCTGTCTCAAATTTATCAGCTCTTCTGCAGGCCATCCTTGGAAGGAAAAATTGAAACCAAAAAGAAAATCACGTTGCCTTTCGTTGAAAAAATCATTGAGTTCCCTTATGCTTACCGAAACGGTATACAGAATCTGATTCAGCTTCCGGAATTCTCACTTCGCAATGATCAATGGTATCATAAAGCATTCGAGCTTGCGGGTGAGGGATATAGCATTCAAAAAGTTATGGAAAATGGCAATTTAGCCCGAAAAATTATAATCATTCCAATTATTGAACAAATTTCAGGATACAAAAAAATAGAAAAAAACATTCATGATATTTTTATGGATCATGAAATTGAAGTTGTCGAATCTTCCGAAGTCGAGAAATATGTCGATCGGGTTGAAGCGGAAGCGCATTGATGGCCGAAAAGGGGTTTTGTGAAAACGATGTTTTATATGCTATAAGTTGTGGGGAGAAATGGGAATGAAAAACAAGAACAACCCACAATTTTCATCAATTGACTCAAAACCAACCCCGGTTTTTTTCGATGATGTTACCGATACCGAGTCATTTGTTTCTCCACTATTGCAGGGGCTTCATTTTATTCAACGAATCACATTTGTTGGGGTAGACGCTGAAGTTGATAAAGCGATAGATGCTCATTTTTCTAAACGCCCTATTAAAACAAAGAAATTATTAAGGGTCTGACCGGCAACTGCCATTTCCATCCACCCCCTCTCCTCCTCCCAATCCTCCAGCCGTAAAAATCTCGACGCGTTATTTCAATCCATGCTTCATCGGGATTTCCGGGGGGAATTGTGAGTAATACGCAAGATTTCCAATGATTATCATCGGTTGTATAATCGCTGCAATCAGAGGATAGAATGATATAATACTACCTAAAAATGATTGTTCGACTTGTCTTGGTTTACCCCTTCAGCCACCCGCTGTTGGTTGCGGCGTGCCGAGCAGTTGTTCAATGACCTGTTTTACCCGTTGCGACGAGGTACCGTCGTTGCACGAATAAATATACCGGCAGTCGCGGCGAATCGATTGCTTGCGCTCCGGCGAGGGATTAACTGCTTCACGCACCGCGGCGAGCAGCTGTTCCCCGTTTGAGATGTGGATAAACGAATCCTTGAGCCAGTCCGTCGTTTTTTCCTCCAGCAGCGGATCGCCGTCGGAATGCTTCAGTTTCCTGTCATTGAGGTTGAAAATAATCCCGCAGCGCTCCAGGGCGAGGAATTCGTTGATGACGCTCGACCCCTCCGAAATCATCGTATCAGCGGCGAACAGATACGGCATGATATTATGTTCGCTCCGCGGGACCAGGTGCAGTCCCCCGTTTTCGCGCGCCAGCCGCTCGAAGAGCCGGTGCTGGCGGTGGGGCGCATATTTGCCGCTCCAGCTGTAGGGATGAAGCTTGACAATCACATTGAATTCGGGAAGCAGGGAGCAGAGGTGCCTGCCGACAAGAAATATCGAAGTCGGCTTGTAGGTCGGAGCATACAATACGATCTTTTTCGCCGGATCGAGATGGTACTTTGCGACGATCTCCCGGCGTGAATACCGTCCCCAGAAAAAGGGATCGAGCTTGGGAAGCCCCACATCGAAACAGGTTTCAAACTTGTCAAGCCCATACTTTTTCAGCTTTTCCATCCGGTAGCGGCCCTCGGCAAATACGACATAGCGGGTTCCGGGTTGCCTGAGAAGGTTGCGATAGCGGAGGGTTTTGAAGCATGGACCATGATCGACATTGCACAGGAACGCTTTGCCGTAACGTTCGGGATGTTTCAGCGCGTCACCGCAGATCACGATGTCAAATCCCGCGGTCGTATCGGTAATCTTCATCCCCTTGTCGCGAAATCCGGCTTCGATCATCGATTTCTGCGGTATCAGAAATATTCCCAGAAATCTTGTGTGGTTCGGACCGATTTTCATCCATAGGTCGTAGTTGGAGTCTTTCGCCAGCACCTCGTAGACAGGTTCCATGGCCGGCCAGTAATATTCGTGAACAAGTTCGAAAAGAACTTTAATCATGGCAACAGGTTTCTTTTGAGCAGGTATGACGCTCTTTTGTTGAAAATGAAGACAGCTCCCGCAGACCCTGAAAACAAGCACGTTTGAGAACCGGTGACAAGGCGAACCGGGCTGATGAAGAGAGTATGCACGCCACCGGAGGCGCAGCGGCACTGCGCGGTTACCGTTATTCGGTGAGGCGGATCCGCGCGTCCACTCCCGGCTATCCGGTATCCTCCGGCGGCTTGAGCAGCCCCTTGATCTTCCTCCCGTCCACAACCGCATCGCTTTCTTTTTTACCGGGCAGCGCTTCAACCTTATTCCGGTCCGCTTCGATCAACGGGGTATCGCCCGTTGTATTGTCCGTCAACCGGTGACGGGAATACTCCTCCAATCCCTCCCTGTCGATATGCACATGCCGGTGTTCGTGGTGATGAATGGTGCGGTTGTCGTACTGATTGATGATGATGGTTTCGGCCCGTTTCTCTTCCGGCGGTTTCGGCGGAACGACCCGGGAGAGTTTTTCGTCGATCGTGATCCATTCACCGTGGTGATAGACATAACCCGCCTCGATTTTTTTCCGCCGCTGCCGTTCGATGTCGAACTTTCTGTCAATGTGCACCCAGCGGCCTTCACAGAACACCTCGCCTCGTATAACCCGGCGTTTGTCCTCGGCGTTCACGGCTTTTTCTCCTGCCGGATGGAATCGGCGAGGCGTGAGGTAAAGGTGTGCAGCGCGATATCGTTCGGCATCAGCAATTTCCATTGGTTGCGCACCAGCTCGGCCTTTTCCGGTTTCCCCGTCTGCAGGTACAGTTCTGTAAGGCAGCGAAAAGCGACACTGTTGCGCGGATAGATACGCTGCGCCTGTTCGAACATCCGTTCCGCGTCGGCAAGATCGTTGTTTTTCTGGCTGATGAGGCCATGAATGATCAGCTCGTACGATGCCAGCCGCAGATACTGGGGATAACCGTAATAGCCTGCGAACCCGAGCCCGGTCAGGATCATGAGTATAAGAACGAAACAGACGACCGCCAGGCCGCCTCCGCTTCCACCGGATCGTAATGGTTTGAAGCTGGGATCATTGGGGTTTCCCTTCAGTTTGGCAATACGCTCCAAATGCACCTGAGCATACTCTTTTTCGTCCGAATGGGGAAACCGCTCGATTATTTCCTTGTAAAGAACCTCGGCGTACAGGCTGTCGCCCTTATTGTAGTCGAGGTCATATGCTTCCTTGTAGAGTTCGATGGCTGATGACATGGTGCGGCTCCTTCGGCTGACGGTTGCGGGGAGTTGCAATGCATGAGCATTGGCTTTATAACTCCATTCCAGCCTCACCCGGAGGGTTGGGCGGTACGGAGGTTTTCAACTTGAACGACTGCCGCTGCCTCTTACTTCGGGGCGCTTTCTTCGACCGTTGGCATCGGCGTTTCGGGTACCGGCTCCGGTGTGGGTGCTGCCGGTGCCGACGACTCGGGTGCCGGGACAGGTGTTTCGGGTGCCGATGACGAAGCTCCGGGCGTAAGCTTATTGTTCTTCGTCAGGTATTTCTCAAGGTCCTTCAGCATCCCGCGGAATATCTTGTTGGTCCCGATCGACACCATCCAGTTCGGCGTCCGGGTTGTAAACGACTGGGAGGCCGTCAGTGAGACGCGGCTCGACGACTCGCCCCGTTTCTCAACAGTCCAGAAGATATCGACGTCGTGGGAACCGATCCTGATCATTCCCCTCACTCTCCTGCGCCAGGCTTTACGGAATTTTTTCTGTTCGACGTCGCCGCAGAAAACCCGGTACCGGCTTGAATCAGAGGAATATTCTTCCCGGATCTTTCCGAAAAAGTAAACCCGGTAGAGGCCGTAGGCGCCTACAAACATCGTGACCGGTTCTTCTTCCTCGCCGTCGTTGACAACAACGGCCTTGGTAGTAAAAGAGAAGTACTTGGGGTATGATCCGGTATTCCGTACTTTATCGACGATTGTTGAAAAAGGCTGATCGATCGTCTTGCAGGTCGTCACCATGAAATAGGTATAGGTTTTTTTTCTCACTCGAAAGGCTTTCGGTTTGATCACTTTTTTTACGCGCAGGGCCGTCACCTGAGTATCCGACTTCAGGGCGAAAAGGCTGTCGGCGTACGGAAGGAATAAAGAATCGGGAAAGTAGCCGAATGTTTTAAAACCGATGAAGAAAATAAAGAGTGAAAGGCGAAGGAGTGCCTTTTTCAGACAAGACGCATCACGCATTGGTTTGCTGCATGACATGGCTGTATTCCTTTGATGAAATGAAGGGCTTTTGCCGAGGAACCGTTCCACACCCGCTGTGACGATCGATAATTACGGAGAGGAGGCGGTGCTTACTCCGGTAATCGGCAACTCATTACACGGTCTTCCTTTTTTTATGACCTCCAACGTATAAATACGTTCTGGGGAAGGTCTTTTTCAATCTTCATTTCCATGGTTTTTCTCATATGGCGATACCCGCAGATCCCTTTCACCCTGCCTCCCCTACACCACCAGTTCAAGGGTGAATCCGCTGTGCTGGTGCATATCGATGAGGACCGGCTTTATCTTCGAGTGATTTTTCGTCTCGTAGATGATGATCTGCGGGGTTTCGAGATTGTCCGGATTGTCACGTGCGACAACGCCGTAGTGACCGATCAACTGGGGGGTTGGTGCGTTCAGTATCCGGATGCGCGCCCCCACCGGATACATCGGAACAATCGACACGAGTGTTCTGACGATGTCGCTGTTGAGTTCATCGCCGCCCGACCTGATAATATATCGTAAAGCGGTTTGAACGCTCATTGCCGACAGGCCCATCTCCGGACGGCCATAAAGGCATGCATCGTAGGTATCGGCGACCGTAACGATTTCAGAAAAACGGTGAATCATATTTTTCCGGGAGAAATCCTTGAGCGGCGGGCGGTTATCTCCCTTGATGCCGCGGGGAAAACCGCTTCCGTCCTGGTGCTCGTGGTGTTGCAGCGCCACAGCCGCACTGGTTGTCGGAATCATATGGTTTTGTGTAAGCATGTAGTAGCCGAACACCGTATGCTGGCGGTAGAGTTTCATTTCCGCTTCATTAAGTGTATCAACCTGCTTTTCGAGCAGCTCTTTGGGTAATGCTATCAATCCCAGATCGTAATTAAGCGCACCAATGCCGAGTTGCTTCATTTCTTCATAGGAGAGTTTGTACTTTTTTCCAATGCACAGCGCAGTAATCGCCACATTGAGCGCATGAATAAAAAGGCTCGGCTGGGTCTGACGTAGTACCGAAAGGTTCAGAATGACCGCCGACTGGCTCATGATCTCCTCGATAAACTGTTCGAGCGCCTTGGCCACCCCCGAGGTCATTATAAATTTGTTAAGATGCTGCCGGTTCTTTTTTATCAGTTCCTTGATTTTTTCGGTACTCTGGTTGCGGAAATTCTGGATTTCAGCGGTAAGCCCTCTTGAAGAAAACTCAAGCGCATTCCCCATTTCCCGCTGTGCCGTTTCGGAAATGGTAGTCACCGGTCTTGCCGTTTCCGTTCCCTCAACATTGATCAAAAGGCTGCGATATCCCATCTCAATCAGCCGCTGCCGGTAACGTTCCTTGATCCGGTATCCCGTCGCGAGGAGCAGTTCACCCGACGGAAGGTAAACCGATTCTCCCAATACCATGGAATCATTCACCTCTTCAATGGTATAACGTACCACGAAATCTCCTGCCGTTGGACGTGAATCTTCATCGGTTCCGCTTCATTATACACCGCTCGACATGAGAAATAAAGCTGATTCTTCGGTAAATAAACCGGCACTGATTGATATTTTAACTGAAAGAGTGGAAATAATTTACCGGGACTAAAGCTTTTTTTTACCGAGGCCGATAATACAAATAGTGCGAACAATGGATTGGGATTTTTCCACGGATGGAATTGTATGAATAATCAGCACTCCAGCGCCACGCTTCGAAAAGGGCAGTTCCTCTGGATGGAGCCTGCGGCCCGCAATGTATACCTGCAGAAGCTCAAAGAGCGAATCTCAGAAGGATATTATTATACTGACCGGATCTTCTCGAAAATCGCCGATGAGTTGGCCCCGGTACTCGAAGAGGTGGTCGCGTCTCATTAACATGACCGGCGGAGATGGTGCTCTACAAGGTCCCCCCGCCGGCGTGTCACCGGGCGGCAGAATAGCGGTAGATCAATTCCCCTTGCAGCAGCGAAAGCCGCTCTGCGGTTTGGCGCTTCCTCCCACGCCTTCGGTGATAGTCTGGCATTTCGAATACGGGCCGCCCATGAATGAGGGCTGTTTCCTGGGTCCGATCACCCATTCGAACACATTACCGGCCATGTCGTATCCGCCGAATTTACTCACGCAATTATGGCGCGAACCGCTCGGCTCGGGAGGGCGGCTGCCGTCGGTGTTGCACTTTTCCTCCTCCGGATTCCAGCCGTACGGGTAGGTATATCCCTCGATGCCGCCACAGGCCCATTGCCACTCTTCGGCGGTACAGAGCCGCTTGCCGCGCTTGTGACAGAGGGCGCGGGCATCATCGTACGACACATTGATTTTGGGCCGGGAGCCCTTGATGTTGGGATACTCGTACCGGTCGACGCATACCTTGAAAAAGGGACGCCCCGGTTTTCCCGGCGGCAGGTCCACCAGAAACATTTCATTGGGGCAGAAGAGCGGCTTGGCATAGCGCTTGATGACCGCTTCGTAACTCCCTGTACTTTTTTTCACCACACGCACGATCCGGTTGCGGGGTATTCTTTTATCGGCGGCACCTGAGGTGGTTATTATGAGAAAGTCGGCTTCTTCACCGGTAATCGTCCCGACATAGGTACTGTCCGGTTTCGGTTTTCCCCATTCGTCGGTTTCGGTACTTTTTACAACGACCGTATCCCGATAGGCAGGAGCTGTTTCCTGTCTCTGCAAGGGTGGCGCCGTCTTTGGCGGCGGCGGTACGATACGGATATTTTTCACCACCTCCCGTGTTATTGGAATCGTCGAATTGCCGACCTGCAGTTTGATCCCCTGCGAGTCGATCTCCATAAGTATACCGCGAAATACCATCCCGCTGTTTATGTGTATTTCCAGCTGCCGTCCGCCGATCTTCCGTCCGCGCAATTCATCAAATGAAAACGGCATGGAATCGATGGCTGCTGCGTTTCTTGACTGCGGTTCGGTATTCTTCGGCGGTTCCAGATACTCGTACCGGATGATGATCGACGGTCGAAACGTGTACGCTTTTCCATCGGATGTTTCGAGGATAAGTGAAGTATCGTCCTTGGCCTCGATACGGCCGACCAGATTGTCGCCGGTTGAGAGAAACATACGGTATTTGCCCCGCAGAACGATATCGCTGAAAAGCTGACCGTTTCTCAGCCTTCCTGAAGGGCGGGCTGCGGTGGTCGCCGGGGCCGGGGCTGCAGGGGTGTTCTTCCACCACTGTTGCCACTTCTCTCGGTCAACGCCGAATTGTTCGCCCGTGATGGCGGTAAGGGCGTATGCGCCGAAATAAACGGTGTGCGTAACGGATATGTTAACAAGATCTTTTGTGGGAATGGTGACGGCTGCACCATTTACTCTGGTAACTTCAGGCGTGCTTACGATGAATGGTTCGCATGGAGACATCGCCGCATAATCGAGAAACGGCGATGAAAGGATAAATTTATTCTTTTCGCCGGCGACATAGGTCTGCACCCAGTCTTCAAAGGTGCCTTCCCCTGAGTAGTGCACGTTGAGAATTTCGGTGACATGGACCGCTTGAGGATAAGCGGTGACCAACACCGACAGCGCTTCTTTTGCCCTGCTGCCCATGGCAGCCAGTCTTGTTGCAGCCTGGAAACTTCTGACAGCCTCATCCCGGGATTTTTGCGGAGGCAGCGAAAAGCCCTTGCTAGTAAAGTAAGAATAAGCGTCGGATGAGTAGTATTGCTGCGGCCCGTTCGAAATATCGTACATACGTTTCGTCAGTTCATCCTGTGCGTAGAGAGCAGTGCCGAACACTGCAAGGATGATGATGTTTGACCTATTTGAAAGCGTCATCTTCTGATGCAGTCTGGAGAAAAAAAAGCTGCTTTGAAACATGGCGTACAAACCCCCTGTTTGAAGGACTGTGCCTGTAATGGAAAAATAACTGCTCGTTACGGAAGGCGCAAATGGCCTTTTCTGAAAAAAAGAAGGTCGATATAATTGATTTAAAATCAACAGTTAAAAATAGTATAAAAAAGAGTAAAGTTTACTTTTTTTCCACCGATGGTATAATATAAAGAGAGGGCTTGATTGCAGTGTTGGGTGACGGCTGGCTATTTAAGCGGTTAATCGACAGTGCGAATCACCAAAGAAAAGAGGCGTCATTATGAGAAGGAAGGAAGCGGTATGATGCATCAGCGAATTGATCCTGAACTCAGTCTTGACGACCGGCCGGAGCGCGATGAGATAATTGACAAGGATGAGATTATCGGATTGATCATCGATCTTGAAACGATGTCGCCCGAGGATGTTTTTTCAACCTATTTTACTGAGCATCAGAAACATCGGAAATAAAACTTTGGATGCGGGTAGGGTCCGTCTTCGCGAAGGCGTATCTATTTTATCTCTTTTTCCAGGACTTCGGCGGCGAATACTTCAAATGATTTGTAAAGATATCCCTCAAAGACGATATCGAATTTGAGCGTTTCGAAGATATAATTGATATAATCGTTTGCTGAAATAATGTAAATGGCGCCGTTCTTTTTACGGACCTTGTTCAGGTTGTACACAAGAGCGCCGATCCCTCCGCTGCAGATAAAGGTCACCTCATCCAGATTGAAAACGATATGATAGTGGCCCTGGTCGATGATCTGCTGGATCTCTTTATCGAGCACACGTGCATTCTCCCAATCAATCCGGCCCTGGGGCTTAATGACCTTGAAATTATTAATTTCGGTGACCGATAATTCCATGGGCTCCCCCTTTCAAGGGCTGATTGAGAGTGGGTATCACTCAATTTCAATAATCAGGCGACATCTTCGTAATCAGCATCACTGATATCACACTCTTTCCCATCAAACCGCTCCGTTTTTTCAGCGCGTCGGGGAGGAGGTTGTGACCCTGTGTTTCCCGGCAACACCATACGGAGAAATGCCCGAACCACAAGGAAGATTACGATTAGTTCAGCGATTCTGACAAGCAACGACACTGGTTTGAAAAAACTCCGGTAATATGGTATATTTTATACTTCTCTCTTTCAAGGGAGAAATGAATTGTGCATATAAAATAATTCGATGATGTCCAAATAACCCCTTTTTTCAAACAACATACCAACGAAACCGTCCTGGAGGATTGCATGGCAGTCGATATGACGCAACACAATGAACTCATCAAGGAGGAAAGCAGTTTTGTCACACTCCTGAAAACCGAAATCGGCAAGGTGATCGTGGGACAGGGCAAGATGGTCGACCGGTTGCTCATCGGAATATTGACAAGGGGGCATATACTGCTCGAGGGCGTACCCGGACTGGCGAAAACGCTCGCCGTCTCCACGCTCGCGAGAGTGATCGACACCGGATTCAAACGCATTCAATTCACCCCCGACCTCCTGCCGGCCGACCTTATCGGGACCATGGTTTTCAATCAGAAAACCGGTGAGTTTGTCGTGAAAAAAGGGCCGCTCTTCTCAAACATCATTCTCGCCGATGAAATCAACCGCGCACCCGCCAAGGTTCAGAGCGCACTGCTCGAAGCGATGCAGGAACGCCAGGTGACGATCGGTGAGGCGACCTATCCGCTCGAGGAACCGTTTCTGGTGCTGGCAACACAGAACCCGATCGAGCAGGAAGGTACCTATCCGCTCCCTGAAGCGCAGGTAGACCGGTTCATGCTCAAGCTGAAGGTCGTTTATCCCTCCCGTGAAGAGGAAAAACAGATTTTAACGCGCATGGGTACCGATAAAATACCTGAAGTTTCAAAAGTGATCGGGGTCGATCGCATCATCGCCGCACGATCGGTTGTTGAAAAAATTTATATCGATCCGAAAGTTGAAGAGTATATTGTCAGTATCGTATACGCAAGCCGGGAGCCTCAGGCGGCGGGGCTGGAAGAGATGAAAAACCTTATCGCCTATGGGGCCTCTCCCCGGGCGACAATCAATCTTTTGCGGGCGGCACGGGCGCATGCCTTTATACGCGGCAGAGGATATGTAACCCCGGAAGATGTCAAATCGATCGGTATGGATGTGCTGCGGCACCGGATTATCACCACCTACGAGGCGGAAGCGGAAAACATTCTTGCCGAAGATATCGTCCGGAAAATTTTCGACAGCGTCGAAGTGCCGTAAAACAGTTGTCTGGAGAGCAACCGGTTCATGAGACCCCGTACATCGACACCCCGCTATGTCATGGCGGTGCTGTTATGCGGTTTCATAATGTCTTTCGCCGAAAAGGAGTTGAGGTACGATCCTGAGAAAGGGATCATTTTCGTCGAAAAACAGAGCGGAGCCCCGACCACGCCATCCACCCCTGAAGAACATGAGCGCACCCCGTCGAAAGAATCGATACAACGGCCGGCGCAGACAACCCGCAAAGGCGGTTCCGATATCCATGTGGGACGTAAGAAAGACCCTCCTGAACTCTACTTCAAATCCGGTTTGGAATACTACAAAAACAACGACTTTACCAATGCACTCAAAAACTTTTCGTTCGCCGATTCGGTCGACCACCGTCCCGAGTACCGCCTCTGGATGGGGAAGACGCTGCGGAGTCTGGGCAGAATAGACGACATGCTCAAAACGATGATCGATATCATCAAGAACAAACCCGGCTGCGAAGTCGCCGATGACGCGCTGTTCGAACTCGCACTCCATTATAAACTGACCGATGATTACGATAAGGCAACGGAGCTGTTCTCGCAGCTTATTGAACAGTACCCCTTCGGCCAGGCCTACTCCACCGGTGAGGAGTTGCGTGAAATCGCACGTGAACAACGCCGTCTCATGCGCGCCGAAATGATCAACCTGCTCACTATCCTTGGATTTATCGGGGAGGACCTCCCGACCGGCTACCGCAATTTCCAGAAAGTAAACAAGTTGCCGATTACCGAGGTGGGCGATCAGCAGACCGTGCGGGCGATCAAGGAACAACATCGCCGGCATGTGGAAAAGGAGGAGATGAAATCCACGCAGAAAGCGCGTCTCGACCGTTACCAGGTCTGGATTCTGGGCGCGATCGCCGCCGGTGCGCTCAATACTTTGCTGCTGCTTCTGCTTCTGTCGAAAATTCAGGCCCGCAAACGGCACCTTGTCGAATTGGAAAGAATAGTCATCGACCTCGATGCAAAGAAATTATGATCCCGAAAGAACTCATTCAGAAAGTGCGACGCATCGAAATCACCACCAAACGGGTGGTCGACTCGCTGCTTTCCGGCGGTTACCACAGCGCCTTCAAAGGCAAAGGCATGGAGTTTTCCGAGGTGCGCGGCTACGTCGACGGCGACGACATCCGGTCGATCGACTGGAACGTCACCGCGCGCATGGGAACACCCTACGTAAAGAAGCACATCGAAGAACGGGAGATGACCGTCATGCTTATGGTTGACGCATCGGCATCGGGCAGCTTCGGCACGGTGAATAAATTCAAGGGTGAGATAGGCGTCGAGCTCTGCGCCCTCCTTGCCTTTTCAGCAATCAAGAACAACGACCGCGTCGGCCTGATCATTTTTTCCTCGGAGGTCGAGCGGTACATCCCGCCCCAGAAGGGGCGCAACCACGTTCTGTACGTAATCAGGGAACTGCTCTATTTCAAACCGCAGCATCCCGGGACGGATATCGACAAAGCGCTGCAATTCCTCAACCGCGTCCAGACGAAGAAAGCGGTCGTGTTCCTCGTTTCGGACTTTATGGCCCCCCCCTTTGAAACCGCACTGCGCATATCAGGCCGACGTCACGACCTGATCGCCTGCCCGGTGAGCGATCCGCGGGAGATGGAATTTCCCGACGTGGGTCTTGTCGAACTGGAAGACGCCGAGAGCGGCGCCACCATGCTCGTCGACTCCGGAAGCGCTGCCTTCAGGAACCACTACGCGAAAACCATGCGGGCGCGCAGGGAAAAGGCGTCGTCGATCTTCAAAAGCAATGGCATCGACGAGATCCCGATCTCCACCGGATCGGAGTACGTGGATGAACTGGTGAAGTTCTTCAGAAAACGGGAGCGGATGCTGGGGAGGTAAGGAAAGTGATTGCAGCCGCAGGTGCCCGAAAGAAGTACATGTATTTTCGAGCGTTTGCATCTGGTAATTGGCGACCCCCACATCGCGGCATATGCTATACGCTCCTGAAATGAGAGCGGGAGCCTCATCCGGCACACCATAAAATTAAACAGATGGGCAGGATTCGGCAAGAGGCGGATAATCCGGAAAATGCTGCAATAAACCTGAAGCTGTTTTCGAAATTATCATCAGATAATGAGGGGAAGGTTTCCATTACCGGGAAACAGGACGTGACGTGAAAAGTATTCTGCAACCAATTGATGCATAAAGGGAATCAGAATAAATTTCATAAATGCGAAAAAAAGTATTGACACCTTTGCCAGAATTCATTATTATTTGAACTGCAAAAATAACAACAACCACTTATTCACGGGGGAGGTGATACACCATGATCCTGGATGAACAGTTTGATGCGGACGAGATTCTCCGCGACGTTGATGAGCGCTATCTGGACGACGATCTGGACGACGAGGATGATATGCGGGAGCTGAATTTCGGCACGATCCACGATGAGAATGCTAATTTCAGTGACATGGCTAGTGACCTCGATACCGCCGACGATCTGTGGGAGTAATGAGACTCCCGCATCCGGATTTGAAAGCCTTGAACAACCGGGGCGAACAGCGAGTTCGCCCTTTTTATTTACTTGTCAAATTATCCTGACCGGTGAATTCAAAAAAAGTCTGTTTTATTTCCGACGCCCATTTCGGAATTGATCTTCCGGGGTACGGGGACCGGGAGCGTCTTTTCTTCAACTTTCTCGATCAGGAAGCGACCGGGTGGTCGGAACTGTACATTGTCGGTGACCTCTTTGATTTCTGGGTGGAGTACCGGCATGCAATCCGGCCTGACTATGTTGCAGTGCTGCATCATCTATGGAATCTTATCGACAATGGTGTGACGATCCATTACCTTGCCGGAAACCATGATTTTGCACTGGGGCCCTTCCTCAAGAAAACCATGGGGATACGCCTCTATCCCGGAGAAATCTCCAGGGAAATACAGGGGAAGCGGGTCTATATCTATCACGGCGACGGGCTTATCAAACGGGACACAGGGT
This sequence comes from Chitinispirillaceae bacterium, assembly GCA_016929415.1. GTDB lineage: Bacteria > Fibrobacterota > Chitinivibrionia > Chitinivibrionales > Chitinispirillaceae > JAFGNB01. Next base: position 76,265 of record JAFGIW010000226.1, on the reverse strand, counting down.
ACCGGGTCCTGAAAAAGCTGCTGCGTAATCCGGTCAACCAGCGGATCTACAAACTGCTCCATCCCGACATCGGAGTACCGCTCGGGAGTTTCTTTTCCAGGTCGAGCAGAAAGTACCTCAACAGACCGCTTGCCGAAAAATTCCGTGAAGAGTATCGCCGATGCGCACAAACGGAATTGGCACGGGGTCATAATATGGTGATCTACGGACATATCCATCTGCCCGAGTTGATCGAATACCCTTGCGGAATTTACTGCAATCTCGGATCCTGGCTCAAATACTATACCTATGCAACCATGTGCAACGGAAAACTCTCGCTTCTGCGCTATCATGAAGGCGGGGATGCCGAAGTGCTGCCTGCAACATCATTAAAATGAGGCAAAAGTTGATCGTAGGTTTCTTCAATTCCCTGTGATATAACCTTGGTCTTTCCGATCACCGACATAAAATTGGTATCGCCGTTCCATCGCGGGACGATGTGCAGATGAACGTGCTGGTCGATTCCCGCCCCCGCGGTGCGGCCGATGTTCATGCCGATATTGAAAGCATCGGGATGAAACGCCGCCGAAAGCGCCTGTTTGCTTAAACAGAGCTTGGACCAGAGTTCCGCGGCTGTTTCGGGCGGCAGGGCGAGGATGTCCGATGCATGCTGGTACGGGATCACCATCAGATGACCGTTATTGTAAGGGAAGAGATTCATCAGGACGAAAACATGTTTGCCGCGGTGGAGGATAAGGTTGCTGCGGTCTTCGGTTGCGGCCGGTTTGGTGCAGAAGATGCACCCTTCATCTTTTTTGTCGACATTCTGAATATATCCCATACGCCACGGCGCCCAGAGGTTATCCATTGAATATCCTTTCGAAGGAATATATATACAATAAATAAAAATGTATCGGAATGAAAAATACTATTTTCATTCCCTGGAAATCGGTTATTTAGATTCTTTACCAGTTAGAAAGACCATTCTTTTTATGGAATCGAGCTATTCGGCGGCAGTGTGCAGCGATCTGGAAAAACAATTTTTAACCTATAACCTTCATCGTCCCATGAAAGTCGGACAGTACGATGAGGGACGGCAACTCACCTACACTATGACCACGGTCGATTCTCCGGCAAAAACCATGGATGTCACGCTGAAAATTGAGCGATCTGTCGGCGGCGGTTTTGCAGGTCAGGTATATAAAGTTATAATTCTCGACATCAAAACAGACCGCCCCACAGGTATCGCATCGGGAAATACCTATGCGATGAAAATATTTATTCCGCCATCGGGCTTTTCCCGGATGTTCCGCAACCTGCTTTTCGCGATCGGTTTTCAAGGATCCTTTCAGCTCCAGACCAACCCGGTTGCGGCCCGCTGCGGCGCGCTGTGGCAGAAATTGATACAGCGCGCAGCCCGGTCCCGATTCGGCGACCGTGCATCGGTCAATGGCATTCACGCCACCTTTGTCGATTCGACACTGGGCAGCTGCGGTGAACTGAGCGACTGGGTCGAGGGAAGAACCTGGCAGCTCGAGGTCGACAACCGTATGGATCTGTTGTCGAAATGGGACCGGGGGAAAAAGGTGGACATCGCCCAACTTGGTTCCCCCGAGTACAGGGCCAAAAAGGAGTTCATGCACCGGTTCGTTGCGCTGCTGCACGAGATGGGCGCCCATGAATTCGCCCGTCAATACGAATGGTCAACCTGGAAGAGTCAACCCAACTGCCTTAAAAGGCTCTCAACCGACAGCACGCCTGAAAAGGGGCTTATCGCCGTGGATTTCCGGGCCGGGCTGGCGCTTCTCCCCTTTCTTCCCATGAGCCCCGGAGACGTCAAACTCATTTTTCAAGGGCTGTTGCGGGGAAGCCTGGTGCAATTCGACCGGGGCAGCCTTGCAACGCTCAAATCCTTCATCGATGCGCATAAAGATTCATTCATCGACCTTCTTTCGCTCCTTGAAGAGCTGGAAAAGAGCGAGCGGATCTACCGCGACTCACTCCCCGACATTACCCACAACCATTTCCGCCTGCTTTTCAGCAGACAACTCTGGTCAACCATGCTGAGCAGCTCCGTAACCGGATGGCGGGTTCAAAATATTATCGATGAAGGATTTGCTCAGTCACTGAAAAAGAGCCCTATTCTTCTCTTTATTTTCTGGCTCCTCGGCCTTGTACCCTTTCTGGGCAGGATATGCCGTAAATGCATAGGTCACCGGATGTGGCGCAAACATTATTTCAGCATTCCGACCAATCCCTCATATTTTATCCGGGCCCTCAAGGGCAAGATGGCCGAAGCGGCAATCTCATGGCACCGGGACGGGCGGTTGACCGAGGCTGCCGCCAAAACAATAGCCGGTTCACCGGGACTCTTTTGCATCCACCTTCCCTTTTCTCTTTTGCCGCCGGGGCTTCATAAATTTTTCACCTCCTGGAGTTACTTCAAAAAGCGGGTTGAGTATATTGCCGTCCGGCCCTTCCGCCTCTATTTCAATGCCTCATTGCGTGAGGAGTGGTTGAGGGAAATGGTTGACGAAGGATTACGTAAACGCATGTTGACCCACGATGATGCACGGGAAATTGCCACTCAGCTTCAGGAACCCTTTATTCAAAAGTACCTTCAAAGCCTCGCGGTGCACGTGATGACGCTGCCGATCACGCAGGTGGTATCGGTTATCATTGCCGCGGTGTACGTTCTGACGCACCCTGAGCTTTCCTGGCAGGAGGCATCGGCAACGGCGCTGGTGATCATCGGCGCCTTTCAGGTGATCCCCATTTCCCCGGGATCGCTTGCACGGGGCCTCTATGTGCTCTGGCTTGTCATACGGGAACGCAATTTCAAGGATTACAATATCGCCGTTGTTCTCGGATTTTTAAAATATGTCGGCTATCTCGCCTTTCCCATTCAGATGACCTACCGCTACCCCACCATTGCACGTTTCATGGCGGCACACTGGGCAACCGAAGCGGTCCATGCCGTTCCGGTATTCGGAGAAAGCGGCGCACTGCTCGAACACAAGATTTTCGGCGTATTCTACAACCGGCCCCTCACTATCCGCCGCCGCATGACACACCGGGCCGAGCTCCGTCAAACCATGCGTTCCCGATGGCGGCATATGGTTCCCATCACCCTCTGTGCGACCGGAGCGCTCTACGGTATCGATCGCTGGTATCTGCAGTTTAACGATACCATCCCGGGTTTTAAGGGAATCCTGTCGTTGACGTTTTCCGGAATCAAACAGCTCATTGCTCAACTCACCAGCCTGCGGCTACCTACACCTGAACAGCTCGCGATGCTCGTCCATTACCTGCCTTTCGGTGCGGCCCTTTTCATCTGCGGGTTGACCGGCGGCCTGGTAACGGCGGGATGCGGAGGGACGCCCCTGAACCGGCGGATCATCCTTGCCGCACTTGCAGGTATTGTAACCGGCGCACTGTATACCGCCCTTTCGGGCTGTCTCTCTGTACAGGCAGGCACCCCGGCGGAACTTATTCCCCTGATAATCGGCGGAGTATGGAAGATGTTCGGCTATACGATTGCCACCACAATCGGCGCAATTGAAACGGAATTAAGCCTGCCCGAACCTGCAGCAGGGCAATCGCCGCACCCGTAAACCGGTTCGCAATAAAAAAAGGCCGGCAATCCCGGCCTCTACTACAATCAGACTTCTATCGGTCCATCAGAACGACAGGCAGATGCCCGAGTTGAGCAGGATCCCGAAACCGCCCAGATCGACATTCGGATCCATATCATCAAACGGGATCAGGAACTTCCCGTCGACGTAAAAACCCAGCGGCATGACCGGAATTTTGAGCATGACGCCGAGGTCGATATGGAGGCCGAAGTGCGGGGTCATCATGCTGCCGAGGATCTCCTTGAGTATCTCTTTCATCAATTCGTCATTGCTGAACAGATCGGCATCAAGTCCTTCGAGGGTGAAGGCTTTTTCAAGCGTCGTTCCGAGCGCCTCCTCGATAATCGCCCTGTGAAGGACCGGCGTGGCGAAGTTGAGGCTGAAGCCCCCTCCGCCGTAAAGCCGGAGCACCTTGAGGGTCTTCGGGAACTGGACGATGTATTTCCGAACGGTAAGGTCGAACTGCAGTTTCATGTAGGGTGTTTCGCGGAGTCCGGCGAACCCCATGTCGTATTCCTCCAGGGTGAGGGGGATGGTGTCGTAGTCGACGGTGAAGAGATCTTCCGGGTTGCGGACATCGGTATAATTGACATTGTTCTTCATGGTTAGTCCGGTCGGGTAGGAGATGCTTCCTTTATACTGCCACAGTCCGAAGTTCGTGGAGAGTTCGATCGCGTCGATGAAGGGAATGACATCCACGTACACTTTGAGGCCGCCGTTGAGCAATGACCTTTGCCAATCGGTGCGTGAAAGAAAAATCGGCAGGTCTTTTCCGGATATATCCGCCATTCCGGCAGGCAATAATCCCAGCCCGAGTCCTGCCGTATCGATAGTGAGGCTCTCAAATCCAAGCCACTCCTGCTTCACATCCTCCATCCGAAGGGTAAAATCATTTCCCCAGTGAATCCCCACCCCGGCAATGCCGAATGAGGAAGAGAACAGGGCACACGTCAGCAGTACCACAAAGAAACCACGTCGTAACAAAGCCATTTTTTACCCCCGGGTTGTTGGGACAATTTATTTGGAAATATATATTTACCGTGAAGCATGGTACAATTAAGGCTCCCACGGTAATGAATTGATAAGAAATGATATGATTCAGGCCATTTGCAGGTCAATAGCAGCGATTCACTGCACAGCTTTCGCATGGTGCGCCACGGTCGGAGGGGAACCGTTGTCGGTCGTTGACAGTTTTCAGAACCGTCTCGGCCGGATCACCACCTTCACCGCTTCCGTCGAGCGGCATCAGACCTATCGCGGCGCCCGTCGTCTAGGCCGGGGGAGTGTCGTTTTCGACCGCAGCCGGGGAAACGTCTATGACTACCGGACCCCGGGAAGATTTCTTTTTTTCAGCAGTGATTCGGCGGCATGGGGCGTCAACCGTAAAAAACGAACCGGTTGGAAGACCTCCGGCCCCCCCGGGCCCCAACTCCGGCAGCGGGTCGACCCGCTCTTCAGGCTGCTGCGGCTTTGTGCAATTGACAAGAAGCATTTCATCTACCGGGGCAACAGCGGCGACCTGCTGCTGTTTTCGCTGCCGCTCGACGACGGCGGAGAGTGCTGTGCAGGTTTTGACGCCGACTCGTTTCAATGCCGGATTATCGAGATGTTCGATTCAACCGGAGCGCTGACCGATAAAACCGTCTTTGCTTACGGGAGGCTGACGTCCGATGCTCTGCTCCCCGCAGCAATAACCGTGTCGGAACCGATCGGCACCGAAGTGTCGGTCGATTCGATTCTGCTGAAGAAACCGCGGATCAATGTTAAGGTACAGGATGCTGTATTTACCCGGCCGCCTGCAATTTCCTGGAAGGCGTGGCGCGGCGGCACCCTATTTCAGCAGCAGTTCGATACGGTCCCCGGCCGCTAATCCGAGACGCTCCGCAGCGCTTCCGCCGTTGACGCCGATTTCGAGATATCCCGCCGACCCCGGGTAACAGAGCAGCCCGCCGCCGGGAACCGACTGGAAAAAACCGCCGAAGCCGATTGCATGGCTGGTCCCCCTGAAGTGAAGTTTCAGCGCTCTGCCGTTCAACTGCTCCGCCAGTGCCGCGTCAATGGCAGTCACCGCGTTGCCGAACCGGTCCACCGCAAGCACCTCCGCCGTGATCGACGCATCGGTAACCACTGGCCGGGGAAACGTGATTTTTTCATATTCGGCGGTCTCTGCACCGATTGCGGCAAAGGATATTCCCCGCGCCAGATGGGCGGCGACCGGGCCGAAAATGTCCCTTCCATGAAAGGTGGCGCTGACGGCCGTATTGGGGAAATCGTTGCTGTTGTCAATTATGCGGACCGAAGGGTTCGCTCCCTGCAGAAAGGCCCACGAGAGTACCCCGTTGTCGGGCCCGACGAACCGGTACCTGCCGGTGTCCGCCGCGATCGCTCTGCGGCCGCTCCCCACCCCGGGATCGACCACGACGCAGAAGACCGTCCCTTCCGGGAACGTGCGGTAGCATGCCGCAAGGGTGAATGCGGCGCCTCTGATGTCGCCGGGAGGAATATGATGGGTGATATCGATGATGGTGACGCCGGGGCATACCGACAGCATGGCCCCCTTCATCTCACCGGCATACCAGTCGGCAATCCCGAAATCGGTTATCAGTGCGACAGGGGCCATACTGTCGTGTCCTTCGGGGCAAAGCGTTGAAGGTCAACGGTAGTAGAGACGTAGCGCGCTGCGTCTCTACTATTTATCATCGGTCGGCCCCGGGTTTCCGGTTTTCGCCGATACCTTCATGAGTAAATTGTTGACCCTGCGGGAATATGCCATCGGGTCGGGGACCATCTGGCCTTCGGCGATGAGCGCCTGTTCGTAGAGCAGGTGCACCCATTCTTCGAGGTCGGGGTCTTTCGGATCGGCGCTGTACCGTGCGTGCATATTCATCAGGATCGGGTGCTCTGCGTTGATTTCGAGAATCCGCTTCGACTCCGGGACCGTCTGGCCCATTGCCTTCATGAGCTTCTCCATGTGGGCGCCCATGGCATTCGCCTCGCTTACCAGGCAGGCGGGGCTGTCTTTAAGGCGGGTGGTGATGTGCACCTCCTTAACCCTGCCGGCGAGGATGTTTTTAATCCTCTCGGAGAGTTTTTTAAACTTCGTTTCCGATTTCTTTTTGGCGTCCTCCTCCTCTTTGCCGAGATCCCCGAGGTCAAGGTCGCCCTGCATGACCGATTTGAGCTGCTTCCCGTCGTAGTTGTAAATATCACCCACCACCCATTCGTCGATCGGGTCGATCAGGAAAAGCACCTCTATGCTCTTTGACTTGAAGACTTCGAGATGCGGGCTCTTTTCGACGATCTCCCTGCTTTCGCCGGTGATGTAGTAGATGTCTTTCTGGTCGGAACGCATGCGGCTTACATACTGTTTGAGCGAGGTAAACTCGTCCTTCGTGCCGTTTGACGACTGGAAACGGACCAGTTCGAGCAGCTGCTCCTTGTTCTCGTAATCCATGTGCAGGCCTTCCTTGAGCACCGGACCGAACTCCTGCCAGAATTTTTTGTAGGTGTCGGGTTCGTTCTCCGCGAGCTCCTTGAGCTTGCCGAGGATCTTGCCCACGAGCGTCTTCTTGATCTTCTCGATGACGGGGTTTTTCTGCAGCGTTTCCCGTGAGATGTTGAGCGGCAGATCTTCCGAGTCAACCACCCCGCGCGTAAAGCGCAGATATTCGGGCAGCAGCTCCTTGCAGTTGTCCATGATGAACACCCGCTTGACATAGAGCTTGACCCCGTGCTTGCGTTCGAGCGAGAAGAGGTCGAAGGGCGACTTCGACGGAATGTAGAGCAGCGACGAGTACTCCATGATTCCTTCCGCACGGTTGTGCAGAATGGAGAGCGGTTCGTCGAATCCGGCCAGCACCTGCTCGTAGAACTCCTTGTACTGTTCCTGCGTCACTTCCGCCGCCGGCCGGCACCAAAGCGGCTTGGTCTGGTTGACGACCTCCTCCTTGCCCTTGTCGTTCGGGAGATAGATCGGGAAAGCGATGAAATCGGAGTACTTCTTGATGAGCGAGCGGACCTGCCACTCTTCGACATAGGTCGATTCCTCCTCTTTGAGATACAACACCACATCGGTGCCGTGGCCCTCCCGCGTTCCCTCCTCAATGGAAAAGTCACTCTCGCCCTTCGACTCCCACACCGCGGCGGGCTCGCCGCTTCCGGCCCGTTTCGTGACCAGTTTGACGCTCGTTGACACCATGAATACCGAGTAGAAACCCACGCCGAACTGACCGATAAGGTTGGAATCGGCCTTCTGGTCGCCGGTCATCTTTTCCAGAAAGGCTTTCGAACCGCTGCGGGCGATGGTGCCGATATTGTCGATGACCTCCTGACGCGTCATACCGATCCCGTTATCGGAGATGGTGATCGTTTTGGCGGTTTTGTCGATTTTGATATGAATCGCAGGTTCATCTGATCCGGATTTGATTGCCGGATTGGTGAGGGATTCGAACCGCAGCTTATCGAGCGCATCCGAAGCGTTCGAAATCAGCTCGCGCAGAAAAACCTCCTTGTGCGTATAAAGTGCATGAACCATGAGATGAAGAAGTTGTTTGGCTTCGGTCTGAAACTCCATTTTCTGCTGACCGGTTGCTGCTGTATCAGCCATAGAAATTACCTCCGGAGGTTGATTGTACTGTATGGTTTATGTTGTTTTGGATATCATTAAAGTGAAGGAAAAATACTTTTTGGAGGGGAGGGGAAAGAAGAGGTTTTATCGGGGGGATTTCATAACCCTGCCGGAGTCCCGAGCTTGAGTGAGCGGGATGGCCCCGTTCCCGGCGTCGCGATACTGCGATCATATAGCCTCTTCGACAGCCATCGCATCGGCTTTGACAACCGTCGAGACGGCATTGCGGTACATTACGGGAGCTTCGGGAGACATTTTACTCCTCTCGGGAGACATTACACGGGCTTCGCGGAACATTGTGGACGGCATTGCGATACATTACGGTGGCATTGCGACGCTTTGAAACGGCTTCGCCCCACGTTTTCAGATCATTCCCCCTTGATGCGGGCGCTCCGATTCCGGGCCTTTTACCGCTGCGCCTGCCGGAGTGGCCCAGGCGGCCGCTCAGTCCCTGGACCCCCGGGCCTCCTGCTACCTCTTATACTTCCCCATCACCTGCGCCTCGGCCAGCACATGCCCTTCCATTGCCTTGAGCAGCTTCGCTTTGGTCATTCCCTTTTCGGCCGTGAGCTGCGTGTCGAGCGCATAGACTTTGAAAAAGTACCGGTGGATGCCTCCCGGCGGGCATGGACCGCCGTAGCCGGTCTTCCTGAAGTCGTTGACGCCCTGCCGGGTGCCGTCGGGGAGCGTATCGACCGCCGGCGCCTTTTCAGGCAGTCCGTTGGATTTTGCGGGTATGTTGTACACCACCCAGTGCACCCAGGTTCCCATCGGTGCATCCGGGTCGTCGCAGATGAGCGCAAAGCTCTTTGTTTCCGTCGCTGCATCGGACCACTGCAGGGCAGGGGAAATGTTGATATCGTCACAGGTATACTTTTTGGGGATCATCCCTCCTTCGGCAAAGGCTGAACTTGTAACTTTCATTGCCGCACCTCCTTTGGCAACAGCGGATTTTTTATCCTGCACAACGGCGCCGCAGACAACGGCGAAGCTGAAAACAATGCAGACTGTTTGCAGAAGCAACCGGCTGTTTCGCATGGCAGCGCTCCTTTCATGAGGGGTTATCATTACGAGTAACGACCAAGTATCTTGACATGATAATTATTGCAATCGTCCGATTTCCACAACGGACCGATGCCCCCCCCTCCCGCATCCGCAGGTCGCCTCCCGGCCGGTCGGCACCGCGTTGAAAAGCGCCTGCCCGCAACCGGTCAAACGGTATTGTCGATTCTCCCGTCAACGATTTTAATCGTCCGCTGGGCGTATTCGGCGACCGCGCGATCGTGGGTTATCATGACAACGGTGGTGCCGGCGGCATGCTGCAGCTTGATGATATTCATGACGCCCCTGCCGGTATCGGGATCGAGGTTGCCCGTCGGCTCATCGGCGAGAATGAAGCGGGGCTTCTTTATGAGTGCACGCGCAAGCGCCACACGCTGCTGTTGTCCGACGCTCAATTCGGCGGGTGTATGGTCCTTCTGTCCGGCAAGGTCAAGTTCATCAAGAATCCGGGCGATGCTTTCACGAGCTTTCGTATCCTTATCCGAAAGCGCCAGACCGACACTGATATTTTCATACACGCTCAGGTAGGGAATCAGGTTGAAGACTTGAAATACGAATCCGATGTCCGCTCCCCTCCACTGAGCCCGTTTCTTCACATTCCAATCGTAGATCGACTGATTACCCCATAAGACGACGCCTTCATCGGGACTGTTCATTCCACCGAGCGTGGCAAGAAGCGTGCTCTTGCCGCTGCCGCTCGGCCCGACGACGCCGACGAATTCACCTTCCTGTATTTCAAGGGAAACCTTATCAAGCGCCACAACGGCGCCATGCCGGCGTCTGAACGTTTTGGTGATATTTTCCGCTTTCAGCACCATGACGTTTATTCCTCCTTCATGATGGACGACGGGTCGACCACCGCCGCCCTCAATGCCGGTATGACGCTTGCGACAAGAGAAACAGCCGTAGCGATCAACAAGCTCCAGCCGATAAATGAGGCTACGGGGTATACGGACACTCCCGCTATCTTCGTACCGAATATCACTGCACAAACGGTCCCGATGATATATCCCAGCGAACCGCCGGCAATCCCGACGATCGCGGCTTTGATGAGAAACAGCCGCACGATCCAGCCGGCCGGCGCCCCCAGCGCCGCGAAGATACCGATCTCCCGGCGGCGTTCATAGACATTCGCGAACATGAAATTCGCGATGGCCGCCCCCCCGGCCAGCGCCATCATGATCAGCAGGGCGACGGCGATCCGCCGCATGACCGCATTGATGTTCTGCTGCGTGCCGACGATGTGCCGTATGGTAACCACCCGGGCTTCGGGGAGCAGTGTATTGATTTCCCGGATCACCTCCGGCAGAGCCGCCGGATTGCAACCCGTGATTTCAATGGAATGCAGCAGCGCGTTCTTGCCCGTTAATTGCTGTACGGTGCCCAGGCGCGCGAAAACGCGTCCGTCGTCGACGGTTCCGGTGTTTGAAAGCACCGCTTCGATCCTCAACCGTTTACCGAGCACATCGATGAAATCACCTTTTTTAAGTTTGAGTGACGCCCCGATCTCCGATCCGATGACCGCCTGATCGGAACCCAGATCGTCGATGATCCGCTTGGGCACCGGGTTCACCGCGGTGTCCGCAGGAAATCCGGTCCACTGCATTGCCGGCAATACGCCTAAAGCACCCTGCCCGCCGGTCGTCGCCATGAATTCACTCTTGGGGAGAATGCCGGTGAACGTCGCTTTTTTTCCCCGGATTTCAATCGGCACACTTAATTTCGCCGATATGTTGTCTATTCCCAGCGAGCCTGAGTCGGTGAGCATCGTTATATAGCTTTCGGGCATCTCCGATTGCTGGAGATCGGCGCTGTAATAATCCTGCACCGATGCATTTTTGGGAAGTATTAATATATTTGTCCCGAGCGCGTCGAGCGCGTCGGCAACGGCCTTTTCGGAAAACCGGGTGATGCTTCCGACGGCAACCATGACGGCGATCCCGAGCGCAACGGCGATGACGCTGGTCCACAATTGACTGCTGCGCTGAAACAGCTCTTTTACCACAAGTTGATGAATTTTCATTGTCGCATTACCTCCAATTCATCGTATCGGGCATTCCGTGGGGGAATCAGCGTAGAGTGACAGCGTAATGTACCCATTGAAACAGGCGTCCCTCGTACCACCAGGAAGACGGGGCTGCCCCATGGTAACGAATATAGATTCGAGACCGACGCTCCCGCTACTGTTCGATGGCGGTGATATCAAATTGAAGGGACAGCGACCGGTAACGAAAAGTATTTTAAATTTGCGCCGGAGGCATCACACCCGACATACAATGCCGGAACGGGAGTCATCTATGTCAAACAATAAAATTAATTTCAACCCGAAGCATCTTCTTAAAATAATCGGGCCTGGACAGCTCTTCGCCAGCATTGCGATCGGCACGTCGCATCTGGTGCTTTCAACCCGGGCAGGGGCCTATTACGGAATGATTTTCTTCTGGATCATCCTGATCATCCAGGTGCTCAAATATCCCTTTTTCGAGTTCGGCGCCCGCTACACCAGTGCGACCGGGCAGACCATGCTCAAAGGGCTTCTGGATCGGGGGAAATGGGCGGTCATTCTTTTCATGCTGGTCATTTTAATCGATATGTTCGCCGTCACCGGAGCGGTGGGTGCGGTGTGCGCCGGTCTTTTAAGCACGATGTTCGGTATGGCCTCCGTTCCCATGCCTCTTCTGCTCGGAGCCGTTTTTTTTATAACCGCCGCACTACTGCTGATCGGTCGCTACTCCGTTTTGAACACTTTTATCAAATTCATTTCCGTGGTGCTTCTAATCACCGTTTTAACTGCTTTCATTTCCGTGTTATTGAAAGGGCCCGTTGAAGCCACAGTGCCGTTGCCGCCTTCCGCCGATTTGCTCAAGGGTGCGGGGCTAGCGCTTCTGGTAAGCCTGATCGGCTTCATGCCCACGGGTTTTGAGGTTGCCGTCATGCACAGTATCTGGACGGTTGAAAACATGAAAGCTACCGGCTATCGTCCCACGCTCAGGGAAGCGCTCTTCGATTTCAACCTGGGATATGTTTTTACCACCATTCTTGCCCTGATGTTCATGACCATCGGCGCCTTTACCATATACGGCACCGGACTACGACTGCCGGGCGACTCGGCGAAGTTTTCAAATCAATTGCTGCATATCTTTACTTCAAATATCGGCGCATGGACGCATCCCTTTATTGCGCTGGCCGCCTTCGGCACCATTTACGGAACCTTTATAACCGTATGGGACGCTTTCACCAGAAGTTTCGTCAGGGGTGTGCAGGTTTTAAAATTTAATAATTCCCGGGACGATCGGGCGCAGCAACGGTTCCTGAACCGGTTTTACAACATTCTCCTGCCGATAATCGGCCTTGGCTCTTTCCTGCTCTGCATCCGATTCGCGCAAGGCATGATAAAGCTTCTGGAGCTGTCCACGATCACCGTTTTCCTGACCGCACCGGTACTTGCACTTTTATACCTTGTCGTGATAAGCTCGAAAACCATTCCCGCCTCCCACCGGCCGTCGAAAGGGCTGTTCCTGCTGGCATACGTGGGCCTGGCCGCCATGATTGTTTTTACGCTGTACTATCTGTGGGACCTGCTGCCGCCGGGGTGAGGGGGCGGCCGGCAGTCTGTTTACACTTCAGGAAAGAGGACAGCAATGATGTCTTTTACCTGCATAACGATCCTTGTTGTTTTGATTCCCCGCGCCGAAAAAATGTTCAACTGTTCCCCGTTTGCCCGACATTCCGTTCCTGTGGATTCCGCTGTATTTGATTCTGTGCTTCAAAAAGCGCTTTCATGTTCTGTCAGGCAAACCTGTATTTGATTTTTACCCTTATCCTCCACCCTTGTATTCAACGTCCCCGGTTTGGTCACGCCCATTTTGTTGTTTTTACCTGGTTCGGTAACTATTTTGATCAACTAGGTAAATGTTTTTATCACACAGTACGAAGCTTCAAGGAAATTATAATTCCTCAGCCCTGAGTAGGCATCCTTATACAATCGAGCGCCGTGTCTTGTGTTATTGAAAGCATAAGGGATCTTCATAAGAAAACAAATCATGGACTCGGTAACCCATCGACGCTGAAATACCAGAAAAAAAAGACGATAACCGATTATCGGTGATTGCGGGATTAGAGTTTGTTGTGTATAATAATTTATTGGGTGATGTGATAAAAATCTATGACCGGTCTAAATCGATGAGAATTAAATTGTCAACGACGACGTTTTTGCCTTACGTACAAGTGGTCGGGTGAATCGTGTCGCCAAGTAAAATATGGCTGAATTCAAGAAAATGAAACCGAGCGTGAAACGTTCATCCCTGCGGAGGAATGTGTTTGCAAAGCAACCCTAATAGTGACTGGGATAGAAAAAAAGTTGAATACAGAGCCGATAGACTGCTTATCGACGGTCATCAGGTAATGATGGACTGGGAAACCCCGTATATGAACAAAATGGCTGAAATGCTTCATGAACATGCCAAGGGAAATATTCTGGAGGTTGGATTCGGTATGGGAATATCGGCTTCACGGTTACAGGAATTGGGAGTAGAAAGTCACACAATCCTCGAACCGCATCCCGAAGTTTTTAACTATGCTCAAAATTGGAAAAAACGTTACCCGGATTCAAAGATCACACTGCTTCCTGTTTACTGGCAGACTGTACGATCATCACTGGGACAGTTCGACGGAATTTTTTTTGATACGTATTCACCCACTGTCGAAGAGGCCAATAGGAAACGGTTCGATTTCTTTGCAACAGCATCGATGAATTTACTGAAGCCGGGCGGGGCACTTACATTTTACTATATGAAAAGTCATCTTGAAGAGCTGTACCAGGACAATCTTATGCGGTATTTCAAACGTATATATCTGGAATCGGTGCCACTCAGAACACCGGATGATTGTGAATATGCATATATCAGAGATTATGCATTATGCGTTTGTGCGATTTTGTGACCCCTCTACTGAGGAAAAGTTTTGGAAATTGTCGAAGTCAGAGCTGATAATGTCTACATCTCTCTCAAACAACCCTTTACCTATACCGGAGTAACCCTTCACCATCTTCCCTATGTTCTGATAACAATAAAAACGAAATCGGGAATACTAGGATACGGTGAAGCATCGGCTGCTTGGGATATTACCGGAGAGACACAGGAATCAGTACGGGGAGCTCTGCGTCATGCAGAAAAGTTGCTCACCGGTCAGGCAGTTGACGACATAGCCGATGTATGGGGAATAATGCATTCCATTGCACATGCAATTGCTTTCAATGGGGCAATGAAATGTGCAGTGGAGACGGCGCTTCTTGACATCGTCGGCAAGGCGCGTGGCAGGCCGGTTTCGGATCTTTTTAATCGCACACGCAAAAACAAGGTCACCGTTTCGGCTCTTCTTCCGATTACCCGCGACCTGGCGACTGTAGAAGACACTATACATCGGATTCTACAAAACGGATTTACGCAAGTTAAAATTAAGGCAGGCATCGATTTTATGCATGACAAAAAAGTCTTGAAGCGGATCAGGAAAATATCCAGTGACATAGGGATTACACTAGATATAAATCAAGGATGGCGCCAAATCGATCGTGCAATCGATTATTGTAACGCACTAGGGGAATTTGATCTGCTCTGGATTGAACAACCAATTGCGGCGGATGACTTCGAAGGACTGAAGAAAATACGGGAGCACTGTCCGGTCAAGATAATGGCTGATGAAAGCATGCACACGCTGAAAGACTGTCGGATATTATGCGAAATGCAGGCGGTCGATCTTGTAAATATCAAGCTGGCAAAATGCGGAGGCTTGCTCTCCGCGCTTGCTATTGCGGATTTCTGCGACGCACATGAGCAGGCTTATGTTGTCGGTTCGATGATAGAGTCGACACTCGGCATGGCAGCTAATGTGCATTTCGCCTCGCTGGTCAATTATACGATAACGGATTTCGGTTCCCTGTCATTTCTCGATCAGGATTACGCAACCGGCCTGCACCTGCGGGGCAACGGGATTGATGTCCCCGATAAAGCGGGGCTCGGGATTGCGATGAATTCCCCTAATGCAAGTAACGATAAGAATTCCTATAGGTTTTTTTCATGAATCCATATCCCGGAATACGCAGTTTCGAGACCGATGAGGATTACCTGTTTTTCGGCAGAGATACTCAGATACTTTATTGCGTTGAAACATTGTATTTTAAAAAATTTCTGGCCGTTATCGGTTCATCAGGCTGTGGAAAATCTTCGTTGCTGCGGGCAGGAATAATTCCCAGTCTCATAAAGGGGAAAAATCCGTTTTTTTCAGATCAGTGGAGCGTATCGATTTTTCGTCCCGGTTACACGCCATTTGAAAATCTTGCACGAGTTATAAGCGACGAATTCAAAAACAACACGATTCCCGAAAACGATCTCTGCGATGTTGCAAAAATAGAAACCTTTCTCCGCTCCGGCCCCGAGGGCTTGATAAAGGTTTCGGAATTGACCCGCCCCATTTGTAACAAGACCCGCCTCATTGTCATCGATCAGTTCGAAGAATTATTCAGGTACCGCAATCAACAGGACATGGACAGTTCCCTCGCCGAGGCGTCACAATTCGTAGCGCTCATTCTCAATGCAATACAGCAATCCACAACTTCGATTTACATTTCATTTTCGATGCGAAGCGATTTTATCGATTCATGTACCCAATTCCCCGGGTTGCCTGAAGCAATCAGTCGAGGAGGCTACCTTGTCCCTCGTTTAACAAGTGAGGAAAAACGGCTTGCTATTGGTGGCCCGGCTGCGGCATGCGGGGGTGAGATATCCGATGCACTTATGCAACGGCTGCTTGAGGATGTGGGAAATGAACCCGACCAGCTGCCGGTATTGCAGCACGCGCTCATGAGGACCTGGGATAACTGGGAAAGAGCGGGAGCGCCCGACACCCGGATAGACATTCGCCATTACGAAGCTATCGGAACAATACACAACGCTCTTTCGCTGCATGGTGAAGAGATTTTCAATGATCTTGCAGACGAGCGACAACAATATATCACCGAAAAGTTGTTTAAAACCCTCACCAATATCGTGCAGGATGGCAAAAGAACCCGTCGGCCGACGCAACTCAATAAAATCTGCGACATAGTGAACGAAAACATTGAAAGAGTGCTCACGGTTATTGAAACATTCAGGAAACCCGGCAGAGCGTTTCTCATGCCGCAGGCTTCCGTTCCACTCACACCCGAGTCGGTAATAGATATTACCCATGAAAGCATCATGAGAATCTGGGGCCGGTTGCGTGAATGGGTGGCTGATGAAACCAGCTCAGTAGAACTCTATCTTCGTCTGTGCCGGTCTGCGGAATTGTATCAAAAGGGTGAGGCCGGCCTATGGGTCAACCCGGAATTACAGCTCGGGCTGAACTGGATGCGAAAGAACAAACCGAATATGGCATGGGCAGATAGATACGATCCCGCATTTGACCGGGCGATAACCTTTTTAGAACACAGCGAAAAAACGTTCGTGCAGGCGATGGAAAACAAAGAAGCATTGCAGAAGAGACGTCTTACGCAAGCACGCCGCTTTGCTTTTTTTCTGGGTGGTGTTTCGATTGTCTCAATCATGTTCCTCGTTGTGGCATTGAATCTCAAATTTCAGGCTGATGCAAGTAAAATACAAGCCATTGAAAAGGAAAAATCGGCGTCGGAAGCAAAGCGTAAAGCGGAGCGCCAGGAGCGAGAGGCACTCATTCAGAAAAAAATTGCCGAGCAACAGCAGCAGATAGCCGAGGATCAGCGTTTGGAGACGGAAAACCAAAAACAAAATGCAATTAGAGAAAAATTGAAGGCCGAGGAACAGGAAGCGATAGCTATCAGGTTGCAATCTCTCGCGGAACAGGCGAAGGAAGAGGCGATTGCGGCTAATGAAGAGGCTTTAAACCAACGCTCGGAAGCCCTCAAACAAAGAGAGGAAGCAGTAAAACAAACTGAACGGGCGGAAGAATCCGAGCGTGACACAAAGAGGTTACATATGCTTGCCATTGCTCGTTCACTGGCTATTCAATCGCTTAATATTCAAAAGAGCGGCGATTCCCATTTAGCTTCGTTTCTTGCATTGCAAGCATACGAATTTAATCGTGCCAACGACGGTCCTGCAAATCAACCCGATATTTTTTATGCACTCTCGGCGGTTATCGATAAAAATGCAGTCTTCAAAGGAAATAAAGGTGCAGTACGTTCCATCTGTGTTGGAGATGATTCAAAATGGTTTTTCTCCTGCTCTCAAGATGGAAAGGTTCAAAAATGGAATGTGCATATACCGGACACTCCCTCCGTTCTTTATGAAACAGGACAAGAGGGACCATTTGATTTCCGGTGTCTGGCTTTTAATGCTGCCAATGCCACCTTAGCGGCCGGGAGCTTTGAGGGTACCGTTTTACTTTGGAATACAAAAAAGCCGGATGCTCCGGCCAGGATACTCATTCAGGAAGAACAACCGATTACGGCTGTAGTCTTCACCGGAACAGCCGATGCTATTCTGGTAGCGAGAGGTGGCGTTATTGAACAGTGGGATATTACACGAACGACAATACTGTCAAAATATCAATTTAATGCCCCCTTAACTTCACTCGCTTATGCACCAAAAACAGGATTTATTGCCTGTGGATTGAATAATGGTTCGATTGTCATTTTTTCCAATTCATCGTTCAATTCAGAACCCTTTAGAAGACTGGCGGGAAATGGTGAAGCGATAACAGCTCTGGCATTTTGCGGTGCAGGCCTAAGGTTGGCGGCCGGTACCTTGGGAGGTATGGTTTTATATTGGCGGACCGTTCAGCCATCTGAAGCATCGGTTATTCTTGCAGGTCATTCCTCGCGTGTCAGTTCAGTCCGTTTCGGTCCCAGCTTCACTCGCTTGATAACCGGCAGTTATGATGGAGCCATCAGATTGTGGCATCTCGATGACATCAAGTCCCCTTCGATAGTTTTACGTGGGCACGACCTCTGGATATACGATATCGCGCTCGCTGCCGATGGATCCTGGCTTCTGTCGGCAAGTGCCGATATGAATATCAGGTCGTGGATGGTGAAACCGGAATCGTTTGTGGATGATCTATGCCAAAAAGTCACGAAAAACATATCGAAAGAAAAGTGGGATGAATATTGGAATGAATATATTGGACCGGATATACCGAATGAAAAAACCTGTTCTCAGTTTCCGTAAGGATGAGCCCGCAATGAGAGATGCCATCCTACCTTTTTTAAGGAAAATATTTTTATGCTTCGTGGGAATTATCCTGTGCATTACAAGCTTTATTGCCGCAAATGACTCCTGTGAGGCAACCTTGAAAGATGCGCAGAAAAAATATGAAAACGGCAATTTTGAAGAGGTGCTGCTACTACTGACCCCTTGTTTAAACAAGGAGCTTTCCAAGCCGGTGCGGGTGGAGGCGTGGCGTCTTGTTGCAATGACATATTGTGCAACCGACAATATTGACTCAGCACGGAATGCCGTAAAAACGTTATTGATTGAATCACCCTATGAACCGAGGACGCTTGACCATCCGGTATTCATTGCACTGGTAAATGAGGTCAAGCTGTCGCGTCAGTCGACTCTCGTTACCTCGGTATCAAAGAAAGCCGAGAATATACGCGAAGCGCCGGCAACGGTAATGATTATAACCGACCAGGATATTCGTAACCGAGGTTATATCGATCTCGACGCCCTCTTCTCAGACCTGCCGGGTTTCACTGTTTGCCGCCCCTTTTCAATAACTTACACCCATTTTTACCAGCGGGGTTACCGCTCAAATCTGATTGACCGCACGCTACTGCTTGTTGATGGTAGAGAAGAAAACGACCTGTGGTCAAACGCCATATACAACACCCGCCAGTACCCCATTTCCAATGTTAAGCGGGTCGAGGTGCTCTACGGACCGGCATCGACGATGTACGGCGCCAACGCTCTTGTCGGCGTGATCAATATTATTACAAAAGATCCCGATGAAACCCCGAAAGATCGTCCGCTTTCCCTCAATGCGAATGTCGGTGGCGGATCATGTAAAACAGGCTATATAGATGCCACCCTATCGGCAAAGCGGAAGCACGTTTCATTCTCCGCCAGTGCCAGGCATTTCCGCTCCGACGAGCTGGATTTGTCGGGTTATAAAGAGTTCGACTATGACCCCTCGGATTACGACGGCGTTGACTATAAAGGGCTGCTGAGTATCGACTCGGCGGGTGCCGCGTCCCTTCTCGCAGATGAACGGTACACGGAAGACAACCCCTATTTCGATATTATCAAAAATATCCGCGGTGATACTGTCGGCGTTGAACTTTCTTCGATAGGCATCGATTCTATACGGCATTGGGAAAAAGAATTGTTGAATAAACGACTCAATGGTGAGCCGGTCGGATACTCGAATCTGTCTGAATACTGGTTTGTTTCCGGCAAGCTGAAAATAGCTGATTTTAAAATAGGCGGTGAGTTCTGGCGGAGCAAACAGGGAGGGACAAACTACTATAACGACAAAAATGAAGCCGGAGCGAAAAACGGCGATTTGTGGATCCCGCGTCAATCCTTTATCTACGCCGATTTTCAAAACGATCTCAATGACAAATTGTCAATTATGAATTCCGCACAATACAAGATCAGTGTTCTTGATGACGAGACCCAAGCCGTATATATGGCGAATTTTTCTAATTATTATCTTCCAGTTGATAGTTTATTGGCCCCTGATTCATCACTAAAAGCTAGACCGTATTGGATTAAACAATTTTTTTGCCAGATTTCACGACAATTCCGGAACGAATTTAAAACGATTTGGGTTCCCAACAAGCATTTTGATTTTGTTGGTGGTGTCGAAGCACGAAACAGTTCTATTCAGGGAGATTACAGAAAATCGACTTACTATGGCGCGGATACACCGCTGTCCGACACCAGTGTTGTAGAAAACGGCGTCAGTAGCGGAGATAACCTACCGGGCGGCAACGATTTCACCGTAAACGATCTCGGTGTGTACCTTCAGGGCGCGTTGAGGCTACATAGTAATATTACGTTTACTCTTGGCGGCCGCCTTGATTATAACAAAATCAGGAAAAGCGGCGGATATGGATTGATTTTCAATCCGAGGATTGCCCTGGTAGTTACACCGGGAATCTTTATCGGTAAAGTAATTTATGCAAGCGCATTCCAAAACGCATCAAATTGGACGAAATACTCGACAAATTACAACCGACTTGTCAACAACCCGAATCTTGAACCCGAACGGGTACGCAATTTTGAAGCGTCTCTGGGTGTAAAACTGTTGGAAAATCTATTCTTCGACTTGGCCGGTTTTCATTCACGATATGAAAATGCGGTGGGCACCGGGAAGTATCTATTACCTACCAGTGACACGACCGGTCAGAACCAGGCAATCGGGGAGCTGAAAATCAGTGGCCTTCAATCGACATTTACATGGACTTTTCGTAATTATAATTTGTTTGCCAATTATACCTATACCTATCCGAAAACCGATATCCTCGCCGATGGTGAGGCTACCGGTGATTATCAACGAATCGGCGATATTGCAAGTCATCAGGAAAACATAGGAATAAATGCACTCTATTTCAAAAAACTTAATATAAATATAAGAATGAATATTGTCGGAAAACGACCCGTTGGAGAAGGTACATCGGTGCCTGACAATCCGGGTGAATTTCCTTCCTATGTTATCGCACATGCTACCGTGGCCTGGTACGATCTTCTGCCGGGATTGGATCTGCAGATCATCTGCAACAATATCCTCAATCATGAATATTTTGATCCGGGGGTACGTTCAGCAGACGGAGATTTCTATTCATATAGAACTCCTCAAAAAAGACGAAATTTTATACTCAGGATTATGTACGGCCTTTAAAGAATCGGAAGCGATACATCGAATGTGCACCCGACCGGCGATAAAGATATATAAACCTCGGGAGATCTGTAAAGATCCGACCCCGGAAGCGTTACGGAAACTCAAACTCCCTGAAAAGAAATTTATCAGGCGGTTTAAAGACGAAATCGAAAAGGAGCTTTCAGTGCGGGGGCTATCAATCAGACTGGCAACCTTCGCAGACATTCTTCCGCTTGAAACTTTTATTCAGACCTGTTTCAAACCCGAGGAGGCCAGCGAAGTCAGCCCGTATGATTTATTCCGCTTCATACAATTCGGTCATGGATTGCTGCTGGAAAATAACGAGCCGTCCATCGTGGGATGCGTTTTTGAAATTCCGTACGACACGCCGGACAAAGTATCGTTTCTTATACGTCTTGGTATTGACAAAAACTATGTCGGCGTGAATCTGGGAAAATCGATTATGGAATATTCCTGTCTGATCGCCATGGAACACGGATCAAAGGTAAAGAAGGCTGTCGTTGATTTTGATAATTTCCCTCAGATCTGCATCATGCTCAATAAAGCCGGCTGGATATTTGACTCGTATTATCCTGATGCTCCCGGAATGGGAACGGTGTTTTCAGCATTATTGCCGCTTTCAAAACGGGATCTGACACTAACTGCCATCGCACGCGAGAAATTGGAAGCCTACCTTGCTTTTCATATCGACGGCGTTGATTATAAAATCATAGATCCCTACGATACCTCGGGAATCACACGGCTATACCAATGCGGAGATTTTGTAATAGCTGCTTTAATCAAGCAGGAAGCATCCGGTACTGCAAACAAGTTCGTCGCCTTTCCCCGAACACGACAGGAATGATGACTCTGTGAAATCTTCAGGTAAAACATTTCTGCGGGTATTCAATATCAAGAAAGGTGAAGGCACCAGCATCGCCTTTCTGATGACCTATTCATTTTTTATGGGCTTGGCTGTTGCCTTCTTTGTAACCGTATCGACGACACTGTTTCTGGAACGTTTCGATGAGTCCGCACTTCCGTATATGTATATGGCAAGCGGAACGATAAGCTATCTGCTGTGGCTTGTCTATGCGAGACTCGAAAAGTCGTTTCCTTTTCCTACACTGCTGATCTTCGGCATATCTTTTGTTTTACTTTCCACACTGGCATTGACCGTAGGGTACCTGATCACTGTAAGTAAATGGGTGCCGTTTCTTATGATGACCTGGATCAGCGTATTCCTCTTCTTTACCGGTGTCGGATTCTGGGGACTGGCAGGAAAAATATTCAACCTTCGTCAGGGAAAAAGACTGTTCGGGCTGATCAGCTCCGGAGAAGTCCTTTCGAATATGATAGGTTTTTTCTCCATTCCCTACCTGCTGCATTTTATGCAGCTCAAAGACCTTTTAAATATAGTACTGCTGGCACTCTGCATCTGTGTTTTCATGATGATTGTTATAACCGGAATGTATCGCAAGAGCCTCAGCATGCAAAACGCTTCCTTAATTAATGAGTTGAAAGGTAAGGGAATAACACTATTTTTTCGGAATAAATACTACTTTCTTATTTTCACGCTCGCAATTCTTCCTATGTTGGGAATCTGCTTCGTCGATTATAATTTTCTAACACAAATCAACATAGCGTTTGAAAAGCCTGAAGTCGTAGCCGGGTTTTTCGGTATTTTTTATGGCATTATTTCAGTCGCGGAATTTGTGGTAAAGACTTTCATCGCCGGCAGGCTCATTGACAAGTATGGTATTATTGCCGGCTTGCTCACGCTCCCGGTCCTTCTGGCGCTTGTTGTTTTATTGGTGACTCTCACCGGGACATTTCTGGGAACGGCCTGGCTTTTTTTCACCTTTATTTCTCTGAGCAAACTGATAGAAAAGGTAGGTAGAAATTCGATAAACGACCCATACTTCCAAATTCTGTACCAGCCGATCGCAGCTGAAGAACGGTCATTTATTCAAAGCCGCATCGAGGGAATACCAAAGGCCATGGGTAATGTGCTCGGGGGTCTGGTCCTTATCGGGTTTTTTTCATTTTGGGGATTGACCACTGTACATTTTCATTACTTTTTCTTTCTAGTTATTCTTGTATGGATAGGGGTAGCGTTGTTGATGTACCGTCACTACCGGAAATTTCTAAAGAATATCCTCGCGTCGAATAAAAAACCGGAAAATGCGGTCAAGGCCAGACAGCACCTTTCAGATCGATTGCATGCTATGGCAACGGCTGAGACTGTTGACATCGAATGTTTTTCCGTAATGCTTAATAGTATGGATATGATAGATCCTTTGCGTGTCGATACGATGCTCGGAGACCTCCTCCGCGCAAACTCATCTATGTCAAAAGTGGCTCTTTTTGAAGCGACAAAAAGAAAATGTCTGTCGTTACTGCCGACAATCGATGAGTTGCTGGCGAATCCCGCCTTTATTCATATGCATAATGAATTGCATGAGGCTCGAGGCGTTCTTTTCGATGCGGAAAAAATGACTTTCGAGGAACTGAGTACTATCGGTAATTCAACCAAGGAATCCGATAGACTGCGTGCCGCACGTTTGAGCGGTTATTCAAAGCGCTACAATACCTTTAAATTATTACTCCCGCTTTGTGCCGACGAATGCCCTGCTGTAAGACAGGCTGCTCTTGTTTCCGCAGGGAAACTGCGGCGAAAGGAATTATGGGGGGCGATAGTGGAAAATCTCAGTCATTCATTATATCGGGGCCATGCGGCATCAGCAATCAAAGCAATCGGCAAGCCGATAGTTAATCAACTGGATGCTTTTCTCTCAAGAGTATCGAACGATAGAGATGTTTGTAAAGTCATTATTACATTGTTTAAAGAGATCGGAGGCAAACAGAGCATCATACGTCTTCGAAAAATAGCAACCTTCCCCGACCGCGATATTCGATTCCAGGCTCTTTTTGCCATGAGCGGTTTCAACCTCAAAGCTGAATTTGATGAAATCCCTCTTGTTAAACAGACGCTTGAAGAGGAGATTGAGAAAACGGTATGGATTACGGCAATACTTCTGGACATCGCCGAGGATAAAAATACCGTTGCACTGCAGGAAGCGCTCCATGTCGAGTATCGGGAGAAAAAAAGAAATATATTTATATTACTGTCGATGCTCTATGACGCTTCGACCATTGCGCTGATTCATAAAAATATCGAGCAGGGAGGGCGGGAGGCTCGGATTTACGCTCTTGAAATTATCGACACGATGGTTTCCGATGATATTAAAAAGAAGATCATGCCATTGTTTGACGAGCTTACGTGGGAAGAATATATCGCTCGATTCGCCGATATTTTTCCACAGCACAAGTCGTCGGTCGAACAAAGGCTTGTTGACATTATAAACAGCGATTTATTTACTGTAAATGTATGGACCAAGGCATGTGCACTGGAAATAATGCATCATTACACACAAAACAGTAAAGAGATCGTGCGGATTCTGGCAGCCAATATCGTCCATCCGAATTTCTTTATCGCCGCGTGTGCACTCGATGCACTGTATAAAACCGATCCGATCGCATTTTCAACTTTGACGAGTACACTTATCAGCAACGACAAAGAGCGATCGAAACATATCAACAAGTACATTTCAGCGGCCGTTAAAGGCAAACATACGTTTATACCCGATCGGGTGCGCCTACTTAAAAAAATGCCTCTTTTCAATGCCATCCGTGAAAATATATTAATCCCAGTGGCGACATCGGCGGAAGAATACGTTATGCATCCCGGCGATGCCATTCCCCTTACGATTCTCGATGAAAAATCGATTGTCGTTGTCGGTAAAGGATCAATTGATTTCCTCTCCAATGACCAACAATATATACGCTTGGGTTCAGGAAATATAATCGGGGAATTTTCTCAATTGTGTTGTTCACTCAGGGAAATCCGGTACAGAATATCCGACAATACAATCCTTTTTAAATTAAATATGGCTCTTTTGTTCGAACAGATATCCGATAACATCGAGCAATTCGTCGATATGGTGACCGACATGGCGCACAAACGTGCAGCCATTCAATTACAGTCAGGACTTCCCAATGTATAGAAAACTAAATTCACCATGCCGGTCATCGACGGTACGTTCTCGGCAATCCATCAGGTTATGTATATCCATACTTTTAACGCTTATACCAACGGCAATAATTTCAGCGGAGACAGGTATTCCCTTAATACGCTACTACGGCCCGAAAGATTACAGAGCACACGGACAGAATTTCGATATCCAACAGGACCGGCGAGGAGTTATCTATTTCGCTAATTTTGCAGGAGTTTTGGAATACGATGGTTCTTCCTGGAAAAACATTCCAATGCAACAGTACCAAAAAGTCTCATCACTTGCTCTCTCTGAAAACGGACGGATATGGGTTGGCGGGAATGACGACATCGGGTATCTGAAAGTGGAGCAGAACGGCGGACTCCGTTTTGTCAGTCTTATGGAACGAATAGGTGCCGTACAACACTCCTCTATTGAACCACAGAATATATTCTGCACCAGCCATGGGACCTTATTTATAACAAGCGAACGGATATACCGGTGGTATCAGGACTCCATGTATGTTGTTTTATTGGATAATCCCGTTTTGGCTTCCTTTTTTGTTTCCGACACGCTGTACGTTCAACAGGAAAAGACGGGATTACACTACATGTCGCTGTCCGGGAAAAATGCCTTTGTACCTGTTACCATTTCGGGCGGTGATATGTTCAATGACGCGGTACGTGTTGCCTCTATGCTGGAGCAAACTGATTGTATTGTTATTGTCGCTTCGAACCAGGGCCTCTTTACTCTAAAGGAGTGCGGCATTCGGAAACGGGAAACAGGTATCGATTCCTTGTTGAAAAGCAGTTCGATCACCTCCGCGGTTTTCCTCAAGGATGGTTCCCTGGCTCTGGGAACCATGCGGCGGGGAATAATCATTCTTTCGAAAACGGGATCACTGCTTACTATTCTTGGTAGTAAAGACGGTCTGCTCGACGACTATGTACGGAAACTGTACATTGACGATGCATCGACCATGTGGGCCGCCTTGAATAACGGGATAGCTCAGATTGAAATACCGTCGCCGTTCTCATTTTACGACGTTCGCCGCGGTTTAGAGGGCGGTGTTGCCGCCATCACCCGTTGTGATAACCGGCTCTACATCGGAACCTATAAAGGCCTGTACGGTCTGAATACTGTATCAGGCAACCTTGATAAGATTCAGGGCATCTCCTCAACATGCTGGTCACTTTCAACCATCGGCAACATTGTTTTTGCGGCAACAAGTCAGGGCCTTTTTCGAATATACGATACGCTTGCCGAAAAGATTACAAGTGAGTTTACCCATTGTATATATCATTCACGGTTAAAGTCCGATATTGCATATATAGGTCAGTCAGACGGCTTATTCTTCATGAAACTGTCGTCGGATCCCGACTGTAACGTAGAGAAACTATCCGATTTCTCACGCCAAATCACGGATATTGCGGAGGATACAAGCGGAGCACTATGGATAAACACCTCGGATAACAGTCTCATACGCATGCAACCCGATAATTTCGAACAGATTACCGAATTCGGAACCGATCAAGGTCTCCCTTCGAACACCGGCAATAAATTGAACCATGTTGCAAACACCCCGTGCATAGCTACATTCAAAGGAATGTTTACATTCAATGCTCATGCCGACAGCTTCGAGGATAAGTCTTTTTTCGGTTCAAACAATATGAAATATCAAGAATCAATCTTCAAAATGACCGAAGATTACAGGGGAAATATCTACACATTCACTTTTAACCAGACCGATATGGCGCGATTTGAGATTCGTGATTCCGGTGGATATTATCTAAACAGACAACCATTTCTTCAAATATCAGATTGGGTTATCAACAATTCCTTTTCAGACAGTGACGGCACGATGTGGTTCGGCGGTCCGGAAGGTCTGATCAGATATGATCCTTCACAGGATATTATTCATAACCGGGATTATGCTACTATTATACGAAAGGTCACCAATAGTGACTCCCTCATATTTGACGGCGCCTTCTTCAGTGAAGAACTGACTGCTATCCTTAAACAACCGGAGTATATGAGACCGGTTTTTGCCTATGATGCAAAAGAAATTCATTTTGAATTTGCAGCCCTTTCATACACTATTACCTCCCTGTCGAAGGGGGGTAATGTCTTCCGGTACTTTCTTGAAGGCTTCGATAATACGTGGTCCGACTGGACATCGATTCATACAAAAGAATACAATAATCTACCCAATAAAAAGTACCTTTTTATGGTTGAGGCAAGGAACGTGTATGGCGATACCAGTTCTATTGCATCGTATTCTTTCAGCATAACGGCGCCACTGTACAAACGCTGGTGGGTCATTACATTCTATATTTTACTTTTTATCGGTTTTATATTCTTTATCGTCATTCTGCGCTCGCGAAAGCTTCTCAAAGAAAAGGTAATACTTGAGAATCTTATTCAGCAGCGGACAAGAGAAGTGGTCGTTCAGAAGGAGGAACTCGTACAGCAGTCTCTTGAGTTAGAGAGTAAAAATGATGAATTGGAAAAAATAAACATAATTTTAAAATCAATAAACTCTCAAATTCAATTTATCAGCCTCCTTCGTTCGATACTTGATGAAATCATCATTCTTAAGGGCGTCGAGGCCGCCTCAGTCCTGGTTCTTGAAAAAGAGTCGAGTGTTTTCAGATTCAGGATCAGTGTCGGGAGAGAAATGCAGACGTTGAACCGGTTGGAATTTTCCATCGATGCGATCAGGCGTATTTTTCTGAGCAACGCGGAAGAAGTGTATGAAGATATTTATATCGACAATCATTTCAAAGCCGCTGCAGATGCCGACAACGACAAATTTAGAAATCCGAAATCAGTAGTCATTATGGCAGTGAAAGTGGATGCACATGAAGAAGGCTTCATACTGTTGGAGAATCTCAGCGCTGAGGGGGTTTTTGTCACAAAAGAAATCAGCCTGCTGCGAAGTCTCAAAGAGCATATCATTTCGGCGTTTATCAAAAGCCGTATCATGGAAGACCTGGAAAATACGCTTAAGGAACTCAAAGAAGCTCAAACCCGGCTCGTACAGTCGGAGAAACTTGCATCTCTGGGTCAACTGACCGCAGGAATTGCACATGAGATTCAAAACCCCTTGAACTTTGTTATTAACTTTTCAAAAATCTCGATTGATCTGGTTATAGATTTACTTGAGTATGTTGAAAAAGAAAAAACGATCCTTACCAATGAAGGATATATGGAAATCAAGGATACCCTCTACATGTTAAGTGGTAATATGGCCAAAATTAGTGATCACGGAAAGCGTGCCGAGAGTATCGTCAAGGGAATGCTTCAACACTCGCGAGGCGGACCCGGTGAATTTGCCGATACCGATATAAATGCCATGGTAAAGGAGTATGTCAACCTGTCGTACCACGGCATGCGTGCGCAAGATAAGGAATTTAACGTAAAATTTATCGAGGACTACGGCGAAGATGTCGGAAGAATACAGGTCGTTCCTCAGGATCTCTCACGCGTTGTTCTAAACATTGTCAACAATGCCTGTTATGCCGTCAATGAAAAACGGAAGAATTCGGACGGCAGTTATTCCCCGGAACTCACTATCACCACTCGTAAAGTTGACAATACCATTAAAATCCTTTTTAAGGATAATGGATCGGGAATGCCGGATTCGATTCGAGATAAAATCTTCAATCCTTTTTTCACCACAAAACCTACAGGAAAGGGAACCGGCCTGGGCTTATCGATGAGTTACGATATAGTTACGCATATTCACAAGGGTACTATTGAAGTTACTTCCCAAGAAGGAGAATTTACACAATTTGTAATATCGATTCCATGTAATCTTTCAAAATCGAAATAACGGCAACATTGAAAGCAAGGGTATTGAACAAAGGAGTGCCACGTGCCGGAAAAAATCATGGTAGTGGATGATGAGCCTGATCTGGAATCCCTGATCAGGCAATACTTCCGTCGAAAAATACGAAATAACGAATTTGAATTTCTCTTCGCCCGCAATGGCATAGAGGCGTTGGAATTACTTGAGAATAACGCCGATATTTCATTGCTGTTATCCGATATAAATATGCCGGAGATGGACGGTTTGACCCTGCTGCAGAAAACCATGGAGCGAGGCGATGAAATGCTGAAAACGATAATCGTATCAGCTTATGGAGACATGGATAACATCAGAACCGCCATGAACCGAGGGGCATTCGATTTTATTACGAAACCAATTGACTTTGCAGACCTTGAAGTTACGGTGGATAAAACTCTCGAACAAATAAAACGTATCAGAAAAGCAACGGAAGACCGGAATCGGCTGATCGCACTTCAACAGGACATTACCGTTGCAAGAAATATTCAGCTGTCCATTCTGCCGAAAGATTTTCCTCCCTTTCCCGGAAGAGACGACGTTGATATTTATGCGTCAATGAATGCGGCAAGGGATGTCGGCGGAGATTTTTATGATTTCTTTTTTATCGATGACAACCGACTTGGCCTGGTAATGGCGGACGTGTCGGGAAAGGGTATTCCCGCATCACTCTTTATGGCTGTCAGTAAAACAATGATCAAGGCAATCGCACTCAATGGCGCGCGCGCCGAAGATTGTATCGCGGCCGCCAATAATCTGC
Organism: Chitinispirillaceae bacterium; assembly: GCA_016929415.1. GTDB lineage: Bacteria > Fibrobacterota > Chitinivibrionia > Chitinivibrionales > Chitinispirillaceae > JAFGNB01. The sequence continues at coordinate 46,465 of JAFGIW010000226.1, read as the reverse complement.
TTTGTCAGGTAAGTGTCGACGGAATGTTTGTAACCGTTTTCTACGGGATACTTGACGTTACAACCGGTCAAATCAACTATATCAACGCAGGGCACCCCTCTCCCTGCATTATTAAGAAGGACGGTACGGTTAAGCAGTTGGTGTTAACAAATGGAACTGCGCTGGGTGTTTTCGAGAAAATCAACTATACATCAGGTGATGTTACAATCGATGATTCAGATATTATCTATCTCTACACCGACGGGGTCAATGAGGCAATGGATATGCACGAGAATCAATATACCGATAAACGTTTGATTGAACGGCTGAAGGAACTGGGAGACTCAACGGTCGAAACAGTGGAACAGAAAATTACAGAGGATTTAAAGGAACACACCCGAGGTGCGATACAATCCGATGATATAACCATGATGGCGGTAAAACTGCATCTGCCGCGACTGTAGAGAATATCAATAAACCGCTTCTTTTAGGGGTTTGCCCCCCAAAGATCGATCGGTTATTATGTAATGCATGGAGCTCTCAATACCGTCTTAGTTATTTTGATCGTCCGGCTTTCCTTTCCTGCAGGTTCCGCTGGATCTGTTTCTGCGCCTCAAGCAGCGCGTTCTGGAGTCTCATTTGGAAATCATACGCATTCCCGATGGACATGACGATCCGGTCGGCAATGGTGATGTGGCCTGGCATCGAACGATGGTGATTGCCGAACTCGAAAACCACTTCTCCCGCACCGACAAAGATGTTCGCAACGTCGCGAAAAGAGTAATCCAAATCCTGTGAAACATGAACTCTTATCTCAGGCTGCTCGTTATTTCCGTCGTTTTGCTGCTCCGGCATAGTATTCCCTCCAGTTGATGCAGGTCTTTTCTCCGTATCGTTTCACGACATTATCATCACTTTGTACTGCGATGGCACCATGGTCATACCGGCCGGACAGTTGGTCATATTCTGCATCGCGGGGCTGAGCCATTTTGTTGCAGGCATTCCTCCGGTAAATACTTTGGTGCTGCCCATGGTGTTCCGCGCGGGTCCCATCATCATTCCCGAGGCGACGCCGCCGGCTACACCGGCGTTGTCCCCCATGCTCATGGGAATCGTCGTTCCTAAATTATGCGCAGGCATCATGGAAATCAGATGTTTCAGCGACGCACTTGGTGGGAGAGCGGTCGGCAGCTGGGCAATGTTCGGATACGGTATTGGAATAGGCCCCACCGGCGGCGTCGGTGTCAAACAGACGTCCGGAAAACCAAAGTCCATACCCCCTAATGAACAATTAGCGAACATGATACTACCCCTTCTTTTCCTTTATATTAACCCATGTGAATTCGTTCACCATCGATTTTCGTGTCTTTTTTACTGATCATCACCGTATGCCTTGAATCCATGGAATATAAACCATCCACTTTTCGGCTCATATTCCCGGCCTTGACCTGATCGTATTCCCCGGTATGACGTATGTAGTTTTTCATTTTTTCGATACACTGCCTGGCCATGGTAGTGATCATCTGACTGATCAAACGTACGGTTTTATAAGTCGCCTGCAGATTTGTACCTTTTGCGGTAAGTTCATCATAGTCAACCACTGCCTCCCGACTCTTGTGTATCGCCTTATTAGAAAAACAGGTCAGGGTATCTCCTGCGGCGAGGGTTACTGATTTACCGGAAACCATAGCAACCGATCCCTCTTCAGCTACCATAGTAGCATCAGCCGGAAACGAAAGGGCCATGTTCTGGCTTCCGGGACGTTCGATAATGCCGAGTATATGATGCATTCCGCTTTCCGTTGTCGTACAGAGCACCATATCGTCCGGCAGCGGCTGCACCAGGCAACTGAACGCGATGCGCGCCTCCTCGATCGTACCCTGTATATCGACAAGCGCCTGCCTGCCGGAAAGAGATACTATCCTGGCCTCACGTACCGATGCCGTCGCCGGCTCCGCCGTTACATTCGTATCTGTCGGTTCATGCATCATGTTTTCCCCCATTGTTCCGCTTTTAATCGTTTTTTATCATTGCCTTTTGCAAGTGCTTTTGTTGAGCCGCCCCATTTGGTTTTTTCCGTTTTTACCTCATGCAGGTTTGCCTGAAACAACTGTGCGTCTGAAAGATCAGCGTCTTTAATTTCAGCATGGGACAGGTTCGCATAGGGCATATTCGCGCCTGAGAAATTTGATCCCTGCGCAAATGCCTCGGAAAGCTGGGCCATATCCAGGTTCGCCGATGAGAGGTTTGTTCCGGTAAGTTTCGCCTTCTGCATGCTTGCCTGTTTCAGGTTCGCCTTCAGCATACTGACGCCCTGCAGATTGGCTTCATAGAAATTTGCCATCTCGAGAGAGGCGTTGTCAAAAAGTGATTTTTCCAGAATCGCCTGCATGAAACCGCCCTGTTTAAGCTGTGATTCAGTGAAATCGCACTCACTGAGATCGCATGACGAAAACTGGCACCGGGTAAGGTCCATGTGGCTGAAATCAACCTTTTTCAACGCGGCTTTATGGAAGTAGCTCAACGTGATTGTTGCATTGTTAAAAAGATTATTATCAAATGTGGACTCAAAGAAAATGGTTTTATTCATCGTGGCGTTTGAAAAAACTGCCCCCCGCATATCGCACTCGGCAAACACCGTCGTTGAGAGAATCGTGCCGGTAAAGTCCGCCTCAGCCAACTGTGACTGGGTAAAAACACCCATTTCCATGTTTGCGCCGGTGAAAACGGTTTTCGTCAGGTTGGATTCTATGAACTTGGTGAAATCAATCTTTGCTTCCGCAAACCCGGCGCCGGTGAAATCGCCCTTTATCAGGTTGGCCTCTTTCAACTCGCTCCCGGTAAACTTCGCGTTTTTGAAGCTGCACTCGTTAAAGGTGGCCTCGCGAAGGTCGGCGCCGCTGAAATCGCAGTTATCGAAGCAGACTTCGATAAAGATGCCGCCCGAGAGGTTGACTTCCCGGAAATCCATGCCGGAAAAGTCATCCCCATTGAAAACCTCTCCTGATTTTACCAGTTTTGAAAGTTCTTTACCGGTCATTTCGGCCGCCACTCTTCAATTAACGTTCCATCGAGATTACTCGTACTGAAATCGGTATTATTGATATTGGATCTTAAAAAATCAACACAATAGAGGTTGGCCCCTGCAAAGGATGCATCGGCAAGGTTCGCCTTTGCACAAGAGCCCTCCATTAAATTTATCCGATCCAACCGTGCTCCAACCAGTTGGGCCTTTCTAAACTGGGCATTTTTAGCCTGGGCCCCTGTCAGCCGCGCACCGGTCATATCGGCACCGGCAAAATTGGCATTCTCCATTGATGCACCGGAGAAATCCGTTTTCCGCATTGCCATGCCCTGAAAATTCGCCTTATTCAGACAGGCTTCGACAAAACGGACTTTTTCCATCGAGGTTTTTCCCGGGTCGGTCGCGGCGAAACACGCCTGAGTAAGGTCCGCATTATTAAAACGAACATTTTTCAGCCGTGCATCGGCAAACACACAGCTGGTCATGATTGCCTCAGTAAAATCAATATCGGTAATGGCGCAATCGTAAAAAACCGATGTATTCAGATCAGCTTTTGGAAATTTTACTCCCTGAATTTCAGACTCAATAAATTTCATGCCCGGCATATGGGCTTCTGCAAAGGTTGCACCGGTGACGATTATCTCCAGAGACTCTGCCTCCTCCAGCTCGCTTCGGGTGAAATCAGCATCGGTAAAATCGCCTTTTGACAGCTTTGCCGATTTCATATTCGCGCCGGTGAAGTTTGCCCTCAGGGCATGTACCCCGCCCACATTGGCGCCTTCAAGATTTGCGCCGGAAAGGTCGGCATCTTCAAGGTTTGCCCGGGCCATGATCGCCTTATTTAAATTTGCCCCTTTAAGGCTTGCGCCTTTGAAATTAACCTGTTCGAGGTATGCGCCGCTAAGGTCAATTCCATCCAGATTCCGTCCGCTGAGATCGATGCAGGCCCAGTCTCCGCCGGAAACATCCTGCCCGTCAGAAATGGATTTCAGCAGGTGTCTGGCAACCGTCTCAACAGGTTCTTTATGCGGCGAAAGGCCATGCTCCATGAAATGCGCGCCCATGGTATAGGCATCCTTGAAACCCTCCTTGGCCTGGTGCAGCTTATCTTCAATCTCCCGAACATTTATATCCATGGTCTCATTGATCTGCTTCTCCATGCTCTCAGTCTGCTCGCTTTCACCTTCCGCATGTTTCATACCCGCAACGTGCTGCATTGCCCCCATGAGTTGGGGGGAGCTCAGGGACAATTGGCTGATTATTCCTTCAATGTCCAGACGAGGCAAAGGCGCTTTAGGCGTCTCTCCTGCCTTTATCATTTTCACGGTCTCCTTGAGCTTTGCCCTTGTCTCCTCAGGCGCGTCTGTCATACCCTCCAGTACCTTTTCCAGCTGCTCCTTTACCTGCGCCCGTGCCTTCTTCTCCTTTTTGTCGGTCAATTCTCCCACCGCATCCGTGATCCGGTCTATCTTATCAAAGGAGAAGTTTTTAAGCTCGATTTTTTTAGGATCACCCGCAGTAATCCCCGGTAGAATGGATTCAAGCTTTTGGTTCAAGGCTTCAACATCAGGATCCGGTTTTGGCTCCAGCCGCTCCTGTATCATCTTTCTCAGTTTTACTTTCTCTTCGTCAGGAGTGCCCGTATCCTCCATCTGCTTTTCCGCCTGCTGAATTGCTTCCTCTATTTTCTCATCCGCTGCCTTTTTAATCGATTCGGCCTTGGCTTCCATGTTTTTTGAAAACTCGCTCTTTTCCGAATCTGATAAAGCCATTTCCTGCAGAAGCTCCATGGCGCATTTGGCTCCGACGGGAATCAGGTCTTCAGTATTGAAATTGTTTAGAAGGGGATTGTCGCCGGTCATCCGTTTGTCGAGCGCCTCCCGATAGTGCTCCTGAGAGCGCGGTTGATGGCCGCGGTCTTCGTAAGCCAGCAGCACATGGCTTATCTGCAGCGCCTCGTCGTCGGCAACTTCGATACCACCGCGCCAGATAAGCAGGGCAAGCAGCTTCTCCGGGAAAAACCAGATCGTATCAAGGTTCAGGGGAAGCTCGGAGAATTCGGGCTCCGTGCCGTTAAGCGTATGTCTGATGAAACAACGGGCGTACAGCCCCGGAAGCGCCCCCTTGATCACCGGCAGCTCCGGATGCATATTGTAAAGCTCATACGGCTCGTCCCCCTTGAAGAATCCGTCGATCCGCTGGTCCCGCGGCGCGCAGAGAAAATAGTGCCAGTCGAAATCGGGAGGATAACCGGGGAAATATTTTTCACGATAGGAGCCGTCGTACGTGGGCTGGAATCGCATCCGCTGCGGCCATGAGGGGTCAAGGGGAGAAAAACCGGCAGGCTCAGGTCTGTCGTCAGGTGAGGTTATAAGCTTCTTTGCATCCTCAATGCAGGGTAACAGGCCGTCCTTATAGCCAAGGCCGTCGGGATTTTTCTTATATTTCTGCCCACCAAAGGCATTTGTATAATCAATGGGCATTGAAGCAATCGGCTCCGGTGTGCAAGGCGCTCCATGCTGCCATTTACGCGGGCCGAACACATACAGGCTCTTTTCCTTTTTACCCACTTTTATTTTTACCTCGCCGCCGGTTACCGCTTTCTGCCCTGGAGAGAAATAGTTGCCTGATACCAGATATTCGCCGCAGGGCTTGGGCATGCAAGTGTCCGGTATTGGTTTCTCTCCCATACACTCGAAAGCATCTCTAAACTGCTCAAATTCCAGGAGAGATTCACCGGTCCGGAGGTTGATACCGAGTGTTGCCGAGGCGATGAAATGGAACTTGCGGTTCTGTTCCAGAACACGGTGGGAGAAGCTGAGTTGGAGAGGGCGGAAAATTTTCATTAATACTTACTAATTCCTAATAATTTAAGAAAATTTCTCATTTAAGCTTCAAACTTCATTTTTCCAAAGGAGAAAAAGGCACCTAAGCAATTCCTAAAAGTTAGGCCTTCTTTCTTAAGTTCTAAGGCTTTGTTCTGCATAAGAAATGCATTATTATATTCAATTTTCCCACCTACCAATGAATCCATTTGAATACCTAAGTTACTATTCATCTGATAGATAAAGTTGGTATTCATAACTCCTCCTAAAAACGTATTAATACTTATTCCCACCATAGTATCATCCTTCAAAGGCCCAAGGTAAAAATCATTTTTATTGCCTAAAGTCATACAGCTCTCAGCCCCCATGCAGCGTGACTGCTTACTTCCCCAAAAGGTTTCTACTACGGTTACATTATCTGAAGGGTCCCCATACTCTACTGTAACATCTCTTACGTCTGAAAAGGTCTCATGAAGTATAACCTTACCATCCGAGCTCTTGATCATGGATTCCTTACCGCCTTCATGATATTCATACAATGTACCTTTCAGAGCTTCTACCTTATCCCCAAAGTGCCATTCGTACTTCGGCCCGTAAGCTACTTCTGTTACGCTGACATCACCGGTTCCGTCAGTGGAAGGCTGGCCGTAAACATCCAGTACATCGCCATAATAATATTCCGAATTGTTCTGATAGTAATCGGAGTGTACATTGCCATAGGTGGTGTTGTACAGATGCCCTTTGATCGTGCAATCCCAGGCCCCTTCCACCACAGTTAGCATATCTCCTTCAATATTTTCTTTATAGCTGCCCGAAACTTTCTCTTTCCGTCTAATAACAGGGGAATACTTCCAGGAAGAGGGAGTGCTATTCATATCATATCTTTGTCTTTTAGAAAGCTTGTCGTCCCAATAGGAATAATACCTGGGTGCAGAATTTTTCTCGGAAACGGTGTTCTTTATTCTAGCCATATTCACGGGAGAAGGTGTCCAAAAATCTGTTTTACCCTGATGCGAATATTGAGTATCGAGATTAGGTAAATATTCGTTATTATTAGGTATAACACCATACGCATCCATCAGACCTTCATCTATCGCCTGTCTTCCAAACCAGCGCATCTGATCGTCATCAGAATTAATGGAATTATACTCCTCATCTGGTTCAGAATTCTTTGTAAGATCACGGCCCTGCCCCGCTTCTAATTCAATTTCATCTGTTGTGCTTATTTTAATACCGGCACTCGATTCCAAACCTTGGACAGGATCATTCGGCTCTTGGACAGGATCATTCGGCGCCCCGATCCTCACCCACGAACTCGCCGTCGGGCTCTCCATAATTATCCGCTCTTTCCCCTTCTTGTCTTCTATTCTAATCTTATTATTCCCCCCGGTCTGTATAACCGACTCCGTCTGATTCTTTGCATTGACCGGGCTCGGGGTTTCCGGGTTTGCCACGGCCCCCGCGATGACCGGCCGGTCGGGATCGCCGTCGATGAAGGTGAGGAGGACCTCGGTTCCTTTGGTCAGCGGAAACTGCATGCCGCCGCTGCGGTTTGCGTAGGGCTGCATCATGCGCAGGTAAGTGGAAGCCTTCCCCGCCTTATGGTCGTCGCTTTCGTCGAAGGGGAGGCGGACCCTGTAGCGGCCCTGGTTGTCCAGTTCGGCGTACTGTCCGCTTCCCTCTGCGTCGATGACCGCGTGCAGTGCACCGGAAATGTGCGGTTTGATTGCTTTACGTTCGGAACGGAACTGTATGTGCGCGGGAATCGCGGTAAAACTGTTGCGATAATAGACCGTGTTTTTGTATCCCGCGAGCCCTTCCGAAATTTCGGGCAGGAGATACCCTACCTGATTTCCCTCATGGGAGACGCTCTCCACCAGATACTTCCCGTTGAAGCTTTCACGGTAGTGGTTATGGAGCGTGAAGGTATAGCCGGGTTCCAGAAACGGTACGGTGCTTTCGCCGATGAACTCGCGTTTTCGGCAGTTGAGGGTTTCCGCTCGCAGCGCGGCAAGGCGGTTGCCCTCCTCGGAGGTGGGGAAATATTCACCGTAGATATAGTCCGTTCCGCGCCCCTGCGCGTCAACGTCCGCGGAACCGCTGATACCAAGCGACGGGCGCTCGTAATTGTAATCTTTGAGATGGATTTTCCGCGGCAATTGCCGTTGCCTGCAGATGAAGGAGTTTACCACCTCGGTGCGTTCCGCCTCGAGAAGTCCGGCCGGCGGCGCATAGTGGACATCCGGCAGGTCGGTATGGGCGATATACGTGTCGGTAACGATGATTTTTTCGAACGGCCCTTTCTGGTCGAAATAGTAGTACATACCTTCGCGTTCCAGCCACCGGGAGATGAAATTGAAATGGCTCTCGTTGTACTGGCAGACATACTCCACCGATGGATAGTCGCCCCGTAATTTGAACTCAAAATCCAGTGTCGACAGGCCGCTGTCTTTCAATGCCAGTTCGATTATCTGCGGGACGGTTTTTTGCAGGCAGACCTGGTTGTGATGGGTAATGGAGAGCCACCATAACCGGGGTACCAGACGGGCGCGATAAAAAATGTACTCGTCGTATTTATGCAGTTGCTCGAAGGAATCCAGAATGCCGTGAAAATCAACGTCGCCGCCGTCGGTACGGTGAATGGTGAACTTGGCCGGCACTGCCATGATTTCATCGAGATCGATGTCCGGATTATCGGATACCAGCATGATGTCGAATTCATAGGGAAGAGAGATTCCCTCCACACCGGTAAACTGCACCACTCCGAAAGTCTCTTCATTCAATGAGGCTGCACTGGATGTAAACGAGAAACGTTTTTCGGGCATGTATTTAGCCATGGGCGTATACCTCCCGTTGAAGAATGTCCGGCTGCCCAGAAAACCGGATATCTTGAATATAATTCGTGAGTTGTTCCGGGAAATACGATATGGGGTTTTAAATTTTATTTCCGGCTACCCATGCAGCCGTGTTTGACCCGGCGTTAAAAACCGGCGCGGCGGAAAGCGGAAGAAAGTATTTTTTATCCGGGACAATAAACTATGAAACATACCCGTGCGATTCTGATAACTTGTCTCGTCCTGTTTTCGTGCAGCACCCCATCGCTGATAAAGCTTACTCCCGATATTATCAGCGGATACGGGCTGAATGAACATGTCATCAAACAGGCGCAATGTTATTTTAAGTCAATAAACATCCATGCCGACGGCAGCGTCGGCAACAATGAGCCGACGATGTTCCATAGGATCGATTCGACGCCACGGCCGGTCACCGACGACTCCTCTGAAGCGAAACGCTCCGATTCGATACCGGCAGAGTACCTTTTTCTCAAAGACACGACAAAGTGTTTGATTACTGAAGTCCTGGAAAACGGCAAGGTGCTGCGGGCGGACTTCGACAATGATTTCGAAGCCGACTTCAGACTCTCGTACCGCACGGGATATGCTTTTGAACTGATATCCGACACTGTTTCGTACCGAGGACTGAAGTATGTCCGTACGCAAACGCCCCTTATTGAGAATATCGGCATTCTCTACATTGACGGGAAAAGATTGCGCTACGAGAAAACTACCGTTCCCGGAAAGGCCCTTCCGGAAAAAGAGTGACCGCGGAGAAGCGTCGGTTCCGTTGCCGTTGACCAGATAGAAGCCGGTCGTTTGGCCGCGCGATCAGCTTCACCCGATAATAATTATTGGATTTATACGCTTTTCGGCTTGATTGTCGTATAAACGACATCCCGCTTCAGTTTACCGGAAAACAGCCATGTATTCCACCCGAGCAATGCCGATGTACGGTTGCCGGGTTGAATTGTTTTCATTGTCGAGGTATAAATGCCTATTTTGTAATCCCAGATTATCAGCCGGTCGATGTAAAAACGAATGACCTCGCCGAATAGTTCGAGGATCTTTCCATCCGGCAGATATTCCCGCAGTGCATCGATCATCAGGGGGCCGATATGAATCCGTATCGCGTTCATCCTGTCCCGCAGACTGTTGCCGAGGTAGATCGATTCACCAAGGATGTTGCCCTGTTCGCCGATAGCGCATCGCTGATCCAGCGGAATCGATGCCTTTCGAATAAGACACTGCTCGACGCTTATATCAACGGCGGAGGTGAGTTCCGCGAGCATAGCACGCAGCCCTTCCGCGGTTTTTACCGGGCGGGAGGCAAGTGCGGAAAATGCAATGAATCGACCGGGAACGGAATATTTCTTCTTTAACGAATCGCTTCCCAATCCGCAGAAACAGAACAACCGTTCCCACAAATCTTTATTCGGCGCTTCGAACAGAGAAACCGCAAGGGAGCATTTCTGCCAGAGATAAAAATAGGATTCGTAGATGAGACTGTTGATTATATCGAAAAATTCACGACTGATGGAGCTGCCGTGATTCTGTTCGCGGATGAGTTCCTGCGTATAGAACAGAGGAAGCGGGGAACCGGTACCGTATAATTCAAGCAATGTCGAGGTAACGAGAAATTCCACGGTCGAAATCTTCCCGGTATATTTTTCAACGGAACAGACTTCTCCCTCGGCCGCGGAAAACGACAAATCGGCACGGATGCGCACGCGATCGAAAAAAGACGGCCGTTTGTCCTCATCAATCGCATGGCGGAGCAGCCGCAGTATCTGAACCAGGCTGTAGGCGTTTCCCCGCTTGTGCAAACGGTTCACTAAAGCAGATATTTCTCCCCGATTCGCGGAGGCCATTGCAGCCGTTCTCCCGTTTTTGAATTTATCGATTCCAGTTGTGTAAAAGTGTTTATCGATGTGTAAAGCGATAGGAACGTATCGAGGACGGAACAGAAAAGATACGCGTCGCCCGCGCCGGCGAAATGCGTTTCATCGAAGGTTATCCTTAAAAGGATGCCCCGCATGAGAATGCCCTTGATGATCCGTTCCACCGGCCGTGTTGAGAATCCCTCGATTGCATCGATACGTTTGAGATTGTTCAGGACGTTGGCATCGGAGCGTTGATGGTGGAACGAGTACATGCGCAAGAGTTCACGCAGGGATTCCCCGTCGACAATCGGAAGAAGGTTGGTCGTGAAATTTGAAAGCAGCCGCCACAATTCGTTTTTCTCGAGAAGGACATCGACTTGCGTTGTCGGAGCGGTGATGTTTGTAAACGTCGCGAGTTCCGGAGACTCCGAGGTGGGAATGCGGATATCTCCCGTTTTCAACCGGGAGGCGAGATGCGCATTCGTGCAGGTCAGCTCCACCGACAGAACTTCCCGGTCGATCCGGGTATTCGCGTCGTAGCAGAGTGAGATCATCACTTCATGGGCATTATGAGCGAGCGATCGGGAGTGATGGACCTGATAAAAACCGTTGTTGCTCTCGGATTTATCGCATTGATTATGGGGTTCATATACCCTTCGCTCAACGGTCCCCTGAATAAACCCCGTCACCGAATCGACCGTATAGATGTCATAATGGCCGCGATTGCCGCACGATGGAATAAGCGGCATGCGTTCCATTGTGTGATCCACGCGAACCGGTTCGGCGCCGAGCGGAAACAGATTGACCGCAGGGACTGCGAAGAGCGTAAACAACTCCTTTTTCACCGCAATCCGTTCTCTTCGGGGTTTCATGTGAAAATGCAGCGCGAAGTCGGCGTTTTCTCCCGGGCTGCCGAGCGGACGCAAACCGGAAATCGTATAAAAGAGAAACTTCTCCGGAAACATGAAGTATTCGGTCAGAAAAGAATACCGGCTGAAGGACTGGCTTTTTGACGCATACAGTAATGCGTCACTGGAAAATCCCGGTACAGAAACGGCTGTCGGTTGCAGCGTAAATGACCTGGAAGCGGAGGTAACGACGATTTTCTGCAGGGCGGTTCTTAGACGCATGAAAAACCGTGCGCTCTCTAAAAAGTCGCCGCCAACGAAAAAGGTGAGTTCATTGCGATTCCACTCGGCAAGCGATATGCCGTTAAGCCGCAATTGTACCGTATAGACGTCTTCTCCTGATAGGCTTTTTTCATAGCCGGCATCGTTGACGAACAGAGGAGAAATGGCAAGATCCATCGTCGTTCGAAACCTGCATTGCGTTCCTTCAAGGGGAACCGAAGCAACCGACGTCCCCGAGGGCACCCTGATCGTTTCCAGCAGGGAATCCTTCGGCGTAAAAACGAGAATACCTGCGGACGGAAGCGGGCGAAGCATATGGGGAAAGACGATCTCCGCAAGCCCCCTGATGAATTCGGGCAGGTCATCATCGATTTTTTCATGCAGAATGGCATTGAGAAAGGCAGTGCCTTCCAGAAGCCGTTCGACATCGGGATCGATCGAGTTCTCCTTGAGCAGCGGCGCGATAACAGGATGCGCCCGGGCGAATTCCGTGGCCTTTTTCCGTAAATTATTGAGTTGCTGCTGGTAATAGTTTTCGAACATCTACCGGTTCTCTTGTTTTTTGGTGACGGTGATCTTGGCCTCCGAAGAGACGATCACCTCAAATTCTATAGTAGTTGAAGGAGCATTGGTAAGATCCCCCCGTAAACCGAAACGTTGTTTGAGCAGATCTTCCTTCTGAGAAAGATCCTCGATGACCACATTCTTCAACCGGGGTTCAAACCCGCGGATGGCGGCGACTATCGCTTCCGTCATGCGATGCGAACTCTGCTTGTAATTGACGCCCTGTGAAAAAAAGACGTCGGGCATGCCGAAATCGTCCGCAATCGGCACGGTCCCTTTCCGCGTGCACAACAGATCGTGCACATGCGACAAAATCGAATCGACCGCGATTTCTTCAGGCGAAGCGCCGGGCGGTCGATGCGATGCATCGTTCCTGAGCCGCTCCAATAAACGCTGATGTGCCATTGTCTTTTTCCCCGTCACTGAAGAAGTGAATCTGTCACGGTTTGCGGCGTCTGACACGAAGCATACTTCAACAATCCGATTATTTCATCGGCCTTGGAAACGTTGAAGGAATACGAAACCGTCACACTGTCACATTTTGCTTTTATCAGCCTTGCCCGCGCCGCATCATCAAAATCGCCGGGATTCCATGTTTTCGCGCCGCTCTGTTTGAATTCGGACAAAAAGGCGGGAAACGCCCACTGTCCCTCCCAGATTTTTATCGCCTTGAACGACGGGAAGATCAGCTTCAACGATACGCGTCCGCAATTAAGCGGAAGATAGACGAATTCGGCGCTTTCATTGTTGTTGAAATTTTCGAGCACCCTGTCGCCGTCGGCACAGTGTAAGCAGAGAACGGTCTGATAGGGTTTCTCAACGGCGTCTGCATTTACCGAAAAAGGCACGTTCGTAATGGTAACGGCATAGCTGTCCTTGGGGCTGTACCCCATTCCTTTTTCCACAAAAGAAATAAAGTCCGCGGAAAAGGGTATCGGCCCGTCGGTTCCGACAACCGGCTTGATCGAACCGTCGATAAAAGTTGCCATAAAAGGATCTTCCAGAAATTTTCTGACGAGACCGGAATCGGGAGCGAAGAGAATATCCATGCAGGATTCGGGATCTTTTCGCGCCGCTTTCGAAAGGACGTTATTTTCCCATAACTCCTCTATCCGGTCACACGCGTCGGAATACGCCGCTTTCCGGACAATGACAAGCGGCCCGTTAATTATTGTTTCCCATATCGCAATATCCGCGGCGGAACCGAACAGTCGTTGCTTCAGCATATCGGTAGCCTGGACAAGATTGTCATACAGAACGGTTGTCGAATCGTTCGGTTCAAACAGGCCGGGAGCGAAATTTTTCACCCCTTCCGGGCGTTGTAAAAACGAACCCAATTCCGAAAGCGCCCGGCGATAGGAGCTCCAGCCCGGTGAGGCGTGCTCGATTTTCCTGGCCCGGAAGCTTTTATTCTCGTCGGTAATATTCTGCACGTTGCCGAATATTTTATCGAAAAATGCGAACAGCGAATTTTTCATTTTTCCGGCTGTTGAGGTTGTGCTGTCGCGTAACTGCTTTTTTACGGTAAAACTGTCGAGATCACGGATGAGAACGACCTGCGTGCCCCAGAGCGGAGGATCGGAAAGCATATCCGTAGAATCGAATTGTTCCGCCATGAAGGTGAGATACCGGATAAACGGATCGTTCCCTGATGCGATCTGCCGGAAAAGAGGTTGAACAGTCCCGGGTGAAATGGATGCAATGATACGCGGAAGAAAAGAAACAGTCATTGCATACCATTGAGCGTCGTATTGATCGCCGTACCATTTGACAAAATCGATTCGTTTTGTTTCGAAATCGGAATGTGACAGAGAATCGCTCAGCGCCGAATCGATCCGCATCAGAAACGAGTTGATCCGCCGTGATCCTTTAAGGGTGTAGGCGCCATTGACGATCGGAGTATTCGCGTCCTGCATACTCTTTTTATCTGAAGGTCCGGTTGAAGCATGGGGCCAGAATCTTTTCATGGATATATTTTCCACCCCATGTACGGGAAAACCGACACACCATTGAAGGTCTGTTCCCGTATGTTCGATCAACAAATTGAGCAGTGCGTAAAGTGATCGTTTAAGGGAATCGACGGTTTCCGGCTTCGACAATGTAACCCAATCGGCGAATTGTCTTGCGAAAAGAGTACCGTCGCCCGGTGAACCATCCCGGATGAAAGTAAGATGAGCCGCGGAGGATTGCGCCATACCGGTGAGCATTCCGCTGTTTTCCGGCCGACGGGCCACACAGATCATGGAGGTGAGAAAATTGATAGTAAATGTTGCGGAGTCGACCATGGTATCGGCTGGGAAGGAAAGTATCCGCTTTTCTGCCGACGGCAGTATCTCTTCATAAAGTATCCGTCCAAAAGCCTTGGCATACCTTGATTTCAGCTTTTTTTCAACCTCTTTGCCCTGCCGCATCCCCATGCGGAAGGGAAATATTCCGGCATTGCGTTTTGAAAGAAAGCCCGTCGCTTTTCGCAGGTTTTCAACCATGATCGACGAGTCCGTGTCCGATGTTGTAACCAGCTCCTTAACGGTTCCGAGAGTTTTTTTCGTATAAGAGAACGCACGCCATCCCAGCAGTGAAAGCACTGCCCAGAGCACAACCCAGCCACCGAGCGCGGCGATTACCATCTTCGCTCTTTTTTGCCGGTAGAGCGGAATATACCAGTGGAATTTCCTGTCGCCGGGAAGAACGCGGGAAAAAAAATCTTTGAGAAACACCCCTCCCGAAAGCTCATGCGCCGAAATGTTCTTTGCCGATTCGTCGCATTCGCCCTGCCCTATTTTCTGTAAGGCGCTCGAGAAGTAGACGCCCCTGAAAAGAGGCGTTAAATGATAGACGCTCGGCGAGAAAACGGCGGTGCAAAAAGCCGTCAGCCCGTACGACAATTCAAGAAACCGCTGAGGAAAAACGAGTATTTCCGCTTCCGGCGTATTTTCATTATGAAGCATGGTAAACTGCAGCTGTTTGAGGTTGTCGCAAACGGCAAGGACGGCTTCGTTGAGAAGCTCCCCGGAAAAAGATTTGCCGTCGTGATTGCACCAGCCCATCGCCTGCCCCAGCCTGCTGCGGGGAAGCGCCCTGAAAAACTCCGGCATGCCGAAAACAAGATCCATTTTGGTGATCATGATGTAAACAGGAAACGATGAGCCGAGAACGCGCATGACCTGATCGATGCGCGACCTGACGAGTTGACCCTGCATTGCCAGCTGCTCCGGCGTCGAGTCCAGCAGTTTGTCGGCAGGGATCGCTGCCACAATGCCGTTGACGGGTTCCTTCTTTCGAAATACCGAAAGATGTTTGAGGAATTGTTCCCATTCGTGGTTGTCACGGTCCTGATCGAGCGGCACGGTGTATCTTCCGGCGGTATCGAGCACCACGGCTTCATTGAAAAACCACCAGTCGCAATTCCGGGTCGCGGGAAGTCCGGGTGTGGAATTAAGGGAGGACAGCGGTGACGACAGTCCGGAATGTTTGAGCATGGAAGTTTTTCCCGTGCCCGATTCACCGATCACCATATACCATGGAAGAACATACAGCGGATTACCGCTTGTACGCAGCGCGGAATTTTTCAAACGGCCGATCGAATCGTACCATGATTTTTCCAGAGCCAGCAGTTCGGCCTGAGACGACGGCGGCGCTTTATCGATGGTTTCCCTGTCGTGAGCTATCACCCGGTTTATAAAGGACGCCACTTTTTTTCTGATGAGAAATTTCCTAAAAAAAACGATAAAAATGAAAATGGAAAACAGTACGGCCGCGATAATGATAAAAGGGGTTCTCTGATCGGCGTTGTGAAGTGCGCCCAGAACAAACAGGAGGATAACAAAAAGGAATATGATTGCCATTAAAAAAGAAAACAGTTTTTTCATGAAGCCGGGAGACCTTGAAGGAAACTGATTAAAATATTCCTAGCACTGTTAAGTGTAACCTGGAAGGAAACATACAGCAGAATGAATACCAGAAACGGCACGATTGCCGAAAGTGCAAGGAAAAGCAATCGACTCTCCCGTTCGACCGTTACGTTCAGCTTGCTGTTTCCTTTGTAGGCACAGGGAAACAGGTTGTGGGGCGGCAACGGGTTGCGATCGGATTGAATCATTTGAATCGTCCGATTGATAATTTTTTTAAGGGTACCCATGCCCGATTCACCATAATGGGTTCCTTTAAATCCAAGGCTGAGACATACATCGTAGATTTCCCGGATCCGATTCTCGTTCGGATCAAGCTGCTCAAGCGTGGTGAAAAATTCGACCCCCCCGTTTGACGTCTTGAAATAGGTCCGTTGGAGTGTCTCTTTACACCACTGCGCCTTATCCGCCCAATCGGATAACAGGACTGATTCATCGATCCAGACGGCAACGGCGAAAAAAGCCTTCCTCCAGACGTTGTCCGGAATATTTCCCGTTTGCGCCGACTTTTCTGAAGCCAGAATCATATCATCGTACCGTTTTCTTAAAACGGAACAGGTGAATTGCTCGAAACCGTAATTTTTATTTACTACCGTGAAGTAAAGAATATCTAGAAATGTATCGATCAACCGCATTGTAATTCCCGTCCGTTTCCTCTATGACCTGATGACGACAAGTTCAAACGAAATGTCAGCCGGCGGGCGATTCCAGAAAATGCATATCGTCCGGCTTTTTTTAATCTCATTCCATTGTTCATGTAAAGGGTCGATACGAAAACAGTGCGTGTCGTTCCTGCGGGGAATGCCCGGTGGAGGAACTTGTACATATTCTATCGGCAACCCGGGAAGCGAGCGGGAAACAAGGTCCGATATGGTTTCCCGGTTGCCGATTTTTATGGAATCGTTAATTGATGACAGGATACGCTCCAGTTTTTCCGAGGTACGGATCAACAAAAAAAAGTATGCGGCATTTTCAAACGCATTCAACGGAATAACGGCGCTGTACCCGCCGTCGGCATCGAGGTTGAATGCTATCGTGTTGTCAGGGCCGGTGATAAGGGAACGAATCAGTGCCGATATCAATTCCCCCGCCTGATTGTAGCACCGGGAAATGTCGGTATGGTCGTAGTCGCCGAGCAGCCGTGTGCCGTCGGGAAGGTCGGCGAGGCAGCCGTGACGATCGGTAAAGGAACTCAATTCTCCGATCACCTGTCGCAACAACCCGTAAAACTCAAACGGATGGCATGAGGGCGAGGAGAGGAAATGATAAAGCATCGGAATGTTTCTGTTCAGGATAAGCAGCCCCAACATATAAATGTAGTAAGCGCCGCCGTATTGCGCCGTGATATTTTCACGCGGGATTTTATACTGGTCAAGCCTTCGCGACGCACCGAGAAGCTGGTCGGCGATCGTTTTCGCACTGCGAAGAAGCACCGGAGAAGTTGCAAGCGTCAAAGCCGGAGGCGCGTAATCGGCATAGCGAACGAATCGCTCACCGTCATATTCGATGCGCGCTATCGGAAGGATGCTGTAATCGGCAAGCAGATGTTTTTCACCTTCGAAAAAAAGTTTGACGACATAGTTCAACTTTAAAACATTGCCGGGTTCTGAGCCTTCATGCAGGTCTATGCTCTCGGTAGATGATGTATCGGCAACGAATCGGCTGCCGGATTGGTTGAGCTGCTCAGGATTTTGCTGCATTTCAACATTTGCTTTGGATCGGGAGAAGCGACGTAGTGCCGCATAAATCAAAAAAGGTTTATGCGGTTCGAAAAGTTCTCTGTCCAGGGTACGGGAAAGAATGACGGCGTTTTCAGGGAATGCTACCCAGGTACCGTCGGAAAAAAGGAACTCACCCTCACTTATAGCCGCTATTCCGTTTTTAAGCTGCTCATCATCAAATGAGAGATGCATCACTCCCCAGAACCATGGTGTGCCGTACGACTGAAGTGGCCCGGTCAGTGACGCGGCAAAAAGATCCAATTGTTGAAAATGCTGCGGTTGCAGAAACAGACCTTGATGCCAGAAGAGGGGTTTCATCGGTTTCATCGGAAAACGCTCGTTTCATAGATTGTTTGAGAGGTTAACATCAGTTGAATAGCTATTTGAGGGACATAGTAAATATCGGACGGCGTCAACAATTTCAGAAATTCACCCGCCCGCCGTATGAATGACTTTTTTTTCGGAATGGAAGGAATCTGAACAAGAACCGAAGGAATTTGATTGAGAGGAGACGGACATTTGTCGTCTTCAACCTCTGCACAATAAAAACCTGCAACAATCCCCACCCATTTCGCCTGATTTATTCTATCGAAGGAATGGATACGGGATTCGTTCGGGTGTACGATGATCTGATCATAACCGACGACCGTCGGATCGAATTTCTTTTCTTTCAGCAACAGTTTCAACCCGTCGGAACTTTTCTGTCGTTCGATAAATGCGCCGTTGTCGCTAAGCTGATAAATAACGAGCTTGAGCGAATGCGCTTCACCGGCGTAGGAATTGAGCATCTGATCCGCGCGGATGTCCAGTTGCAGCCCCTTGGCGCGGTAGGTATAGAGATCCGGCTGAGGGGGCGGAGTGCATCTCCCGCAAACGCAACAGGCAACAGCGACCGCGAGCGTCCAGATATTTTGACTGATCGCGGGGAACCTTTTCATATGCTGTTACAAGTCATTGGCAACAGTGAAAATCCGGTTATTTTTTATACAGAGTCAGCCTGTTGACACTGTCGATACGCTCGTATTCAATCGAATCGAACATTTTTCGTAAAAAATATATCCCAAGTCCTCCGATACGCCGCTGTTCAACGGGAACCGCGATGTCCGGTTCCGGTACGGAAAGCGGATTGAAAGCACTGCCTTTGTCACAAATGGTGACTGCTAGACGATAAGAATTACTGTTCAGTACGCATCTGATGGAAATGAAACCGTTTTTACCGGGATATGCATAATGGATGATATTGTTTAAAACCTCCTCACATCCCAGCTGCACGTCATAAATCTCCTGCTCGGAAAATCCCGCCTTGAGAGCATACCCTTTGATATGACCCAGCATCCGCTCAAGATATGCCAGTTCAGCGGAAAAATCAACGGCGTCGCTATTTGCTTCAGACTTCATCGCTGATAGCTAAAAAAGAATCAAATCCGCTTAATTTGATAACGCGCACGACCGGTTCCGGCGCACCGAGCACCAGTACTTCACCATCCGGAACCAGTTTCTGTTTCGAAAATATAAAGGGCCTCAAACCGGCGGACGAAACATATATCAATTTACGGCAGTCAAATACCACCCTGTTGAACGTTTTTCCGACATTGCCTTTCAATTCTTCAAGAAGCAAAGGGGCGTTATTTGCATCGAGACGCTCATCAGTAACGATCGTTATGGTATCACCGGCTATTTTAATGGAATTTCCGCTCATCGGGGTTTAACTTATCCTTTCATATATAATCGGCGATTCGACCGGAAAAGACGAAGATTGAAATGAATATAAATGATCTGATAATCAGCTACAAATAAAACACAAGGTAATGATCCGTTGGCTATTCATTCTTCGGATTGTCATGAACCATAATCGGAATTATTTTTCTCTCGTTACCACCGCACGTCGGTTTTGAAAATTGAGCGTATGGCCGCCACTGCAGATATTACCGGTAACTATCTTTTTCCCCGTAGTAGTTGCAATAATCGCCGCAAAACGAATCGACGGCGACCAACAGTCTGCGGATACGTCGCCGAAGCAACCGGACAGCAGCTACGTGCGTCATAGTATATTTTCTTTTAACGGCATAACAACCACCGATCCCAATAATTCTGGAGGCTTTCATGGCTGATATTATTGATTACACCATTATCGGCGACGATATGCAATTGGTTGAAATCGAACTCGATCCCGGTGAGGGGGTCCGCGCCGAGGCGGGTGCGATGATGTATATGGAAGAGGGCATCGAAATGCAGACCTCTACCGGCGGCGGCCTTTTCAAAGGGTTCAAACGGATGCTGACCGGTGAAAGTTTCTTCATTACTACCTTTCTTCATTCCGGTCGCGGCAAGGGTCATGTAGCATTCGGCGCGCCCTATCCCGGAAAAATCATTCCGCTTGACATAGGAATATTGGGCGGACAGATGCTATGCCAGAAGGACGCCTTTCTCTGCGCGGCGCGTGGTATCGATATCGACATCGCCTTTACCAAACGTCTGGGGGCGGGGTTCTTCGGCGGAGAGGGATTCATACTGCAGAAACTGAGCGGCGACGGTCTGGCCTTCGTTCATGCCGGCGGCACCATCATTCAGAAACAGCTTGAAAGCGGTCAAAGCCTCCGTATCGATACCGGGTGCATCGTCGCCTTTCAACCCTCGGTAAGCTATGATATACAGATGGTAAGCGGTTTTAAAAACGCACTTTTCGGCGGAGAAGGTCTGTTTCTGGCGACGCTGCGCGGCCCCGGAACGGTCTTTCTTCAAAGCCTCCCCTTTTCCCGCCTTGCCGACAGGATGCGCGCTGCTCTCGGATCGCAACGCGACGAGTCGCGGGGAGCAGCGGGAATCGCCGGCGCCGGCGGAATCCTCGGATCGATCTTGAGCGGGGATCGGTGATGAGGGGGAAAGGTGGTTGAGCGTTTTAGACTGTAGGATGTAGTGAGTGACCTTTTATAACACCACCCTTAAAAGAAAAATGTTATCCCCAAACCGGCAAGCCCGGCCGCTATCCGTATTAATTCGGCCGGCTGATGTATCGTCAATCATGGAAAAACTTGAGCGACCCTTGCCGGTTGTCCACAGATTTTATCAGATAAATCCCCGGTGCCCGTCGAATCAACGATTATCCCAGAAATCTTCCCTGAATATCGAAAAGGGCTTCACCGGTACCTATAATGCGGTGATTGGTGTTGTTAAACGACCCAGTCGGGAAGCGGTTGGTTGCCGTGGGTGCACCGCGCAAAATCAAGGTGTCCAGTGAGTCGCCCCAGTAGTCCGTCAGGCGGACATGATAGGAATCCGCCTCACACTCAGGAATGTTGACGATAAACTCGAACGGACAATGGCAGGCGCATAACGCTCCGGTATCAATGCGCGTTATGGTGATTACTTTATCGGCAATGACAGCGATATCGAGCAGATGGGTTCCGCAGCAATTTGCATACATCAGGCCTTTCATTGTGATGGTGTCATCATGAAAACGAATCTCTTTTTAGAGCGTATCCTGCAGGCTGGAAGCGCCTGCGGCCGACTTTCCCATGCCCGACATTTTACAGCTGCTGGTCACATAGGTGGTGGCGTCCGCCCGGGTTGCCACTGTCAACGACATCATGCAGATGATGGCAAAGTGAAGCTTTCGCATAGCGCCTCCGTTTTCGGGGTGTTGGAGCTTTCACGATATGGTTTTGAGTGCCCTCCTTATAAGTATAGCCATCGGTTACCCGGAATTTCAAATGGATCGGAGCGATCACGGGGAAGTCACGGTATGAATGGAAATACACCAGAAAGGGATACCGCAGTCAATGAGATTCGCTTTGTTGCACCCCTCCCCGCACATCCCCCCGCACCAGGGACACCGCCACCCCCACGACACTCAATCCCGCGAAGAGCGCGCTTGCCGTATGCATCATTTTGAGAAACTGCGGATAGCACTCGGGGGTGATCTTTCCCTCTCCGATCATGATCGAAATAAGAAGCAGGGTGAAACCCATGCTGAACACCTGGCCCAACAGTCGCATGGTCCCCACGGTGGCCGAGGCAATGCCGTAATTGCTGCGGTCAACCGATCCCATGACCGCGCTCGTATTGGGTGAGGAGAAAAGTGCGAACCCGCAGCCGAAGAGCATCATGGTGAGGAGAATCGGTACTATCGGCGTTGCAGCGTCCAACCCCGTAAGGAGGATCAACCCAATGGTAATGCACCCCATTCCCGCAGATGCCGGGATGCGCGGCTCGATATGGTCGGAGAGCCTGCCGGCAAGCGGGGAAAGGAGCACCATGACGATCGGCTGGACGATCATGAGCCCACCCGCCTTGTCGGGCCTGAACCCCTTGACATATTGAAGGTAGAGGCTCATCAGGAAACCGACGGCATACGTCGCGCTGTAATTGATGAGCGCCGCGATGTTGGAGCAGGCGAAGACACGATTGCGGCGAAAGAGCCGGATCGGCAGAATCGGCCGCGAAGCGCGTGATTCCAGGCGAATAAACACCGCTCCCGCGGCACAACCCGCTGCCATGAGGAGCATGCCGTAAGCATGTGTCAGCCTCGTAAATCCGGTGATGACCAGTGTGATCGATGCCCCGTACAGCAGGGCCCCCCATCCGTCGAAAGAACCGTACTCCTTCTCGGCCCACTCCTGTTTGATCCGGGTACGGACGACGGCGAGGACCGCAATACCGATCGGAATATTCACCCAGAAGAGCGATCGCCACCCGAAGCGATGCGTAAGAAATCCACCGATGACCGGGCCGAGGGTGAGGCCGAGATAGGTAAAACTTACGTTGATCCCGAGAACCCTTCCCCTCTGTTGCGGCGGATAGACCGAGGTGAGCATCGCCATCCCGGTGCCGAACACCATGGCTGCCCCCGCACCGTGGAGCATGCGGGTGAGGATAAGCAAAAGTCCGTTACTGATGATCGCCGACAGGAGCGAAGAAATCGTAATGATCAGTATTCCGACAAAAAAGATCCGTTTCCTTCCAAACGTATCGGCGATCTTCCCGAAAGGAATGAGGAAAATGGCGCTGCAGAGCAGGTAGGCGGTCGTTATCCAGCTCATGGCGACGGCGTTCATCGAGAGGTCGCGGCCGATCGTCGGCAGGGCGATATTGACCGACGAAACCATGAACGGCGTCAGAAACGACGCGGTGAGGGAGACGATCAGCACCGCGGTGCGGGTCTTTTGTTCACTCATCGGCGCCGTCACACGTGGATCGCCCGGCCTTCGACCATGCGCGCTGCTTCTACTATCGTTTCTGAAAGGGTCGGATGGGCGTGGATCATCGATATGATGTCTGACGGCAGCAGCTCGGCGCTCTTTGCAAGCAGGAGTTCATGGATAAGCTCGGCTGCTTCTCTGCCGATAATGTGGGCACCGAGCAGGTCATGCGTGCCGGGCGAGGTCAGTAGCTTGACAAACCCGTCGGGAGCGCCGACGGCTACCGCTTTTCCTGCGCCGCGATAGGGGAACAATGCTTTTTCATAGGTGATGCCCCGTTCCTTTGCCGTGCGCTCGGTGATGCCGAAACCGGCGATCTGCGGCTCGCAATATATTGCGCCGGGAATTGTTGTCGGATCGATCCGCGGAGAAGGCGACAATCCGGCAATGTGCTCAACGGCGACCTCCCCCTCTTTCGAAGCGACATGAGCTAAAAGCGGCGTCGGGACCACATCACCGATCGCATAGACGCCGCGTACTGCCGTTTCGCCGTAATCACCCGCCGGAATGAACCCACGCCCGGTGGAGATGCCGATGTTCTCAAGTCCGATATTGTCGGTGTTTGGGGTGCGGCCGGTCACCACGAGTATGTTATCAACCGCTATTGTCTGCCGCTTACCGGCCGCGTCTTCGAGCAGTACATCGGCTCCGCTGCCGGTTGCCGTCATCGACATCGCTTTCGTTGACGTCGAAATCGTCACACCGCGCTTTACCAGCAATTTCCGCAACAGTTCCGTCACCTCGTCGTCTTCGAGAGGGAGAATGCGGTCGAGCATCTCGACAAGGTTGACCGTCACGCCGAAGCTGTTCATGATATGGGCAAATTCAATGCCGATGGCCCCAGCCCCGACTATCAGAAGACGCTTCGGGAGCTGTGTCAGCATAAGCGCACCGGTTGACGAAAGCACTCTCTTTTCATCGAAGGCGAATCCGGGAATCTCCCGCGGCCGCGATCCGGTGGCGATGATCAGATTCCGGCAGGTCACGACGCGGACACCATCGACTTTCACCTCATGGGCCGACTGAATGATCCCCGTACCTGGAATCACCGTTACCCCGTTTTTCTTCAGCAGGAAGGCGACTCCCTTTGAAAGCGTGTCTGCCGCTTTCCGGGATGCGGCTTGCACCTTTGCATAATCAAAATTGCTTCGATCCACCTCAATACCCATCTGTTCAAGTGCGGCCGCGGACCGGAAAACCTCTGCCTGATAAATCAACGATTTGGAGGGAATGCATCCAACATTGAGGCAAACGCCGCCGAGTTTCTCCTTCTCGATAATCGCAACCGAGAGTTTAAGCTGTGCAGCCCGTATCGCTGCAACGTATCCGCCGGGCCCGGCACCGAGAATGACTACCTCGTAATTGAATGATTCCGCCATAGACGTCCTTTCTCAGGAAAAAAAGTTATTAGGTTGCTCGCCCGGACATGGAAACCGGGGTATTGAACAGGCGGGTTTTATGGACAGAAATGGTATGAGAAACGAGAGCTACCCTCACTACGGATAACCCCCGGTAAGGAAACGAAGCCGGTCTTACGCCTTGGTAATAGCCTCGGCAGGACACGCTTCGGCACATGCACCGCAATCGGTACACTTGTCGGCATCGATAATATAAATCGGATCACCTTCACTGATTGCATCGACGGGACATTCAGGAACACAGGTTCCACAGGCAAGACAGGCATCGGTGATTTTATGAGCCATTTTCAACCTCCTCTGATAAACTATTCCTCTGGCAGGAACGCAATTACGTTTAAATTTTAATTTATATTGCCGGATTTCCGGTAAACAATGACATCCGGACCGGTGTAATATACTACATTCCGCATCTGAAAAAATATTGGTTGCTCATCAGCCGGGGCCGATGGTCATTCGTATGCTTTAACAACGGCATCACGAAAACACTGGTCGGTAAATATGTTATACACTACCACCATGACGGTATTACTCAGACATTCCGAAATACCGTCGGAGTTGGTTGGATGCACATAAAGATCGGAGGTTCCTTTTATTTGACCCTCCCAGATTAACATGTCCTGATCGGTATGCGCATTGATTCGCAGTGTTGCTGTCCCGGTCTGGGTAAAATCATCGAAAATTGAAAACTCGGTTATTTCGATCTCAAGTCGTAATCTGCCATTTTTATGATCACTCCTGATGCCTGTTTCCTGAAATACCTTTTCAAACGCCGTTTTACACCATTTGGCCACATTGACATTTGTTGCTATGGGGATAAAGGTATCTCTGACCTTCTGGTCTTCATATGCTTTGCCGATCAGCCGGGGATCTTCCCGTACATCATTTACCGATAACAGCGCAACCGGGATCGAACCGTACACCGACAATGGTTCGAGATCAAGATCGATCCGTGACATTGTCGGTTTCCACTCAAGAGTCTTTATACGGGCCTTCGCCGGTAGTGGTCCCGGTGCAGATTCAACATTCGTGGCAACTGTAGGGGTACAACTCGTGAGATTAACAGCTATAAACAAACCGGCCGATAAAATGATTGTTTTCATAGATCCTTCCCATAGATCGGGCAAAAAGTCCACTTTGTGAAAAAAAAACTGATTAAAAAATTTCTAATTTAAACAAGTTAACCGCTAAAATAACTGTTAGTATTATTAATTTTAACGAATTTATTTTTTTTAGGCTATTTAACAGTTAAGTAACAACTAATTATTTGAATCAACGGTTTCCTGAATAATGGCATGATGGTTGCTTTTAATAATTAAGTACAAGAGGAGTAAAATATGATCTCGAAAATCACACCTGATAAAATAATTCATTCCGCTTCTTCCGATACCTCCTGGGTTGAAAAAACGATTCCTTTTCTCGGCGGCCGACCGGAGCGTGAATCGACCATCTGCCCTGATGATATTGTTAATTTGGTTATTGCATGTAATACATGCAGCACCCTGGAAGAGTTTTATCAACTGACCTGATTCGTTTTTAGGGCAATTCAATGCTTCTTTACCGTGCGTCTTTGATCTTTGCATCAAGGGCGCGGTTTTTTTCAATAAAAGCATCAAGCCGCTTGTTGAGATCGAAGTCTGTCGTGGTAAAAGTCCCGTTCGAACGGATCGAGATACGCTGTCCGGCAATGATCGTACGCCATTGATCAAGGGTGACTTCAAAAGGTCCGGGGACCTCCGTCGGTCCCGGCACCTCATGGGGAGCTTCAGCAATCTTCCTGTCAGCGACGTGTGTCCTCTTTTTACCTTCTTCGGAGAGGCCTACCGCCACTTTCCCATCAAACACGGTAACATCCGCTGATGAATCCGGCAGTGACTGCATCTGAAAAACAGTACCACGGATCGCCGCTACCGCGGTCGGCGTTGCTACGTTAAAATGATGGCCTGAAGATGAGAGTTTTTTCATATTTACCCAGACATTTCCTCTTGGTACTGCCGTTGAAACCTTGACATCAGTGCTCTTCTTAATACTAAAGACGCTGTTTTCAGCAAGGCGCATGATCGCCCCATGGCGGAAAGTGATCTCAACCAGAGACTCTGCGTCGCTTTTCAATTGGTCGTCAATCTGCAGCGCCGTATTGAGCCGGGCGACTTTCCAGGAAGCCGCGCCGTTTTTCAGCACCTGCGCACTTCCTTCGATGCGGGTTATTTTCGCTTCGGGTTGAGCTGAAACGGTTAACCACCCGCATGCAACAACGGTGATTAAAAGGTAACTTTTCATACCGGACTTCTCCTCAATAATGATTGTTTGTGCGGTGACTGCAACCGCATCTGTTTTATAGTTGTTATCGATCGCCCGTTACATCATCCACTGGCGGTCCGACGTTCCCTGTACTCCCCGTACCTGCAAGTCGAAATCGTCGGGATTGCTGGCGTACTGCTTTGCAACCTGCAGAGAAATATACTCCTCTTTATATAGGCGTATCAACGACTGGTCGAACGTCTGTGAACCATACTGGCTGAACCCTTCGCCGATTGCCTGTAGAATCATATGCACCTGATCGGGTTTGAGTATCAATTCCGCGATATTGGCAGTGTTGATGAGAATCTCCGCTGCGGGAACACGGCCGCTGCCGTCTTTACGGGGAAGAAGCCTCAGCGAAATGATCGATACCAGGACGCTTGAGAGTACGAGCCGGATCTGATCGTGCTGATGGGGCGGAAAAAACGAAATTATGCGTGAAATGGTCTCGACGGCGTTCATGGTGTGGAGTGTGCTCATCACCAAATGCCCGGTATCGGCGGCGCTCAACGCGGTCTCAATGGTCTCCCGGTCGCGGATTTCACCGATAAGAATAATGTCGGGATCCTGCCGGAACGATGCACGCAGGGCATTCGCAAAGTTATGCGTATCAGGTCCGATCTCGCGCTGTGCGATGATACTTCGCTTGTCTTTATAGAGAAACTCGATCGGGTCTTCGATGGTGACGATATTGCACGGGGCGTTGTTGTTGATATGCTCGATCATCGACGCGAGCAGGGTCGATTTGCCGCTTCCGGTGGTTCCCGTCACCAGAATGAGCCCCCGCTTGTGCATGGCGATGTCAAGGATGACTTCCGGCAGCCCTAGCTCGGTGAATTCCGGGGCCTGGGTTTTAATCGAACGTATCGCCAGCGAAGGGGTTCCCCGCTGGCGATACGCATTGATGCGGAACCGGCCCACCTCTTTGAGCCCGAAAGCGAAGTCGAATTCGTGATTGTTTAGAAACGTCTCGTATTGTTCGGGTTTCATAAGCGTTTTGAGTATCTCGTCCATATCTTCGGTGGTAAGCTGGTCGGTTTGTAATTTGAACAGATCTCCGTTTACCCGCAGCACGGGATTAACCCCGACCCGCAGGTGCAAATCGGAAGCACCCTTGTCAATGATCAATTTCAACAGTGCATTGATAGGTATCATAGTTCAAGAAGCTCCCGTGGAGAATGTGTCAACAAACGGACGCCGTTCTGTTGCAGTACAGCCATATCCTCGATACGAATCCCGCCGAAACCGGGGAGATAAATGCCGGGTTCGATCGTTATCACCGCATTGGACGGCACGTTAAGCGAAACCCGTGCGCTGATCCGGGGCGCTTCATGGATTCGGCGCCCGACTCCGTGACCTAGCGCGTGACCGAACCGTTCGCCATACCCTGCGGCCTTGATCGGATCTCTGGCCAGCGCATCAATCGCCCGGGCGGTCATTGCGGCGCGTGCTTCCCGACATGCCTTTTGCTGAGCGTTCTGGACGATCCGGTAAAGCTCACGCTGCTTCCGGCTCGCTTTACCACAGACCACCGTCCTAGTCATATCGGAGGCAAACCCGTCGACCGTGCAGCCGAAGTCAACAAGGACGAATTGGCCCCGTTTCAGCCCGGCCTGCCCCGGCCTGCCGTGAGGAAACGCCGAGTGTGCACCGAAAAGGACGATGGTATCAAACGACGGTTTCTCCGAGCCAAGATCGCTGCAGTATTGTTCCAGCCGCCGCACAAGGCCGCGCTCCGTTACTCCCGGATTGATGTCGGCCAGAAGCCGTCTGAACGCCGCATCCCCTATCCTTGCAGCCCGCCCCATCGCCTCGATTTCCATTGGCAGCCGCGCCAGCAACAACTCATTGACCGCTGCGCCGCAACCGACAAAGCGGGCGCCGCGCGCAGTTTTTTTCAATTTTTTAAAATCATCGACTGTCATCCGGTCGGATTGATAACCAACGGTATCTCCGGGAGCAATACATGCCGCAACGGCTTCCATCATGGATGAAAGAACCGGTTCATAGCTCCATTCCGGATGCCGCCCGCAGAAGCGGAGGGCTTCGGTTTGATATCTGAAATCGGTAAAAAGCCTGGTTTTTCTCCGGCTGACAAGCAGTGCTGTATACGATGAGGAAAATCCGCTGATATAGGCGACATCGATCGTATCGGTGATGAGAATGGAAGAAAATGATTCCCGTGAACGTAATTGCCGCAAAGCCGCCATCCGGGTGGTGGTGGCGGCCCTCCTATGGTTTCCTCTTGCGAGCTTTTTGAGCGGCATATTTGACCTGTTTTTTAAGGTGAACTCCCGCAAGCGGCCGGGTATCGATTGTCGTATCGCATGATGATCGGACGCTGTTTGCGCCCTTGGTGCGCCGATGCGTCCGGCTGCTCCTGCGTTGGGGTTCAACAGCCGGTTCCGGTGATGAACCGCGTTCGATTGCCGATTCTATCTCGTGCAGCCGCCCTGCCAACAGCTCATTATCCGGGTCACGATCAAGGAGACGCCGGTAAAGCTGCAGTGCCAGCTGACATTGTCCCTGCTGATAGTAGATATCGGCGAGCGTCGGCGTCACGACATGGTCGGGAATGTTGAGCGGCTGGTCGCGACTGTCGGGTGGCGCCGCCTGCGGCTCAGTAGCGTTTTCCTCTCCGGACGGCACCGCGGCCGGTTCACACTCCTCGTAGAGTTCAACTTCCGGCAGCGTATCGGTATCGGTATCCGGCGGCACTATCGTTTGCCCGCTCCGCAAAGACGGGTCCGCATCACGCAACCCGCCGGGTGATACATCGACATTTGCGGCGTTTTCAATTGCCGATGCGGCATCGAACTCTACTTCGGCAATGCTTTCCGGCAGCTCGCCGGACATTCCCTGTAAAGCATCTTCCCCTGATATCGTATAGAACTCAGACACCTGTTCCATCACCTCATTCTGATCATCTTCGGGGAGCAAGGCACTGTCCGACGACAGGTTCATCAAATCCGGCGCAGGAAACAGATCGTCCAATCGCTCCTTGACATCTTTTCCGGAAATAACCGGTGGTCCGTCGACCTGTTCTTCCATGCCGGGATGGACCGGCGGCGCGGCGGCAGGTTCATCGAGGGGCTGTACCTCGAAGAATTCTTCATCAATAGCCGCCTCAGCCGTGCCCGGAAGCTCGTCTCTTGTCATTTGCATTGTCTCGATGAAAGCAGCCTCGTCTTCATCCCCTCCGCCGGACGGTGCTGCAGCGATCAACGATTCACCTGCAGCGCCGGCGTTATTCTGTTCCCGGTCTGCGCCATGCTGATCGCCCGCTGCACGTTCGGCAACCGCCTCATCAGGGAAAAGCAGGTCAAGCTGTCCTACAACATCCTCGCCGCTGGGCGCTATTTCGACGACTTCGGTATTGTCGCTCAGCAACCTGTCGGTAACCGGCACATCGTCCATAAGGTCCGCCGCAACGGCATCCCGTTCTTCGAAACCGCCGGAAACCGGTGAGGAGCCATCGATTTCATTGACATCCAATATAAGACCTGGATTATTCTCTTGTTGATTGTCGGTTTCACGTTCAAACGTTCCGGTATGGTCAAGCACCAGGTCTGAGGGGGCCCCCTCATCAATCATCAGCCCCGGGCCTTCAGGCGTAAGCTGTTCTGTCGTCACTTCAAAACCGGCACTTTCACCGGGTTCTTCGGCCAATACATTGAACGATTGTTCGTCACCCTTGAGCGCCGGTTCTTCGACCGCCGGTTCCTCCAATTGATCAGCCAACTGATCGGCGGCAGCTTGATTGTCATTACTACCGGCGGGAAGAAATCCAAAATTCTCAAATGCATCGGTGGCCGAATGGTCAACAGAAGAAATGTGCTCCGGCAATGCAGGCTGCTCCCCGACGGCGCTATCTGCCGGGGATTCCTCTTCTATAAACTGGGCATCCTGTGTGGAGGGATTGAGCATCTTCTCAAAAAGTTCGCCGTCAAATTGCATGGTTTCCGCAAAATCGGAAGAAACAAAATCCGGTTCAAAAACCGACTCTTCCGATTGCTTACCGGCGGTTTCTCCGGTGGTACCCTTGGCTGAAAACAACTCCTCGGTTGTCTGCATCGTCGAGCCGGATGGTTCCTCAAAAATGATTTCGTCGTGATCGGTTTGCAGCTCATCTTCTATGGAGGTTAAGGAAAACTCGGGTTCCTCTTCACGTAACCCGCTTTGCATGTTTTCTTCGGAGGCCCCCGGAACAGGAGCTTCAAACAGCTCTTCAATACGATCGGAAACATCAGTACCCGCTACCTGATCCCCTGTATCATCTACCGACACTTCTTGCACTCCGGTTAACTCGACGACCACATCATCACCCCGGTCGGTTTTCGCACTCTCTTCAGGAGGCGGTGCTTCCGGGACATTAAAAAACTCTTCGATACGTTCAGAAACGTCAGCACCCGCTATTTCATCCCCGGGGTGGGAGATCGCCTCCTGTTGTGTGGTGGGAGGTTCCATGAAAAAATCAATCGGTTCGCTTGCTTGAGGAAAGTCTTCAAGCTGCAGGTCGGGTTCCACGGCTGCTTCAGGTGACTCTGCAATTGTGTTATCAATGGGTTCACCGGTGTTTTTTCCGCTTCCCGCGAGTTCTTCAATGACCTCTTCAGGAGCCTGAACCGGCAGATTGGCAAGTTCAAAAGGCGATCCGGCCATCTCTTGAATCCCTGTGGCCTGATCGCCAACCGATGCAGGAAAATCAGAACCGTCTGTTTGTCCGCCCTGCTCCTCTCCGAATCCGATGGCATCAACCGTGGAAATCTCCGCCTGACTGAAGTCAACCCCGGATTCAATAACGGCATTGTCGTCAAACTGAGTATGCGCATCCGGCATCAGCTCTTTCACTTCAGGCGGCTGATCGAAAAACAGCTCTTCAATACGGTTTGAGACATCGGCACCCGACACATCGCCGCCTTCCATTGAAGAATCCTGCGACAATCCGGCCGGTTCGATGCCGGTTTCGGGCAGCGGTAGCACGGCATCTGCCACACCGTCGGCGCTGTCGGAAATACCGGAACTTTCCTCCGGCCCCGTATCGGTTCGGTTATCAACCATATCGTGCAAGGGCTCCCGGGCACTTCGGTCGATCTGTACCGTTTCAACCGATATATCCGAAAGGTCGAAATCCTGACCGGAAAATCCTGTTTCGGGGACATTATCAGTCCTTTGCGGCGCCACCCGGTTGAAAGTGGTTCTATCGGTCAACGTTTCCGGCGCCCCGTCGGGAGCTGTCGGCGCGTTCTCATTGAAGATTTCTTCGATACGGCTTGATATGTCGGTTCCCGATACTTCCGCGGTTCCCGGCACCCCGTCGTCACCCCTGCCGGTGTCCTCAGCTGCAGAAAAAGAGTCCCCGCCGAAATCCTGTTCCGATGCGCCTTCCGCGGGGGGGGGTGCCGTCGGTTCACCGAACAGAATTGACATGCGATCGGTAATGTCGGTACCTGAAACCCCGGCGGGCTGTTCAGATTCGTCAATATATGCGCTTTCCGGAAAAAAATCGGTCCCGCCGGCTTGCGGCGGTACCGGTTCATTCCCACCGCCTTCGACAACGGTATAATCCACGACTTCGGGCCGCACCTCTTCAACGGCGGGAGGCATGCCGCTTCCGGCGACTGAGAGAGATGCGTCCGCACGGGGGGAAGGGGATTGCAGACCGAGAATGGCGAAAATATCCTTGCCGCCCGCCGATGGCCCGTATTGTGAACAGAGATGCTTCAGCGTGGGGTTGACAGGATCCATTTTCAGCAACAGTGCGTACAGGTCGCCCGCCCGCTGTTCCATTCCCTGCTGAACGAAAATATCGGCAAGCATTTTGATTGCCATCTGATTGCGCCGGTCGGCGGCGCATACTGTGGAAAATGCTTCAATCGCCTCTCCGTATTTCTGTTGTTCGAGATAGCAGCGGCCAAGTAAAATCCGGCCTGTTGAGTAATAAGGATAATTGTTCAAGCCGTTGACACAAAGGTCGATTGCCTGTCCGATATTCCCCTCTTTTCGATACGCATCCGCCAGACGGGCGAATAAAAGGGAATCCGGCCGGTTTTTTAAAACGGTGGCAAGGGACTTGGTCACTTTTCCCCCTGAATAGGACGCCATCATATACCCCCAGTAACTACAAGCTTATCACATGAACCGAAAAAGATCAAGCATTGCAGAGCATTGCACAGATACCGCGGCTCCAGGTACCGGTTATTTCGACCGGACACGGTCGATCAGCGATGATGTTGAATAACCATGTGCAAAGGAAACGACGACGACCCTGCCGCCATGCTTTTGAACCACTTCCGTTTCGGGCAGCCGTTCAGGGCGATAGTCGCCTCCCTTTACATGAATATCAGGCCGCAGTATTTCCAGAAAGGCGCATGGATCATCCTCAAAAAATATAAACGCATAATCGACGACTTTCAGGGCGCCGATAAGCACAACACGATCCTGTTCCTTCTGTATGGGTCGTGAAGGACCTTTGAGCCGTGAAACGCTTTCATCTGAATTGACCCCCACCACCAGCAGGTCCCCCTGCATTGCCGCATCGCGCAGGTAGCTGATATGACCGCAGTGCAGCAGATCAAAACAGCCGTTGGTGGTTACCAGGGTTTTACCCATTTTCCTGATAGGGGCAATAATCTTCTGAATATCATGAACATCCATGGCTTTTTGCGGGACGGTTGTTTTCATTACTCTAACCTCCATAAATAAGGATACTTACAGTTCTCTTAAAATAATTAATTATTTTCCGGGTAAAATAGTCCGGAGCAGAAATAAAGAGAATAGATTAAAGTTTTGACTTTGCATGCCGATAAGTAAAAAGGAATTTTTGCAGGCAGGTTGTATGAAAAAAATAATTCAAGTGGCCCGCCTGAAAATCCGAAAATAGTAGCAGGCAGGAAGTAGCTGCCGATTCAAGGGAATGAATC
This sequence comes from Chitinispirillaceae bacterium, assembly GCA_016929415.1. Taxonomy (GTDB): domain Bacteria; phylum Fibrobacterota; class Chitinivibrionia; order Chitinivibrionales; family Chitinispirillaceae; genus JAFGNB01. The sequence goes on along the minus strand of JAFGIW010000226.1, from coordinate 12,759 downwards.
TTAAAACAACTCCAACAAGGATGTTGGTATGCGGATCAATAATAATATATCGGCAATGACCACCCGCAATTCACTCTTTTCAGTGAACCGGGACCTCAGTAAAACCCTCCAGAAACTTTCAACCGGCCTGAGAATCAACAGCGCAGCGGATGATGCCGCGGGACTTGGAATATCGGAGAACCTGAGGACCCAGGTACGCGGTATGGGACAGGCATTGAAAAACTCCCAGGATGCTATTGCGCTGCTTACTATAGCCGATGGCGCCCTCAACGAACAGGCAGCCATCATGCAGCGGATGCGTGAGCTGGTCATTCAGGCGAAGAACGATACCTATACCCAAACCGAGCGCGACTACATGGGCCAGGAGTTCGGCCAACTCATGAAGGAACTGGATCGGATTGCAGCTGCTACTACGTATAACGGAATGACGCTTTTTGCGATTCCGGAAATAAGTGGAAATAACTCCGGCGGTATTTATCCAATAGGTTCAACCGGCTATGATGATGCGCCGGAGACTGCCCATAAAATGGTGGCGGCAGCCTCGCTGCCGAATAACGGCCCGCTCGGCGACGCGAACGACGGCGGGAGCGGTCATCATTTCAATATGTTGATCGGCAGTAATTATTCCGACAATGATATCGCCGCCTTTGTAGCGAGCGGGTACAATTATTATAAAACCACTGCTGAAAACATGCTCACCATTGCATTTGCACAGATGGACACCAATGCCCTGTTTTTTATGACCCCGAGACTTGCGTCACCTTCGGATGATCCGCTCCAAAGCATGGACGGTGATGGATTATTCGGAGATTTTTCATGGGATCCTGTTAACGACTGGGGAGACATGATAATCGATTTCTCTGCAGGCATGGGAACAGGAACGGTTGCCGACAAACTCGACTATATACTCCGGTTGATCGACGGGGGAGGGGGCTTCTCGGCAACCGAAAGGACGAATCTATTCGGCAGCACCGACGCTAACCCGACCGGCCTTGAACGGATCAATAAGATGCGGGCCAATATCGGCGCCATGATCAACCGGCTGGAACACAGCGTCAATAACCTGATGAATCAACAGACGAATACCCAGGCGGCCGAAACGGTGATACGCGATGCCGATTTTGCGAGCGAGACCGCCATGTTTACCCGCAATCAGATATTGTCGCAGTCTTCGACTGCAATGCTGGCTCAGGCGAATACCGTGCCTCATATAGTGCTGCAGCTACTGCGGTAATAACTAGGGAGTTTTTGGGCAGTTGCGTAAATGCCGCGTTAATGGTATCTTCTTTTTATGGATGAAAGAGGATCACCATGACGAAGGGCGTTTCGTTGTGCGGGACCGTTTTCGGAATTGATATTCCCCCCGAATACCTGACGGCACTCCTGCCATTGTTCGATCCGTTCAATGTGGTTTCAGGCAACCGGGAGGGCGCAATGTTTACCGTTGCCTCGACCGGACGACCGTTTGATCCGGAAGGCGCCTCTCCTCGGGGAGATGTCTTTTACCGCGACAACGGGCCGGAGCGATTTTCACTGTTCGGACCGCTCTTCGAGCTGAGCGTATCACTCGACACACGATCGGGAACGTTGCATATCAGGGAACCCGTTGCAGGGAATGCGGGTGCACTTATCTTCAATGCGTTCAAATGGTTCGTCACGTATATCGCGCTTGGCGAGGGAGGGCTTCCCCTCCATTCGTCGCTTATCCGAAGAGAAGACGGCTGCGGACTGCTTTTCTGCGGGCCGTCGGGAAGGGGTAAAACCACCATACGGCGCTTTCTTTCGTCCGCCCATCCGGACTGGCGATGCGGCAGCGACGAGCTGAACATCGTCTATCCTTCCGCCGATGCAATCACCGTGTCCCCGACGCCGTTCGTCTCTCATGGAGGGGCATGCGGTTTCTCCGAAGCTACGGCCGTACACTCCATCTCGTTTCTCAAACACGATCGGTACCACCATGTGGAACCGCTTTCTTCCCGAGAGGTATATTTTCAGTTGCTTAAAAACACCTACCTGATTCCGGGAAATAACTTTCTCGCCGAGCGGATGTTCGATACCATTACTTGTCTTTCGAAATACACTTTTTTCATATCGTTATATTTCAGTAATGATGCCTCGATCGCGGCATATCTTGAACGGCAGCGGGAGCAAATGTATGAAGTTTCAGCTTAGCCCCGGACTTTCCATGCGTAAAATCGACGGCGAAGTCTTTATTTACGACCGTAACAAGTCGTTGATCCATACCTTCAATGAAACCGGCGCCCTCATGTGGGAGGCTTTTGAGAAAGGGCTTGAAAAGAAGGAGATGATGGAACGGTTGCTTGATGCATACGACATCGATGCCTCGACGGCATCCGCCGACTTTGACGCTTTTTTCTCCACGCTTCAAACGCTGGGAATGGTTGAATCGGTTTTATGACCGGCCGTGTACGACAGAAGATCGAATCCTTGGCCATGCGGGGGTTTCCCGTCAGTGGAGCGATCGAACTGACGACCAGGTGCAATCTCGGCTGCAGATACTGTTTTGTCGACCCAAGGCAATCGGAACTCTCGACGAGGCAACTTTTTACGGCGCTGGATCGTTTTGCCGACGCCGGGGTCATGTCGCTGCTGCTCACCGGCGGTGAACCATTTCTGCGTGAGGATATTCTCGACATCCTTGCCTACATTGTTGAGAAACGGTTTTTTCAAACGGTCATTCTCAGCAACGGCACACTTCTGCGGGACGACCATATCAACTTTCTTATTGAACATACCGCCCATATCGGCTACCTGCGTTTTTCGTTCTTTTCGCACCTCGCCCCGGTGCACGACGCCTTCACCCGGCAGCCGGGATCATTCGAACTCGCGCTCGCCAATGCCGACCGACTAAAACGCGGCGGAGTTGAAATCGTGGTGATCATCAATCTTACCGAGGAGAATATCGGTGCACTGCCCGCAACGAAATCGTTTTTCAGATGCCGCGGGTTTCAAGTGGCGGTCGGGGTTTCGAAGGTCTATACCGACGACCGCATCCACCGGGTGTGCGGCCAGACAACCACGTTTGAATTTTACAAGCGATATCTCTCCTTCGTCGACGAGGAGGGGCGGCAGGCCATGCGATCGACGTTTGAATCGGCCTGCAGCCGCGGCGACGGAGGCGATCTGCTCTGTGAAAGTCTTTTCGGAATGATTGCGCTGCTGGCGGGAGGCGACATCACGCCGTGCCTTTCATTCCGTAACGCACCCATCGGCAATATTACACGTGACCAGCGGCCCCTTAAAGAAATCCTGAGCGAATCTCCGCTGATAAAACGGCTGCGTTCGTTGCGCCGTTCCGATCTGGAGCCATGTAATTCGTGCCGGTTTGTCCGCTACTGCATTCTTTGCCCCGGGATGATCCTTTCGGAAACCGGATCGTTCGACAAACCGCTTGCCCAGACATGCAACCATACCAAGGCACTCTATGAAACCATTTACCCCGCGACTATCTAAAGCGCGCATCTGTTCGCTTGTCATCTCCGCCGACGGCTGCATGCGCCTACCGATTGAGGGCTCATCAATGGAGCCGGTCATTGCCCCTCAAGAGACCGTCACGGTCAAAAAACATGCTGCACTGATACCGGGCAATTGTTACCTGTTTCAATTCAACAATGCACTGCTCATGCATCGCCTTATCGCGCGGAAGGGCTCGACCGTTCACTTTATCGGCGACAGCAGCGGATCGATCGAATCGGTGCCGATACGCTCCGTCATGGCTGAATGCATCGATCCATCGACACGTTTTTTCCGCATCGCAGTATTTATTGTAAATATAGCCTGCACCTTCACGGCTATCGTTTTTCGTACTTCACTGCCGCGTTGGACCAATCGAATTCGGAAAAAAATTATTCGCATGCTGCACTCCGTAGATTGTATTTTTCACAGGGTTGCCCGCTTCCGGGTATCCCGGGTTGCGATACAAGAAGGCGATATATGAAGAAAAAATATGAAAAGCCCGAGGTGATCACCGAAGATATCAGTACTACCTTCGCCGGTGCCTGCTGTTCCGATACCGACTATATAAATTGGAATCCCGCGCATGTCATTATCCCCTGCCACAATCCAGCCTGCCATTATGAGCTCAATTCCTACGAGGCGACCTGAACTTCCTTCGTGCGTACCCGATCAGCAGTGATGCGGGTTTTTTGACAAAAACGGTTTCGACAAACCCCCGATAGAGCGCCGTCGCTATTCCTCTGTAACGCCGGGGTGTCCTTACTGCAAGCAGGGCGACCGCCCATGCGGGTGCAAGAAACAGCACGGGGAGCGGGGCCCCTTTTCTGCGGGCGGTTATTGTAAGAAGCGCCCTGCCGAAACGCCCTATTCCCGTTGCGTCCAGGAGCGCCGAAAACTGCTTAAAGGTAAATTTCGGTTCCTGCAGCAGCAGTGCCGCCTCGTCGTAAACCTGCTCCCGTATCCCGTCAACAAGATGGACCAGCGTATGAGCGATAAGAACAACCAAGGCGTCCTCTGCCGACATGACCCTGCGTGCAGCGGTCTGGCGGTGAGAGCGGTTGAACAGCGCATCACTCTCCAGTGTGAAACGTTCGGGGCGGTTGAGGGCACGGTGCAGTTCGAAATGGATCGGGTGGTTGCCGTACCGGTAAAGAAACGATTGTTCGAAGTGCCACGGATCAGGAGGTTCGCGGGTAAAAAGCGGGTGGGAGCTGAACAACTCAATGGCTCGGAGGAAATCCGAGGGGCGCACCAGGAGGTCGATATCGTCCATTTCACGGGCTTCGATTCTTCCGGCAAGGCCCGTACAGATAAGGTGAGCACCCTTGATCGGCATATATTCGATCGCCCACCCTGAAAAAATACGGTCAAGTGAGTCGAGCACCTCCCCGTAAACCACCTGCCGCACCTTCCAGCGTCGGGAAGGGGCGCCGGGAGATTCATCACCGGATACGACGTGCATTGACGAAGCCCCTATCACCGCCTAGAATACTAACCCTGCCGGTATCCGCATCGATTTCGGAACGACAATAATCCCGTCACGGATGTAGACGCCGTCGCGCTCCCCCTCCCGTACGCCGTCCTTATTGACAAGATGGACTCCGTCGCCGATGCGGACGTCCTTGTCTAAAATGGCGTTCGTGATGGTGCAGTCACGTCCGATGCCGAGGTCTCCGCCGCCGTCGCTTTCCGACTCATAGAAATCGGCGCCCATGAAAATCACCCGTGAGAGCCTGCTCCCGCTGCGGATCACCGAACGCAGCCCCAGAACGGAATCGGCGATCGCCGCGTTTTCGATCATCGATCCTTCACAGATAATTGACGAATTAATCGTCGAGCCGGTTATCTTCGCCGCCGGAAGGAACCGCGCCCGGGTGAATATCGGCTGTCGTTGATCGTAGAAATTGAAAGGCGGGTGCGGTTTCGTCAGGTCGATGTGAGCGTTGAAAAACGAGCCGATGGTCCCGATGTCCTCCCAGTAACCGTTGAACGGGTAGGCGAAGACACGGTAGTTGCCGATGGCTTCGGGGAGTATCTGCTTCCCGAAGTCGTCGTACGCATACCGTTCAAGAATATCGAACAGCACCTTTTTGTTGAAAAGGTAGATGCCCATCGATCCGACATGCGATTTGCCCGGACCGGTTGATGCGAACGGCTCCTTCCTGCGCAGGGCATGAGGAACGGCGAAACGGCTGATGACCGCATCATCCTTCGGCTTCTCGATAAAGTCAACAATCCGTGATGTCGCATCCATCTTCAGAATTCCAAGATCCTGTACCTTATGGCGCTCCAACGGTACGACCCCCAGCGTAACATCGGCCTTATGCTCATAATGGAAACTGAGAAATTTTTGAAAATCCATCCGATAGAGATGGTCGCCGGAAAGCAGCAGTATCGTCTCTCCGGCACGCCTGAAATTGGCCATGTTTTTCCGGACCGAGTCGGCGGTGCCCTGATACCACCCCTTGTTGTCAACCGTCTGCGTGGCGGCGAGCACAGAAACGAACCCGCCGGAGAAGGCGTCCATCCTGTAGGTTTGAAAAATATGCCGGTGCAGCGATTCGGAGGCAAATTGGGTAAGTACCCAGATCGTGCGGATTCGGTGATGCAGGCAATTACTTATGGGAATATCGATCAACCGGAACTTGCCGCCGATGGGTACGGCAGGTTTGGAACGTGCTTCAGTCAGCGGGTGCAGGCGTCGTCCCTGCCCCCCGGCGAGAATAATCGCGGTTACCTGCGGATCAGGCATAAGAACTCCATTATTGCGCAGAGGAGCACTGCCGTGGCTTCCGGTTTATGGATTTTTGTCCGAAAGCGACCACTCCCTATTGTGGAAAAATACCGTCTTTGCATCAATAATACCATCAGTTTTTCACTTCCTTGACCGCTTATTTTTAAAGTGGTATAATAACGCGGAAGCAATTGCACATCGGCATAGTGATGGGGGGATAGGTAGTACCGGGGCGTATCTTCAGCATGATTTTATAGCGCATGTATCATCAGGAGCAGCACCCCACTTCAGACGGCGGTGCACCTCCAGTGATAAGAGGGGGCAGCCTTCGGTTACCTGATTCTTCCAGGATTGTTGCATGATCAGTATCATTTTAATTTCCCGAAATGTACGCGAACGACAGATCCTCACCATGGCTCTCGAGCAGCAGGGATTCAAAGTGCTCCCGGCCGAACCCACCTACCAGAGTTTTGTTTTTCTGCTGCAGTTTATGCCTGATCTCATTGCTGTCGAACTGCCCAGGGACAGTACGGAACAGCTCAACTTTGCCAAACGGATACGCGGCTATAAACGAACCCGTTTGATTCCGATCATCGGGTACGGGAACAGCGTCGAACCGTCATTTATACGCGGCATGCAGCAAAACGGTATCACCGCCTATATTGAGCGGCCGCTTAAATTCAACGATATTTTGCTGCAGATCGAACGCCTGCTCAAGCCTTTCAATAAAACCATCGGCAAAAAGCCGGACATTTCGGATAAAGAGAAGGACATGGCACTTCTTCTTGAGGACAACGTTCCGCCGTCCCGGAAAATCGAAGCGATGTGCAGCCATGTAGCGAAACTCCTGGCATTTCCATTTACCATAGCAACCGTTCTCAAAATCACGAACGATGAACGGTCCGGTGCCGGCCATCTCGCACGGGCGATCACCGCCGACCCCGCAATGACCACCCATCTGCTGAAGGTGTCGAATTCCGTTTTTTTTGCAAGCGTAAACCGACGGATCGGCTCGATCAAGGAAGCGATCATCCGCATCGGTTTTGAAGAGACAAAAAGAATTGTCATGGGGATGAGCGTGATGAACCTGTTCGGCCAATCCAATAAAAACATCGGATTCGACCGGACCGATTTCTGGTACCACTCCCTCACGACCGCCCTTGTCGCCGAGCGGATTGCGAGGTCATTCGAAAACATCAGTACCGAGGTCGCCTTCCTTGCGGGATTGCTGCACGACCTCGGCATCCTGCTTTTCGACGAGTTTTTCCCCCCGGTTTTCAGCGAAGTGCTCAGTACAACCGCCCGGCAGGCGGGCCTTTTGGTCGAAAAGGAGATGGACCGGTTGAAGGTCACCCACCTCGACCTGATCGCCGATCTGTTTCCAAAATGGAAAATCCCGCAGGAAATCACCGATGCCGTTACCGGTCAGTACCGGATTGCCGAAACCGATGAGCCGCCCGCTACCGCCGAGGCGAAACTGGCCGCCTGTGTGGCAATCGGCAATCTGGTAGCGAAATTGATTCACAGCGGCCGTGAATGCGATGAATTCGTCATGCCGTTGAGCAACAGCCTGTTCGAGGCGGCGAAACTGCCTTCCGGCATTACCGCCGGATTTATCGAGAGCGTCAATGGTCAGCTGACGACGTTCCGTTCGTTCCTCGGGCTTGAGCCCCGTGACTACCCCTGCGGCTGCCCGGCGTCGGTCGATCCGAAGACGATGCATATCGCCGTCTGGAATCCCGACCGGGCGGTTTTTATTCCCCCCGTTATCGATCTTCAGCACCACGGCATACGGTGCGACGCCGTTCCGTTCGACAAAGGCGCATCGGGACTTGACGGAAAGTACCATGCGGTCATCTACTGGACGCGCTCCCCCGTCGACGAGGGAATGCTGGGGTCGCTGACCGGTCTGCGACAGGCGCCGATCGCCACAACCAGTGCCGGCAATACCGATAATAAAAAAATGCCCGTCATTCTTTTCTGCCCCGATAGTGAAAGCATGACCCGGCATACTGAGTGTATCGTGGTGAACAACCGGTTCGACCTTCGTCTGCTTGAAGCCAGGCTTTGGGATCTTTTCGCCGGTGAGCCGGTTAAAAAAGAGAACGCAGCGGCGGGAGAAGCGGCATAATGCCTGTTATTTCAATTAATGATCTCATCGAAGGCCACGTGACGGAGGCCGATTACTACTCGAGCAAAGGGCAGTTGCTCATTGCCAGAGGAGAAGTGATTACCGGCCAGCATCTCACGCTTCTGCGTCGGCGGAACATTTTCGAAATCCACCTGCATTACCAGGAAACGCGGGGTACGCCGCCATTACCTCTAGTAAAGATTTCCGGCGGGATCGTTGCCGACGCCCCCTCACCCGTCGACGGGGTTCTTCCCGCAGCCGAACAGTCATCTCTGGGAAAATGGCAGTTCAAAGAGGGCAGGGAAGGTTACGAACAGCTGCTTACCAACCGGTCGCTTGACGGACTCGATCGCGCACTGAAACTTAAACGGATCAGCGACCGCCCCCTTGGAAGGGCGTTTTGCTTCTCCATGCGGCAGCAATTCCTGTTTCACCGGCCGATAACGTATAAAGCGGGGATCGCGCAGATCTATGCCGACTCACTCGACAAGATAAAAATTATCCTCAACCGGCTCGTTGGCGGCATGACCGTTGATACGGGAAAAATCCGGTCACTGGTCGAGCGGTTCGTCGATCCGTTTCTGAATGATCGCAACATCCTTCTCTGTATTGCCTCACAGAAAGTCGACCGCTACGATCCGCTGTATAATCATGCGCTCAATGTCTGCCTGTTATCGATGAATCTCGCCGCGGCGGCGGATTACAGCGAAGAGCAGGTGATTCTTATCGGTATGGGAGCACTGCTGCACGATATCGGCATGCTGCTCATTCCTCAATCGATCCGGTTCAAGGAGGGCAGGCTTAACGAAGAAGAGTGGTATGAGATCAGGAAACATCCGCTGTTCGGTCTTCACATCATCGACCGGATGCTGCATATTCCCGATGCGACGAAATATATCACGTATCAAATCCACGAACGGGAAAACGGTAAAGGGTATCCGAAACAGCGCTCGGGCCATCTCATCCATAATTTTGCAAAGATCGCCCAGATCGCCGATATTTTCGATGCGGTTTCCTCGCCGCGCCCCTACCGGCCTGCATATACTCCCTACAAGGGGGTCGAGATGCTGATTAAAATGGGAAAACAAAAACTGATAAGTGAAGCATATGTCAACACCATGCTCAAGTCGGTCTCCCTTTTTCCCGTCGGCAGCATGGTCGAATTGAGCGACGGAAGGATCGCGCAGGTCATTGCGGCAAACGAGTATCATCTGGCCCGGCCGCTCGTGAGCGTTGTCGCCGAACGCAACGGCGTTCTGCTCGACCAGTCCCATACCTATACGCTCGACCTCGCGGTCGATGCGACCATCCAGGTGATAAAATCCCTCCCGTTTGATGCAATGGTAGATGACGCGTTGTACGGTTTCTGACAGGGGAGTATGGTAATTTACCGCTGCCGCCCGTATTCCCCTGCGGGGGGGGGTGCGGCGAAGAGGTGCTCGATAAACGAGAGCGACTCGAGGCGCCTGCGGATATCCAGATGGTACCGGCAGTAGTCGCAGGCGAGATGCAGAAGTGCCGACGCTTCCTTATCAGTCAATTGAGGGATTTCCCGAAACAGCAGCGCTTCAGGGCGGGCAAAGTATACTGCGGCGTTTCCCGGGAGCAACCGGTCGGTTTTCGCCTGCCCTGGCGAACAGTCGCCGCAGCGCAGCATCCCCCTGTCGACCGTGAGCCACGCGGCGACGTTTTTCCCGAAGCCTTTTCCACAGGTGATACACCTGCCGAAATCGATGCGGAACCCCAGATAACCGGCAAGACCGAAAAGGGTTTTCGATAACGACAAAAGCAGCACGCTTCCGTCGCACGACTGTCCGTCAAGGTACGACAGATACCGCAGGAGGTAATCGAAAAGTTCGGGATGGGGGTCGGTTACCTTGATTCCTCCGAGCACCAGGTCGAACAGAACGTCGCGGACGGCGGTCTTTTCCAGGTTCCCCCGTATCGCGGGATAGTGTTGCCGGATATGACAATCAGTAACCTGGTGAAGGTCGCGGTGCGGTTTCAAATACGTCATATGCTCAATAAGGTATCCCCGCTCCACCGGGACGCCCCGCCGGTCGTGTGTTCGTATGCCCTTGGCAAGTCCGTGAATACGGCCGTGCTCGCGGGTAAAGAGGTACATCAGTATGCTTGACTCACGGTACGGCATCGTGGAGAGAACGATCGAGCTGCTTTTTTCGATACTCATGGTGTCGGGGCTAATCGCGCGGATCGTTGACGCGTCCCCCCGGATGTCTGCGGGTAAAAAGATCCGTCCACTTCCACCCTTTCTTCATGCCAACGTTGTCCAGTTTGGCGGTGGAGACATGATCGGCGCCCAGAAGGCCGCCCGACACCACCAGCTTGATTGCTGCTTCTACCGGCAGGTTGGTGTCGATAATTTCCGTTTCGGGAACGTAGAGCAGAAACCCCGACGTCGGGTTGGGCGTGGTGGGGATGAAAATGGCGATCAGTTTCTGTCCGACCTTCAGGGAGAATAAGGTATTAGCCTGGCTTGTGACGAATCCGATCGTATAACTGTTCTCCTTTGGGTATTCTACGAGCACGGCCCGTTCAAACAACTGTTTCTTATTATTCGACACCATATCGACGATTTGCTGGATGGCCAGATAAATTTTGTTGAGGAACGGGATACTCGCGACGATATTGTTCCCGACGGCAATCAATTTTTTCCCGAAATAGTTCTTTGCCGCCAACCCGGCGAAATAGGCGATGACGAGGGTGATCAGCACCCCCAGCCCCGGCGCCATCTTGACGCCCAGGATCCCGGGCAGCGCCGAATCGATCAGCTGGAAAAGCTGAATAAGGATGATGACCGTCACTAAGAGCGGAATGATGAGCACCGCGCCCGTAATGGTATTGCCGCGCAGCTGCCTGAACATTTTTTTGACCAGTCGGAATGCCATGCTTATTTCTCCTCGACGAATTTAAAAATTTTCTCGTTTTTGCCTGCCATGCCGTATTTTTCACGCGCAATGCGTTCGATATGGGTGGTATCGTTTTTCAACCGCCCTGCCTCCAGTGAGAGCGAATCGACTGTCCGGAGAGAATCGGTCAATTCATTGCGCAATTGCTGCATCCGTCGCCGGGTGCGATAGAACGTCATCAGCCCCTGGTCGCCGGAAATGATTGCAAACGTCACTCCGAGCACGAGCGCCCCGAGCAATATGACAAATAAACGTTGTCGTTTCATGCGGATCTCAAATCCTGACAAACTGCTGGCCGCTGCATTGCTGTACCAGCCCTTTGAGCTCAAGATTCAGCAGCATGACGAACAGCTCGGCAATCGGTATCCGGTGTTGTTCCGCAATGGCGTCGATACGCATCGGCTGGTCTGAGAGCCCCTCAAGCACGAGGCGCTCTTCTTCGGAAAAAACCGTTTCCGACAGTTCGTTTTTCGGGAGGATTGCCGCAAGATGCGGGTTGGTGACGGCAGTAAGGCTCTCCGCCAGTTCATAACCGCTGCGTACCGGGATCGCCCCCTCACGGATCAGGTTGAACGTTCCCCTGCTTACCGGTGAATGGATCGGCCCCGGCACGGCGCATACCTCTCTTCCCTGTTGTAATGCATAACGCGCGGTGATCAGACTCCCGCTTTTTTCCCCTGCTTCAACAACAACGACCGCCGCTGCACACCCGCTGATTATACGATTCCTTCGTGGAAAATTAAATGCCTCCGGAGCGGTCCCCATGGGAAATTCGGAAACGATGAGCCCCGATGCGGCTATTTTTTCAGCAAGCACTGCATTGACACGCGGGTAAATGGTGTCCACGCCGCTCCCGAGTACCGCGATGGTTGCGCCCCCGGCGCCGAGTGCCGATTCGTGCGCAACCGTATCGATCCCCCGCGCGAGGCCGCTGACGATGACGAGGCCGCGTTCAGCAAGTTCCCGTGCAATCATGGCCGTCGACTGCTTTCCATACATCGTCGGCGATCGTGTACCCACGACAGCCACCGCATGGCGCGAGAAAACCGACAGATCGCCCCTGACGAAAATAAGCGGCGGCGGGGCGAAAATCTCGCGCAAATAGGGTGGATATCGTTGATCGGTCAGTGTCAGTATGGAAACGCCCATCCGCTTCGCCTGTTGAAGTTGCCGGTTCGCATCCTCCATAAGCTGCGGGGAGGCAAGTTGGGCGGCGAGCGCAGGGGTAAGAAACCCCTCCCTGACGATTCTCTCCGGCGACTTGTCAAACACCGCATCGGGGGTACCGTACCGCTCGAGAAGTCTGCCGAACCCGACAGGACCCAGCCCGTTAATGGAATTAAGCGCAATCCAGGTAAGAGGCATACGTGTATCGATCACTTCAGAACTAAAAGGTGCTGCGAAAAAAATAATATGCGCCAGGGCAACGTCCTCTAATCGAATCCCGTCGTCATGCTCAGCGTGCTCATGATCTCCTCGAACACCTG
>JAFGIW010000225.1 GCA_016929415.1 Chitinispirillaceae bacterium | reverse complement strand
TGCCCGGGGTGCGGGGGTGGAACCCCCGCTTCAATAAAATTGATTTTGTCAGAATGGAGAATTGGAATCAGGAGTAAATTGCTAATAACGAATACCCCCCGTCCTCCACCGCATCGGCGGTGCAAGATGAAAACGCGAGGCGGTTGCCTCGATACCTGCTGCGCAATCACTCGGCAACCGGACGCGGAAACCCGCCCGTCGAGTGATTGCCGGAGGCGATCGTATCGAGACGGGCGGAAGCGGCCGGCGCCCCCGCATCTCACCTCATCCACGTGACCCGTTGATCGAACTGTTCGACAATTCTGCCGCGGGAATCGACGACTTTCAGCCGCACGATGTAGAGTCCCGAGCCGACGGGACTGCCGTGAGCGTCCCTGCCGTTCCAGACGGCGACGTGGGCGCCCCCGGCGGGCAGGCCGTCGATGCGCTTCCCCCACACCCGTTTCCCGAGGATAGTGTAAACCGCTATCCTGATGCGCTCCTGCGCCCCGAACGGCACGGTGTACCGGATGGCGACAACGGAACGCGCCGGATTCGGGCGGGGCGCAAGGAGCAGAAACCGCAGCGGCATGACCGCGGCGATGAAGTTTTGCCTGAAGGCGGCGTCGCCGACGACGATCCAGCGGGAAGCGGTTGACTTCGGTGCAACGGCAGCGGTTCCGTTGGTATCGGGCGTCTTTGCAGCCGCATCGAAACAGCAGGCGGAATAATGTTCGGGGAAGGCCCCCGTCCGTTCAAGATGATAGCGTATCGTCCGTGTTGAATCGGTATTGTTGCTGATAATCAACTCGCTTACAAGCCCCTTGTCCGCATCTTCGTCGATATGGTGCCCGTAGCGGAGCGCCGTCGTGCGGTCGAACAGTGACATACGAAGTGATGCAAACGAGGGGGCGGGCGGATAGGCGCTCTTCCTCATTCCCGGCGCATAGCCGAAATAGACAGCCGGGAACCGTATTCCGTTGTCCGATTGCGCGATGAACTTCGCGCTCCATGATGAAGCGCTTCCTCGGGCGATCCCGGCGAGTCTCTTCACCATGGCTTCAGGGATGGGCGGTATGCGGAGCCTTACCGTTACCGGGGAACGGTTGTGGAAACTGTAACCGCCCCGTTGCATATACTCGATGGTTTTGGATCGGTCGAGACAATCGGGCATACCCGGTACATACAAGGGTTCAAGAAAGTAAAGATTCGATGCCTGGTCCCTTTTCCAGCGATAGAACTGTATCGGATCAACATCATTGCCGCTCGCCGACAGTATCTCTTCCATCCGCACGCCGAACCGGTACGGCATGCCGAAGTCGGTCCACTGCTTCGGGGGAAGATCGATGGAAAAGGTATCCTTGAGGGAAAGGGTGGCGCCCGGACCAAGGTGCAGCGGTATGTTCCCGCGTGTTTTCAGCCAGACCATTCTTCCCGGTTCAAGGGTGAAAAGAGAACGTATATCGGCGTTGTCCGGGTGGTACTCCACCCACTTTTCGCTGCTGCCGCTGTTCCCTTCATGGTTCACCCAGCGGTAAAGGCGGACATACCGTTGATCGTATCCGACCGAATCGGATGTCGGCAGGCGCCCGATCAGCGAGTCGCCCGCTTTGTGCAGAAGCTCTGCGGTCGGGTACACCGGCGTCCAGATGTTCGCTTCGGTGGTCAGGTTGTCCGATTCGCTACGCCACACCGGGCGCGACATGTTGATCGTGTCGCAGTGGATGCCGTCACTGATGACGAGATACGCGCGAAGCCCCGACTCCGAACTGATCGCCTGCATGGTGTCCGATATCGTGAGCTTTATATAGTCGCCGGTATGGTACGATCCGTCCTCCTGCATGAGCAAAGGCGCCCGGTCTCCCTTGCCGTAAAAGTACTTCCATCGGACATTGGCGACATTGTCGTTGATGCGGAGAAAGTCTTCAAGTTTCGAGTTGCTGAACGCATACGTGCCGGTGTCGCTTAAAAATTCCGTTGCGGGCCTCATCGTATCGATCATCGCCAGAAACGGGCGCTTAAGATCGGCGGTTTTCACATAGACCGTCGCACGCCTCGCGTCGACCACGGTCGCATGATTGACGACGGGTTTTCCGGCGCTGTCAATGTAAATCCGCACGTCGTCAATCGTCTTTTTTGAAGGCAGGGAGTCGATCCGGAAACCGATGTATACGGGAAGGATCGGAACGTTTTTCTTAAACCGGAACGGCTTGCCGACAACGATCATTCCTTCCGGAACCGTAGCGGAAGTGAACAGCTCGACAGTATCGAGTACGGTCGTCATGTCGGTATAGCCGCTGTCTTTCCAGAGCGCGACGGTCCCGTTGAACACACTGACGGTGTCGCTCGCCGCCGTGGAATCGAAAAGAGTGATAATCTGCCTGAAGGGACGGCCGATGCGAACAGTGTCCCGTGAATCTGCAGTCGGTTCACACCACGTTCCCGTCGCTGTCCGGAACCAGAGCGCGACATAATAGAGCGTATCGAAGCGCAGAGGATGGAGTTGAATAAGCGTATCAATGCAGGGGGAAAGGAGGTTGAAAATCCGGACGCCTTTTACATCGACCGGATAGTGCGACATGCTGTAGGTGATGCCAGCCTGGACATCATGCGACAGCGCCGCGGTATCGACACACCAGGAGATCCGCAGTGATGCGGCGACCGAGTCGAAATAGAGCGTATCGATGACGATGGAGTTGACAAGGTTTGTGTCATTGGGTGCGGAGAGGGTTTTACAGCAGGTACGGGAGTTTCCGGTGATGACCGACCAGAGCGTACCCCCGCAGACCTGTATCGCGAAACAGTACCTGGTATCCGGCGTGAGCCCGGAAATGATCACCGAGGCGTCCGGGGGGGGGAGGGTGATTGAATCGAGTCCGCTGCCTGGTGTAAACTTACCCGTATCGATCGTCTTTTCACCGTACCAGATGCGAACAGCGCTGATTGAGGCGGTGTCGACCGCGTTCCATACAAGGCGGACACTTGTCGACGCGGCCTCTTCCACCTTGAGGCGGAGCCGGTTGTCGGGGAGACGCTGCAACACGATGAGTCCGGCCGGAGCGGAGGTGTCGGCCCCTCCCGCGTTCCGGACGATGCAGTAGTAACTTCCGCTGTCAATGAGTGCGGCCGGAGCGAAACGCAGCGAATCGGTGAGCGCGGGAAGAAGCGAGTCGCCTCCGGGAAGCGCTTTATGCCAGGAATAAACAAAGGGGGCGATACCGGCTGCGGAAATGGAAAAACAGGCGGTATCGCCGGCGAATATCGATTGCGAACGGGGCTGGTCAACGATACGCGGCGGATCGGGCGTCACGTTCAGGTCGATATACCCGTCGCCGGCGCTCAATGAACAGCCGTATCCCTCCGGGGATGTTCCTATGGTAAATGAGTGCGCACCTCCGGAAAGCGTTCCGGAAAAGGTGATGATACGAAAAGTTCCGGCGGCGAATCCGGTTGTCGCGATTATATCGATTGTTCCGTCGAGCGTATGAGTCCCCGCGGAAGCCAGAACGAGCGTATCGCCGGGGGAGCCCGCCTCCATTCGAAGTATCGATTCCGCGCTCATGGAGAGCGTATCCAGCATGAACTTTCCCGGCCCTGAAACCCCAGGGGCGACGATTCCTCCGTTATCAACTTCCACCAGGGCGCGGCAGACGCCGTTGCCGCCAAGCGTCGCTCCCCGTTCCACCTTTATCAGGATGCGGGAGCGCAGGCATCCGGCGACGAAAAGCGAACCGTTCTGCACTATCGTCCGGTCGGAGAAATTGCTGTCGGCGGCAAGCAGCAGGCTCCCCGACCCCGCCTGAATCAGCGCGCCGCTGCCGCCGATCACCCCTTCATAGGTATACCTGTCGGAACGGCTGAATCGAAGTGTCGCGTTATTCTCGATATTTCCCGCGACGGCCCCGGTGGTCCCGTTGTTTCCAACCTGCAGGATACCCTCGGAAATGGTGGTTGTGCCGGTATAGGTGTTGTTGCCGGTGAATATCCATACGCTTCCGCTTCCGCTCTTCGCGACCGACGTGACGCCGCCGGGCCCGTCACCGATTACAGGCGCGAAGCTGTTTGAACCATCCGAATAGGTACCGCCGAACTCCAGCGACCGGTTTCCCGACCCGGAAAAGCCGATCGCGCCTGAATCAATAAACGACAGCGCACCGTTGCCGCTCGAATAAATGCGATTGTTATCGGTCGCGGCGAGGGTAAAAAGCCGGTCAATGGCTGCAGCGGCGGTTCCGACGAATCGCAATGTCCCTCCGTTAAGAACCAGGTTTGATGCTTCTTTGGAGGAGATTCCGATAGCGCAATCCGACCAGCCGTTTGCCAGCGTGGAGACGTTGAGGCGCATATCCGGTCCGATGGTGGTAACGCCGAGATAGTGGTTGTCGCCATTGAGATTGAGCACGCATGACTGCCCGCTTCCCGTTACGCACAATCCTCCGGTTCCGATAATGATGGCGTTTATAGTAGCTGTCTTCCCGGCTGCGACGGTAATGCCCGAGTTGTTCTCGAAATTGAGTTTGCCCTCGGTTAAGGTATACCCGCTGTTGCCGAAATGGATGCTGTCGACATTCTGCGTGCCGCTGACGGTGATGGTATACGCGCCGTCCGCTCCCCCGAAGGTCGCTGAATTTCCCGTTCCCGGCCAGTTTACCAGTGTTGTGCCGTTTGTCGTCCATCGGGCTGTTCCGGCGGACCATGTCCCGCTGTCGGCCTGATATCCGGTGTTCGGGTCCGTATCCCATATATAATCCTCGGCATGAATGGAAGGATAAAAGAGGAGAAATGAAACCGCCGAATACAACAAAGCGGATGGTGAGTATCGACTGGATGACGGGGGAAAACACATAGTCAATTGACTCCGGTTTAAATCTGCAACTTTTATGGATCGGTCAAAACTTCGATAATTGTTGTCGAACTCGCTCAGACGCAAGTCACAGTGTGGTGACACTACATGAGATTCAAGAAGATTACTGCACGACTGGTAGTTAAGATTCAAACACCGCATCGGCGCTTGCCGGAATATGCTGCACTACAATGAGGATACGACTCCGATGTGATTTCACCACGTTAGTTTAGTGGTAAGAAATGAAATAATGTTCTTGAAAAATCAAAAAAAACGGACCGGCCGTACCTCGATGCTTCCGCTATTGCAACGGAAATGCCGGAAACCGCCGGGTCCCTGCCTGCGCGAAGCCGTAAAGGGAGCCGCTTCGGCAAAGGCAGGCGACGGTGTGGTATATTTTGACCATGGAGCCGAGGTATGCCACACAATGTCGGATTCGTTAAAACTATGGAACCGGCCGGGGAATTTAACGGTTTCGCCGCGCCGTCGGTGATCGTCATGCTCATCTGCATCCTCTCCGCTGCGGCGCTTTTCCCGATTTACGGATCAGCGATAGAAATCAGGCCGTTCACTACCGCCGCGCCGCTCATGGTGCCGCTCTCATGCGCGGAAAAAAACTGGATGGAATGGCCCGATTCGGGCAACAGGGATTCGCTCACCCGCGACCTGCTCTTTGCCGTGAAAAATTTCAGGCAGTCAACCCCGAGCGCCGGCAACCGCCTGACCGAAGCGGTGTGCTGGCATCTGCTCCACCGCATGGGTGTCGATTCCGGCAGCGCGGTATCCAACAGAATCCTCCGTTCGCTCGAACGATCGGGCCATCATCTCCCCGAGATGACATGGCTTTACGGACTGAATTGCGTCTGGTCGGGGAAAATGAGAAAGGGCATATCGATTCTCGACAGCATCAGGCTGGCTGCGCACAGTGACGATCCGTCGTTCTCGGATGAGTTTCTGAGGTTCGCCCTGCGCTGCTTCATTCCTTCCGGATGCGAACAAACGCTCTCCACGATCGTGCTTCCGTCGTCGACGCTGCGGCGGACGTCCGCTCCCACCTATCAGGAAGAGGCTTTTCCGGAACGTCTCGGAGCAAGTCTTTACAAATCGTATAACGGCGGCCGGTTCCCCTCATTCTGCCTCTCGGCGGGATTTGAACTCACCCCTCTGCCGTCGCTCCATTTTTCATTTCCACCCGAACCGGTCGATCCGCATTTGCCGCTGAATCTTGACAGCCTCATTGCGGACGACCTGCCGCAGCCGCGGGTACCCGATCCGTTTTCGATAAAATTGCCCATGGAGATGAAAATCGTGGCAATGCCCGGAGACGTCCAGATATCGCTGGTGGAATATATTTCGTCGTTCATCGATGACCGGTTCCACCTGATATGGAGCAGCCGCGACCTCGAACGGTTCAACGCCGTGTCGGTCAGATGCCGTGAACAGAGCGTTTTCCGCGATGTCGCCGGAAAATACTACGCATTCGTCGCGTTCGACGCCCGGGTTTTCAGCAAAAAAGGCCGCATCCGCTTTGAACCGGCGAAAGGCGCCATCGGCCGGGAGGAGATCCCGGTACGCTATCTGCTGGTACTGAGGTCACGCCAGAACATCGAAGACAAGGCGGAACAGTTGCTGCAGAACATTCTTCTGGCATTCGATGCGGGAGGGGGGTAGCATTCAAAGCCAATCTTGCCCGCGTCTTTTTCCATAATTCATAATCAGGCACATGAACATACCGCCCCTACGGGGCTCCTGATCTCTTTTTATCGCGCATTTCTACAGACATTTCGGCCCTATGGGCCTTGGAAAAAATGAGAACCGCATTGCGGCCATTCTCATGAGCACCGTAGGTGCGGCATGTCTGTAGCAACAAATATTAAAAACAATTCCGAGGTCCGTAGGACCGGCATGTTACTGGGAACCCACAGACCCGACAGATGTTCGTTCTCCCGAAAAGTTGGGGCACGTTGCAACATTGCCGTTACGTTCGGCTGTGCGACCGTCTCGCCCTGCAGCTATCCTTGCTCCATGATGCACCAGCCACCGCTGTACTAAATTCAATTTATATTTGAACCGTATTTTTGCTTTATTTCCAATATTTCAGCACTTTTTGAACTCAAATTGAGTTCACTATTTTTCCCAAACGGTTGCCGCTGGTCCCTTTTTGAGGTATGTTATCACTATGAAGCGCATCGAAGAATACGACGATTACCGGCTTTTCCTTCGCGATTTCATCGAAGACCGCAAAAAGCGGTTTCCCTTCTTCTCCAACCGGTATTTCAGCCGCAGGGCCGGTATCGCTTCGCCGTCGCTCTGTCAGGAGGTCATTGACGGCAAGCGCAATCTCACGGAGAAGACCATTGCCGCGTTCTGTAAAGGCATGGCGCTCACCGACCGCGACGCGGCTTTTTTCAGGGTGCTCGTGCACTGCAACCAGAGCAAGACCATCGACGAGCAGGCGATATATCTGGCGGAACTGAAAAGGTTCCGGAAAACCATCGCCGCCGAGCAGATCCCCGCCGACTCCTTCGCCTACTTCGAGCACTGGTATCACCCCGCGCTGAGGGAGCTTGCCTGCCTGCTCGACTGGAAAGGTGATTACGAGCTGCTGGCCCGGACACTCAATCCGCCCATTTCAGCCGCCGCGGCGAAAAAAAGCATCGCATTGCTGCTCAGGCTGGGCTTTCTCAGGAAAAATCCCGACGGTTCCCATACGCAATCATCACCCGCGATCAAAACCGGCGACAATGTCGTCGGCGTACGGTCGCTCAACCGGCAGTTCGGGGAACTGGGCATTGCGGCGATCGAGGGCACGCCGATAAACGAACGGTACATTTCGAGCATGACCGCCGGGATCTCCCGCAAAACCTACGAAGCGCTCGAAGGGGAGATCGAGTCGTTCAAGGACCGTCTGCGCGGCATCGTGGACGAGGACAAAGGCGCCGATGCGGTCTACACCGTCAACCTCCACCTTTTTCCCGTCAGTAAGAGGGAACCGCCGCGGAAGTGATATCCATGAAACCACTGCTCGTCATCACCCTGCTCCTGCTCGTTGCCGCGAGCTTCCGCTGCTCCTCGCCGGTCGCGGGCGGTTCGAGCGACCACGGGAACGGCAAGGTCTGCGGGATCGTCGTAAAACCCAACGGCGACCCTGCCGCGGGGACCAGCATGATGCTGCTGCCCGACACGCTCAATTACGCGCTCGATTCCGTCAATGACTGCCGGTTCGAGTTCTTCACCGATTCGCTGGGCCGGTTTCAGCTCGACAGCCTCCCCTACGGCATCTATTGCCTTTCGGGAAAAGACGCGTGGTCGGGCAACATGTTCAAGAAGCGGGCCGTCGCCGTTTCAAAAGAACCGATGGACATCGGCACAATCGACCTCTCCCGTCCCGGAACGATTTATTTCGACATCGACTCAATGGGCATCGCGCAGGGAACGATTCTTTACTTTCCGGGACTGCCGCTCTGCCATGTCGTCGATTCCTCGCGCATCCAGTGGATCAACAACGTGCCGGCAGGCCCGGTGGAGATCAGGGGGTATGTCCCGGCGAACGATTCCGTTTTCGACCTCGGCATCGAATACCTCCTTGAGGTCCTGCCCGGCCGCTCGCTCTTCCTCCCCTACCGGCTGTCAAAACCGTGGCACGTCGTCGACAGCGCGACCGCGCAACAGGAGCTTGACGGCATAGCAGGCATCACCTACCGTTTCAGCGCGCTGAAGCCGCCGGAATACCCCTCGGGGCCCTGCCGCTACCGCTTTTCGTGGGGCGACGGCGCCATTTCGGCGTGGAGCGAGTTCTGCCGGGCCGAGTACGCATGGGAAAAGCCCGGCCGCTATTACGTTCAGACGCAGCTCATGGTGAACGACGAAACCGTCCTCGCCTGGTCGGAGGCGATCGTCGTTGTCATCGCGGAGGCGGGGCAGGATGAGTGACCGGGCAGTGATAAACAAACTTGCATTAGGGGACGGACCGGTTGTCGCGCGCGACCGGATCGATTCCGCGGCCGCAACGTTGCGGCATATGCACTGCATTGCTATTTCACCCTTCACTTCAACATGGGAGTAACGTATGGCTGGAACAACGATTAAGACGCTTCTCTTGTCAATCTCCGTCTGCTTCGCCGCAACGGTGGAGTCCGCGACCTTTACCGTTTCAAAGGACGGCAGCGGCAAGTTCACTACCATTCAGGCCGCGATCGATGCCGCCGCTATTGGCGATGAGATCATCATCCTCGATAATGCGGTCTATGATGAGCAGGTGACGATCGACAGTCTCCATCAAGGCCTTATACTGCGATCCGAAGATCCGTCATCTCCCGACAAACCGGCCATCCGTTTCAAGGACGCGGAAAACGTCCATCCGATGACGTATGCCGAATCGCAGGACAAGGCAACCATCAATTATTCCCGCAACGGCGCTCTCCGCATTGTCGCCAGCGCATCCGTCAGAATCGAAGGGCTCATCATCGACGGCGGCGGGGCAATGCCGTTCGCCTATCCGGCAATATGGGAAGGCGTTACGCCGCTTTTTCACGGCAACGCGGCCGTGGCGATCGATGTTTCGGCGGAAGCCATCATCCGCGACTGCGAAATGCGCAACGCCTATTTCGGCATCTACTGCCACGACCGCAACGAAGGGGGTGTTTTTGCCAGTCCGAATCCGGCGGATATCAATCCGGAATATATAATCCCGTTTTCCGCCTACGCCCGCTCGGGGAACCACCTCATCGAATACAACCGCATTCACGACAACTCATGGGGACTGTACTTCGAATCGCTCTGGGACATGGGATCAACGGTACGGTACAACCTGATTTACAACAATCACCACGGCAGCGAAACGCTTGCCGCACAGGTCGCCGCAATGCCGGGCGGCATTGATCAGGCGGGCGGGGCAATGCTCTTTAAGGACGACCTGTGTACCCCGGTTGCAATCTTCAACAATACATTCTACCGCAACTTCCTCAATTTCGCCGGCCTAACACGCACGGGAGCGCAGCATCTCATCTTCAACAACATTTATTCCTCACCCTTCAGATTGTGGAGCGATGACCCGAATTTCCCGAATCCGCCCGCGGCCATGGATCAGCGCTTCGTCAACAGGATGTACCACTCGGTGTACGGCTGCCAGGCCGAACCGCCGGAGATGACCTCGATCCGCCTGCGTGACAGCGTTTATGATGCGGAAGCCGGACGCTACATCGGTTTTGATACGACGGTAACCGCCATCAGCCGCATCCGCATCATGAGCGGCATGGAGCAGGTCAAGAAGGGCATGGAAGTCGCAATCACGGTCCACCTTTCCTCGAAGGACACCGTCATCACGCGCACGCTTCCCGAAGTCATTCAGCCGGGAAACCCGATAACCGCGATGACCAACCTCAAGCCCTTCCCCGAAACCTCGAACGTCCGGTGGGCGGAGATACCGTTTCTTTCGACCGATCCGTCTAATGCCAAGTTCCTCGAGCCCGATTGGAACAGCGAGCTGGTGCGGCGCTACGTCGTCGATCAGGGATGGCCCGCCTCGGGCATCAAGGACGCCGACTTTTCCGCGGCCGACCTCGGGGCGATTCCCATGGCCGGCAGCCGGCCGGCGGACGTGGTGACGGTGCGGCCGACGGTGCCGGTGGAGATAGACGGGGTAACTGCAAAGATAGGTTTCAACGTTACCCCCCGTATCGGCACGATGACGGATCTGAAAATAATCATGCTGCGTTGTGTCAAAGATATCGACTCCACGGGACAGGAACCGTTTATCCCGGCGGAAAATATCGTATCGATTCCCATTCCGGAGCAACGGATCATATTGGGTTCCAACACTATTGGTATTTCCTCTCCTGAACTGTCGCGACGCAGCCTCTTATTCTTCGAACTCATCGTCGAGGGGACGGGCGGCGACGGCCGGCCGTTTACCACTTCAGTCGGTTTTATGGCGCATCGCAGCATTTACTATGAGCTGGAGGCTGAAGTCCTCGACCCCGCAACGGTTCAACCGGTAACGGAGGTCCGTGCCGGGGCTCCCTGTGTGTTGCGGGTATCGGCCTTTTATAACGACGAACCCTTTACCAACAAAATCGATCCCACGGACGTCAAGCTCCAGTCGCGCTTTCCACTGCTTTCACCCGAAGGAAATCCCGTCACCTCCTTTCCCGAAGGAATCACCGGCAGCACCGATATACCGATCATTTTCACCAGGCTCCCCCTCGGCGGCGTGGAGTATGTCCTCGTTGCGGGAAGATGGATCGACGCCGGCAAGGTGATCGCCTTTCTCGCGAGCAGCCAGGGGGTAAGGGTACTGGCCGGTAAGGCGGACAGTATCTCGTTTCAACGGCCTGCTTCAGGTATGAGGGAAATTATCAATCATAGAGAGACTTTTGCGGTAAAGGTGCAGGCATATGATATGTATGGAAACAGAGTCGATTCGGGATCTGCCATCAAGTGCGTCAGTACCGAACCGGAAATCGGCATCATCCCCGATTCCATCGTGAACACGGATTCCACCGGGATGGCGACGTTCCGTGCGATCGTGACCAATGGCGACAGCAGCATGGTTTTTCCGCTGGTTGCATCGCTGGTCAACAATCCAACGCAAACCGACACTGCCTATTTGGTGATTGGCACTCCCGCGGCAATTCTCCCACCTTCCGCCCGCATCATTAACCCCCCCGAACTCCTCTGCGAGCTGATCGACCTTCGGGGCAGGGTGGTGAAGCGGATGATGGTATACCGGCGGCTCCCGGCGGGCGGGAAAAGCCCGTTTAACGGCATTGCCGGGCGCGGCTTGTATCTTGTCAGGATGACCGATATCGCAACCGGAAAGGTAACGACGGGGCGGCGGTTGCTTATACATGATTGAATCTTCGCGACGAGGGCGGCGGGGTACCGTTAATATCTCAGCCTGGGCCCCCGAAAACTGATTCCCAGCTTATAGGCGAACAGAATTTCCGGCTTGATTTTTCCCCACACGGCCCAATCGCTGTCTTCCCGGGCGGCAAACTGTTCTTTTGAAAGAATAATCGACACGGTATGCGACAGACGATCCCTGTTCACGCCGCCTTCAAATCCCCAGTCCCACATTCGTGCGGCAACTTCGATTTTATCAAATGTGACATCGTCGTTTGCATAATAATGCTCGCCGGTCTGTAAGCGAAGTATCATTACAGGGCCGATATACCCCACATCACTCTGCAGAAAAAGGCCGGGGCTGATGATAAAACCCCCACGGACCTGATATAACGCAAGGGTGTTGCTCCCCACATTGTCACCCGTCGAGGTGTATTTGGTGTGATGGTACGAGTATCCGGCTCCGACCCGGACGGCCAGGGGGTGCAGTGCGGTGAAAAGAACGCCCACCCCCGGCTCAACGAAAAGGTCCCTTCCGAAATTGCCGTAATCGCTGTTTTCATAGGATCCGAACCGGAAATCGAGGGAATTGTTTATTCCGATATCAATGCAGAACATATCCTCAATGTCGAAAACATACGCGTATCCAAGCGACAAGCCCTGAATGAATTCATTGTATTTGTTACCGTAGCTAGTGATAGTATTGAATCCGTCATAGGCGTAGGTTCTATGTTCAATGGCATAATATCCTGTCCGCGGTCCGACACTTATCCGGTGGCCGGCGCTGATGAGTGTAGCTGCACCAATCGACAGCAGCAGCACTGCACTATGGAATCTGATCATTCTGTTCATAATAGAGTCATGCCTCCTTATTGTCATCCCGCAGCAAGGGGGAGTTCCCGGTGCGGAGCATCAGCCCCTGCGAACCCGGGAAAAATCGGTTACGATACTTTTTTTCCGGAAGTCCCCCGGTCTCCCCTCACCGCGGCGGCAGAATGACGAGCTTCATGATCCTGCTCTTCACCGTTTTGCGCAGTGAATAATCCTCGGCCGTAATCCGATAGAGATAAACGTCGGGGCTCAGGAGATTCCCCGCCTGGTCGCGACATTTCCATTGTTTACCGTTGTAGAAATCCTTGTCGACGTAAAGCAGCCTGCCGCCGAGCGTGTAGATCTTGATGGTCAGGCGTACGTCGGCCCCGTAATACTGTTGCGAGGTATAATTCGAATGGCAGTAAAACCGTGTCTCCTTTCCCAGGCGCACCGGATTGGGGAAGTTGAGCACATGGTCGAGCTTCAGTTCGTCCCAGGCGGTGACAATGAGGGAAAACCGCGCTTTCGACAGGTTGCCCACGAGGTCGCGTGCCGTGACGGCCATCGTATAGGTGCCCGGCTTCAGCGCCTCTTCTTCGTAAACAACCGACACGATTCCCTGCCGGAAGTCTCCCTCCTTGAACTGGAACTTGTTGTTGACGTTCTGGCGCGCGAAGACTCCTTCGATCTCAAGGGTCACCCCTTCGTCGGGGCCGATGCCCGCGGCGTCGATCCCGCTCTCGTCGAAGAGTTCGATTTCGCATTTCACCGGCATCTGCGTCGTGACCCGGTCGGTAAATGAGGCGCCCTTGCCCGACAGCAGCTGCTCGTTATCGTATGCGGGCCGGATGGTAATGCGGGGCCCCGTGGTATCCGTCACCCCCCCGCTTCCAAGCGGTATCGACCCGTGGAAAATGAGGTCGCGCCGGTACCCGGTCCCGGCCATCGTGGAATGCTCCTTCCATGCATAGGCCGTCAGTTTCACTCCCGGCTTATCGAACGAGAGGTTCTGCGGAACGAGCACCGTCTGTTTGAACGTTCCATTGACAATTGCCGTTTTGCCGAGAAACATCGGGGCGCCGGGAAGCACATACCGCACCTCCTTGTGCTCGCCGCCGTCCTTGCGGGAAGCGGTGTCGGGCGCGTTGAAAAGTCCGAGGGACACATAGGCGCCCTCCCCGCCGAATGAATCGTCGACGTTACCGTCACCGTTTATCACCGTGCCGCTTACGGTCACCTTCTGAAGGGCCGCGAGCGTGTCGTCCTTATCGTCAAGTGCGAGCCTGATCCGGTGGGTGGGTCGCACGGCGCGCACCGAAGGATCGCCGAGGATGCAATAGGTCCGGTGTCCGTCGCCTGAGCTGTTCACCTGGCCGGCGATCAGCGCCAGGCCGATCGACAGGGGGGAACCGGTGGTGTCGAACAGGTAGCGGTAGAAACTTTTTGCAAGGTTCTCATTGGCGTTCGCGTAAGCTTCGCGGGTGCTCGAAATGGAAGCGATGGAACCGATCTCCGGAGAGCGTGCGAGTACTCCCGACAGGCATTCACTCCCCGGCACGTCGAATCTTCCCACCGAGCAGGAAAAAGCCGAAATGACCGGATACCGTTTCGCATTGGACATGCCGGCGACCATTTCCGCCGTCAAGATGTACTCATCGGTCCAGGTGATGTCGGCGCCGTGGCCGAAAAAATTGATGTAGCCGACGCCGTTGTTGATCTCGTTGATCAGTGCGCGCGACGCCGACGGTTTCTGGTGCGCCTGATCCCATTCATATTCGTAGAGATACACCTTTCTCACGTCGATCGAAGGCCAGAGGGAATCCACCACGGCCACCGTCCGGTCGGACGAGAGATGGTGCGGCGTCGAAGAGGCGACCTGATCGTATTTGTCGCCCTGCATGTCGTCGTCGGCGACGAAAAGCGCCCGGTTGCGCCATTCGCTGAAATCGGCTTTGCCGGGGTCTTCGGTATCAACAATCTTTTTCACCATGGCCCACGCCTGTTCGACCGTCGTGCAGGGAAGCCTCCCCACGGCCAATTGAGGCTCTTTTATCAATGGCGCGATGCGGGTTAAAAAATCCTCGCTGTTTTCATCTCCGTGGATATAGGCCGGGATGAAATCGGGCGCCGGGTAAAAAACGTTTTTCGCGTCGAAGTGCCCCACGCCCACCAGGAGGACATAGTCAAGGGCTCCGCCGTCTTTCCAGTACCGTGCGACATAACCGATGAAATTCCTGATCGCCGCGACATCCTTGTCGCCGCCGGAGAAAAAGCGGTAGATATCATTGATATCCACAACCGAAGGCCTGGCGAATCCGATCTCCGCCTTATGGCGTGCAAGGCTTTCCGCCGCCGCCAGAAAATCGGGATGAGTTATGATGAGAAAACCGGTGCGGTTGTTCGTTGCGCGCAGATCCCGCACCACGACGCTCCCGCCGGAAGCCTGTCCGACCGGTTCGCTCACCTCCGGAAGCGGCTTCAACGCCGCTTCGTTGCAGAGCACGTACCGCCGCTCACTGCAGGCGGTATCGATCCACTGATAGGTACCGTTGCCGCTGCGGGTGACGGTATCGATCAGCACGATCCCGCGTTCGTCGTCCGGAACGCGGAAAATATAGATTTTCTGGCTGGTTCGTATGTCAAGATTATAGGCGCAGACGAGGTCCGAATCGGCCGGCGGAGGCATGATCGACAAAACGGAGGGGCTGTCGCCGATCTCAAGCGCTCGTTGATAGCTGATAGTCAAGTGACTGATCTCGATACGGCCGTTAGTTTCATTTCCTTCGCCGGCGAATTCAAAACGCGCCGTCGAATCTCCCCACGATGTTATTGGAAAGGTTTCGCCCACGGCGCACTCCGTGCAGAGCTCCTCAGTGCCGAAGGTCAATGTATACCCGCCTCCCCGCGAATCGCAACCGACCTGCAGCCATCCGGTATCGCCGGTCACGAGGCCCGGCAGATCGAAGCGCTGCTGGAACGAACGCTGACTGTTTGACAATACTCTCCAGATCCACTTCCGGTTGCCGGGATTCCCCTCCCTGCGCAGTGCGGACCGCCGGTACTGCAGAAGATCGGTAAAAGCTGTCACTTCCCGGGTTGCGGGGGAAGGCTCGCCGCGTTCTTTGCCGATACTCAGACCGTCCCCGGAACTCACGGTAAGCCAGTAGGTCCGGTAATCGTCGTAGAGATCGAGGTCGAAACGGTATGTCCCCCACTGCGTGTCCGCCATCCAGTCCGATGCTCCGGTGACATATGCAAGAAGGCAGTCGTCATCATCGAGCACATTATTGCCGTTGCGGTCGAGCCGCAGCAGCGGCACCTCGTTGACGCCATCGAGGATCGAACCGTCATCGGGAAGGGTGTCGGGCAGCATGCCTTTAAAGGCGGCATAGAGTTTG
Organism: Chitinispirillaceae bacterium; assembly: GCA_016929415.1. Classification (GTDB taxonomy): domain Bacteria; phylum Fibrobacterota; class Chitinivibrionia; order Chitinivibrionales; family Chitinispirillaceae; genus JAFGNB01. The sequence continues at coordinate 27,210 of JAFGIW010000225.1, read as the reverse complement.
ACGCGTGCCGGAGGAACCGCACCGAAAAGCTCACGGATGCGTTTCCCGGTAATTTTCACGATACCGTTTTCCCTGATGGTCGCTTCATTAAGACCCTCGTGGCCGTCGCCGATTCTGAACATAAACATTTTCTGATCGGGCGGCAACGGATAGGGTGAGACGGTCTTTTTTGCCAACGGCGTCGCGGCCCTCCAACCCCGCGCCGCGTCATAGTTGACAAGGAGACGACGCAGCATCAGCTCAAAATCGCCGCCCGTTTTCATTGAACGGGAGCGGTACGGGGTCTGCGGGAACCGGATGGTGCAGGTACCCTTTGCCAGGTAAACGATTGCCCGCGTCGTCGCGTCGTACTGCACCGGACGGATAACCAGGCGGGCTGTCCGCTGCGACCTGAAAATAGAATATTCGGGGTGGGCTATCCAGCGGTTCGAAAAAACAATAGTTGATTTACGGGGTACGCCGCTGCGTCCCTTCCATGTTGCCGGAGGATGCGCCAACGGAATGGTCTTTGTGGTTAACGGAGTCAACACTGCACTGATTTCACCCTCCGGCGGTACTCCCATGACAAGCGCATACCCCGGCAGCACGAACTCGCCTTCCCCTCCGATCGAAATATCGCTTCCGGTAAAAGAGAGTGATGTAACGGGCTTTTCTCCGTCGAAGAACAGGGAGGTATCAATCCCGTTGAGGTCCCACGAGAAGGTAAGCTGTTGCGGGGTATTTTCCACGACCGTCACCTGTGCACGCAAAGAAGCCACAAGTGTCAATAAGATAGCCGTCATTAAACGCTTTGAACGATTCATATGATCAGATAAATTCCTTTAACATGTCATGGAGACTGTCATATCACGGGTGCTCTTTTTTTGTAGAAGGAAAATATATTCTTCCCTCCCGATCTGCCTCTGTTGGATGCAGCATTAAAAATATATGGTCGCAACGCTATTCAGAGTACGGTCCAGGCAGAGATAAATTTGATCAGGTGTCGGCGCTATCCGGATTGCTTCCGCAGACGTTCTGCAAGGGCGGGAAATTTTTCTTCAAGACAATCCGGACACATGCCATGCGAAAAATCGGCTTCGGTGTGTTCCTGAACATACTTTTCGATCGATTCCCACTCCCCCGCTTCATTACGGATACGGCGGCACCAGGCACAGGTCGGTAATAACCCGCGTAAAGTTTTGATCTCTTCGCGGGCGCGTTTCAGTTCAAGATGTGTTTTAACGCGCGCAAGTAGTTCGGCGCTGCTGAACGGTTTTGTCACATAATCCACGCCGCCGGTTTCAAATCCCCGGACAATATCCGCCGATTCGGTCCGGGCCGTAAGGAAAATAACCGGTATCCTTTTTGTATCCGCCCGTTCCTTGAGTTTTCTGCAGACCGCATACCCGTCATCCCCCGGCATCATAATATCGAGAAGAATAAGATCCGGTTTTTCTGCGGAAACAAAATGGAGCGCATCCTCCCCGTTTATTGCAAATGCCGTGGCATAATCCTCCTGCTCGAGTATAGCCCCCAAAAGACGAAGATTCTCGGGATTGTCATCAACCATGAGAATCAATAAAGGTTTTTTCTGTTCACGCACGAAAGGCTCCTTTTTAAAATTCAGTGGTCAGTAGTCAAAAGAATGCTTTTCAGCTGTTGAGCTTTTCAGCAAAACCGCTAAATCGCTAAACTGCTAAACCGCTTTCTTCCTTCCCTCCTCCCTCATCCCGCCAACTGTCTTAATATATTCCTCACCCCGGTAATATCGAAATGATCGGCACGTTCGGCAAGTTTTTTGCCGATTGTTTTTATTGCCGGCAAATGGTTGCTGTTCCCGAAACCGATAACCTCCTGAGCGAAGGTCCTGATATCATCCATTTTTACCGCGCCTAACAGTTCCTGCGCTTTTATATCAAACTCTTCAGGCAGATCCGGCAGGCCTTCTTCTGCACGGGAAACATCCAATGCACCAATAACCTGCTTCCGGGTCCCTTTCAGACCGGGAAGATATTTTTTCAATTCCTCGAAGAGATCGTGCGATGTAACCGGCTTACTCAGCCGACCTGCAAAAAGCTGCAATTCCTCATCTATGGTATCATTGGCAGGCATCGTGGTAAGTGCGATAATCGGTAATGATGCGGTCTGCGGGGTTTGCTTGAGGATTTTTGCCGCCGAGATGCCATCAAGCACAGGCATCAATACATCCATAATAATACATGTAGGCCGTTTCTCAATTGCACAATCAACCGCCGCCTGACCGTTCTGTGCAACAATTACCGTTAATCCGGCTTCGGTAAGCAGGGTTGCAATCATCTCACGGTTGGAAGGAATATCATCGACGACTAGGACGGTATTGGGTGAAAACAGATGCCGTTCAGCCGCCTCCCGAGTACTTTCCCCTTCACCTGCCGGCGCGATGGAGGCAACGGCAACCCCGGGCAAACGGATGATAAACCGACTGCCTTTGTTGACCAGACTTTCGACCCTGATCGATCCCTGCATCATCTCGAGGAGTTTTTTACTGATCGAAAGCCCGAGCCCGGTGCCCCCGTAACGGGGAGGCTGGTCATTCTGCTGCCGGAATGCTTCGAATATCTCATTATGTTCTTCCGGCTGGATTCCGATTCCGCTGTCTTCGACCACGATCGTCAGGTCCACCTTGCTGAATCCCCCGGGTGCCGTTGTGGAGGCAACAGCCACGTTAATAAAACCTCGTTCGGTGAATTTCACCGCGTTGCCGACGAGGTTGAGCAGTACCTGACGCATGCGGACCTCGTCGAGGACGAGATACCGCGGCAGCAGCCGGTCGGTCTCTATTTTATAAGTCAATTTTTTCTCCCGGAGCTGGAAGGAGAAAATCTGCTCGATTTCATGGAGCAGTGCCGCAAGGTTGACCGCGCCGTACCGCATCGTCATCATGTCGGCTTCGATTTTCGACAGGTCGAGGATATCGTTGATCAATCGAAGCAGGTTCCTTCCGGCAAGCGATATCGACTCGATATACCCTTGTTCTTTCTTCCCGGTCGACATCCCCGAAAGCAGCTCGCTGTAGCCGATGACCGCATTGAGCGGCGTGCGGATTTCATGGCTGATGTTCGCCAGAAACCTGCTTTTTGCGCGGTTGGCCCGGTCGGCCTCCTCCTTGGCCCGGATGAGCGCCTCCTCATCCTTTTTCTTTTCCGTAATATCGCGCGCGGCGGCGTAAATCAGATTACCGACCGCGTTTGACCGCCATTCGATCCAGCGGTAGGTTCCGTCGGCGCAGCGGTACCGGTTGACGATATCGATGACTTCCTTTCCCTGTGCGAGTTCGGCGATGCAGGCGACCGTCGCATCGAGATCGTCGGGATGGACGAAATCGAGGAATCGTTTTCCTTCCAGTTCCTTGAGCGAATACCCGAGCATCACCTCCCACGCCCTGTTGCACCTGATGAAGGTGCCGTCGATGCCGGCGATGCACAGAAGATCCAGCGTCAACGTGAAGAACCGGGCGAGCTCCTCGTGCGCTCGGGTGACTTCGCGGGTGCGCTCCGCGACTTTCCGTTCGAGGTCTTCGTTGAGCCGGCGGACCTGTCCCTCCATCTCCAGGCGCTTTTTTATTTTCCAGACGCCGTCCATGAGCAATTGCAGATGCCGCACGTCAGCCTCATCGTACGGCCGTTCCTTGTTGGCGACCCCGATCACCGCGACGATTTTCCCTCCATCGAACACCGGTGCGTTTAAATGACGCCGAAGTTCGACATGCCCTTCGGGCACCCCCTTCTTCCACGGATTTTCGGCAGGGTAGTTATTGGTGATGACCGGCTGACGCCGGCGTATCGCCTCGCCCCAGAGCCCGGTCTTTGCAAGCTCGTACGCCGTCTGTTTCTCGACGATATGACAGCTCCGCATGACTTCCTTCGACCAGCTGTAAAGGGTAAAGAGCTGTTGTTCCTCGTCATAAAAATAAAGATACCCGATTGCGCTTTTCGTCAAGACCTGCGCGGTATCGAGCGCATAGTCCATGATGTATTCGACGGTGAGGTCGGGCAGCTGGTTGAGCGTGAGCAGTATGTTCTGCCGCAGTTTTTCTGTTTTGACAAGATCTTCCGCCTGTTTCCGTTCGGTGATGTCCTCGCCCGCGCTCATCGTTCCGATAACGACGCCCTTCTCATCGCGCAGCAGGTTGTTGTGCCAGGCGATGGTCCGCTGCTCTCCCGTCGCAGTAATGATGCCGTTTTCATAGTATTCAACCGCGTCGGTACTGCCGAAAATGAGCATGCCGAAAAACAGCGAGGTTTCCTTGCGGTCGGCCTGCGGCACGCAGGTTTCGAACCAGTTCTTCCCGATGAGGTCGGCAGCCCTACGCCCCAGTACCTGCGCACCTTTCCGGTTGATCAGGGTAATGCGGCCTTCCCGGTCGAGCGCAACGATGATTGTTTCGACGATGTCCAGATAGCGCTGCGCCCGGTCAAAGGCGATTTTAAGAGCATTTTCCACCGTCACCCGCTCGGTGATATCATGGAGCGTACCGATCACCTGATGCACACGCCCCCCGTCATCCCTTTTGAACACGGTATACCGTCCCTGGAACCAGAGCCAGCGGCCGACGGCGTCGTGCATCCTGAACTCGATGCTGTCGATGACGCCGTCATCGCCCTTGTCGCACCGCGCAAGCATGGCGTCGACCAGCGGCCGGTCGTCGGGATGAATCAACCGGTGGTGAAAAGCGCCGCCCATCGCGCGCACCTCGGCATCGCCGTACCCGAGCAGTTCCGACAGGTGAAGATTGGTATAGCTCACCGCATCGTTGAACAAATCATAGATATATATCATATCGGGCGTCGAGCGCATCACGCTTTCATTGAAACGCTGCGTTTCAAGTAGCGCATCCTGCACCTGCTCACGCCGGGCGATTTCCCGGCGAAGGGTCCGGTTTTTCCGCCAGAGCAGCAGTGAGAAGAGAAAGACCGCACAACCGAGCAGCACTTCAATGACCAGCGGCAGGCCATACCGGTCGAAGATCGACGCTTCCGGAACGACCCCGGCGGCAGGTACTGCCGCGACACCCGGCAACAGCACTCCGGTAAGAATTCCAGCAGTTGGAAAAAGGTGTTTCATGTTCATAACCCGCGGCTGTTATTTTACCACTGCGGCCCCCTGTATGCACCTGAAATGTGCGGGGCTCGCGCAGCGAGCGCGGTACTTGAAAGGATTGTGGGGCCTTTACGACCGCACCTTGGCCCCGAACAGATCGCTCACCGACTGGTTGTAGTGGAGCTTGTTGATGGTCGACGCGAAGCGCCGGGCGAGCGGATGCACCTTGATGAAATCGAGATTTTTGATTGCCGGTACCTGCGGAACGGAATCGGTCGTATGGAGCGCGGCAAGTCCGAATTTCTCATGGAGTTCGACGATCGTGGGCAGGTACTCCTCGCGCAGTTTCAGGTGGCTGATGGCGATATGGATTTCTTTGACCCCGAAGTTGGAAAAAAGCCAGCGTGTCGCGTTGGCGATCGAAGATCCGGTCACCGTCTCATCATCGGAAATGATGGCGATCTTCTTCCCGCTGAGGTCGCCGATGATGCCGAGCAGGTTCGTGCGGTCTTTACCGGGACGGAATTTATTGGCAATCGCATAGGGAATGTTCATCACCTCTGAAAAGTGAACGGTGTTTTTCGCGCCGCCCGCATCGGTCGAGACCGCAACCACCTCTTCGAGCCCGCGGAACGACTCGAAGATTTCGGTAAAAAGCCCCAGTCCGTTCAACGCCACCAGCATCATCTCCGGCTCGTAGAACCCGTAGAGCGAAAGTGCATGGGGGTGGTAGGTAAGGTGGGTCTGTGCGCCGGCTATCTTCAACTGGTCGACGAAAAGGCTCGCCAGGGTTGCTTCACGGGCAAGAAAACTCGGCTTGTCCTGCCGTGAATAGGGTGCATAGGGGGTCACCACCGTGATGGTGCGTGCACGGTGCGCGCGCAGCGTTCGCACAACCTGCAGCAGCTGCTGGATGTTTTCATTGACTGTATTGTGGGTGATACGCTCGTGGGCGCACTGAAAAATATAGGCATTCGAACCGGCAACATGCTCCGTGAGCCGCGGACATGTTTCGGTATCGGAGAAAACCCGTGTGATCGGCTCGTTGTAGCTCCCGAGCAACGGGATCTCCACAAGTTCGCTTCCGTTTTCCGCCAGCATCGATTCATACTCTTTCTTGACGGACATAGCCAGATCAATGCCGCTGTTGCAGGCAACGAACAGCAGCCATCCGTTCGGACCGCTCAGATCCTGCTTCCTGATATGGAGAAACGATTCCGGCGTAATGAATTGCTTTAATGCCCTGTTCTTGAATTCCATAGCTGCTCTCCTGAAAAAGCGCCGTTATCTGCCGGCGAGAAATAAAACCTAAATTGAGGTAAAATATAATTTCATTACAGGATAATTTGCGATTCGGGCGGATGGACGGATCGTGATCCGCCCTGCGATTCATTCTTCCTTCGTCAATCTGCCATGCACGCAATAGTGCTCTTTCGCCGCGGCCGCCTCATGCGATCGTGCGCGAACGTTTGATCGCACAGAACTCGCCGCACATGCTGCAAAGCTGCTCGTTGTCGCCCAACGGGAGCGACTGGCGATAGGCACGCGCCTTTTCGGGATCGATGCAGAGCGAGAGCATCCGTTCCCAGTCGAGGTCTATTTTCGCCCTGGTGATCGCATGGTCCCACTCAATGGCGCCGGGATGTCCGCGGCTGATGTCCGCCGCATGCGCCGCGATGCGCGATGCGATCACCCCTTCGCGTACATCATCCGCCGACGGAAGTCGCAGGTGCTCCGCGGGAGTCACATAACAGAGAAAATCGGCGCCCGCCATGGCCGCAAGCGCCCCGCCGATCGCGCCGCTGATGTGGTCGTATCCCGGCGTGACGTCGGTGACAAGCGGCCCGAGCACATAAAACGGCGCATTTCCGCAAAGCGGTTTCTGGATTTTAATATTGGTGACCACCTCATGGAGCGGCACATGGCCGGGACCCTCGACGAAAACACCGACCCCCCTGTCACGCGCCCGCTTGACAAGGTCCCCCAAAACAACCAGCTCCTCGATCTGCACCCGGTCGGTGGCATCGGCAAGGGCACCGGGCCGAAACCCGTCGCCGAGGCTCACGGCTGCATCATGGCGCCTGCAGATATCGAGCAGCCGGTCATACTGTTCGTAAAGCGGGTTCTCCTTCCCGTTGCAATGGATCCACTCCATGATGATCGTTCCGCCCCGGCTTGTCGCTCCCGCAAGCCGTTTGACCTCCTTGAAACGGACCACGGTCTGCCGGGTGACACCGCAGTGGAGGGTCAGGAAATCGACCCCCTGTTCACACTGCTCCTCGATGACCCCGAACATCTCGTCCGCCGAAATTTCGAGCACCGATTTTCCATGCTCCCGCGCCCGAACGGCCATTTCATAGAGCGGCACCGTACCGAACGCGACCGGACACTCCGCGATGAGTCTCCTGCGGATGGCGGCGAGGTCGCCGGCTGTCGAGAGATCCATGATCGCATCGGCGCCGAAATGGAGGGCGGTGCGCAGCTTCTCCAGTTCCTGATCGATGTCCGAAAGTAAAGAAGAGGTGCCGATGTTGGCGTTGATTTTCACCCGTGTCGAGGCACCGATGGCGAGCGGCGGAATGGTACGGTTGTTATTGCGTACAAGAACGATTTTTCCCTCCGCCACCGCAGTGGTGAATTTTTCAGGGTCCATGCCCTCGCGTCTGGCCGCTTCCCGGAACTCATCAGTGATAATCCCGGCTTTTGCCATTTCAACTCTGGTCATTGAAGGATCGTGCTCCCCATATTGTGCTTTTTTATGGAAAATTCGATAAATATCCGTTTAAAAATAGATAAAGCGTGTAGGACAGGGGCGGGAAATGTGGAAATCGATTGGGGAATCGCTGCCTCCTATCGGATCTAACAGAAAAAATTGTATTTCCTCCCCTACTGATCTATTTTTAATGTTTTTCCGTCCGCTATGCTCCGATGGAGGCAATGATGAATAAGAAATTAACCAAAAAGCAGCTGCACTATTTTAAAGAGAAGCTTCTTACCGAAAAAAACAAGGTGCTTGAGGAGATGGACGAACTCCAGCAGAGTAACCTCAAGCAGTCGATTTCCGATTCTTCAGGAGAAATTTCCCGTTACAGTTACCACCTCGGTGACGTGGCGTCGCTTTCATACGGCAGAGAATTCTCAATGGGTCTTGCCGAACGGCAGCAGAAGTATCTCGAACAGATCGATGAAGCGCTCCAGCGCATCGACGACGGCGTTTACGGCATGTGTAAAGTGACCGGCGAACCGATCCCGGTCGAACGGCTCGAAGAGGTCCCGGTAGCGAAATATTCGGTAAAAGGCAAAGAAATCCTTGAACGGCGGAAACGTCTGGGCACCTGAACGGCAGTAGTTCTATCGGAAAAATTGATACCTTCACCTTACCCGGAACAGCCCTGGAAGCCTCTTTTCTATGCAGCGGGAGGGCGTTATTTTTCGGGCAATCATTATTCTTATGATGGCGGGCGGATGCGCATCGGTCTTCAGTAGGGGGGCGCCGCCGCGTATAGCCGTTTACGACACGACGTGCTCATGCTCGACGCCGTCCAACAGGATTTTCGACTGCAGATTCCTCACCCGCCGCATTTCCCGGCGTGCATTCCCGCGCGGCATGCGGCGAACCGGTCCCGTACTCTACCGTCGGGCGGCACGAACCGTCATCAGCGAGTATCTCGATTCCACCGGCTATTTTCATCCCCAATGGGACTCCGCTCCGGCGGGCCCGTTGTCGGTCATCCCGGGAACACGGTCAACGATCGGCAGTGAACGGATCATCACCCTGCGCCCCCCGGCGCCCGATTCGTCCGACCTGCCCGCCGCACCCCCGTATCCCCGGCCGTTCGATGCCGCAATAGTCAAAGATCGCGCCGGGGAGATCGGCCGTTCCTACACCGGCTGCGGGTACCCCTTTGTCTCGGTGGCCGCGGACCTTCAGACCAATCGGCACGACACGATCGGACTGACCTTTCACATCGACCCCGACGAAGAATACCTTTTCAGCCGGCCTGAACTGAAGGGCTCATTTACAACAAAAAACAAACTCATCCTGCGCGACCTGTCAATCAAACCCGGCGCCCGATTCGACCACCGGGCGATCGACCAGTCGCTCGAACGTCTTCAAACGCGCAACTACATCACCGCCGCAGCGGCGCTTCCACCGGTCATCGCAGCCTCCGCCGACTCCTCCGCGCCACCGGCGCGGAGGATCATCGTCCCGTTTGTAATTAACGACCGCTCGGGAATGGGGCTTGACGGCGCGGCCGGTCTGGAGGTCGGAAGCGGCGATCGGCCGCAGGTTCACGGCAACATCCAGTTCGCCTTCACCAACCTGTTCCACAGCGGTGAGGAGGCGCAGCTCTCCTACGCCGGCGACCGCTCCCGCCAGCGGCTCGATATCGGATTCTCACAGCCGTGGTTTTTCGGATTGCCGCTCGTCGTCGATGCCGGAGGTGGACTCGAGGTCGTCAGCGAGGCTTACGGGTATCTGTTCGGGGACCTCGGCCTGTTCTATGAACCGGCCGTACGGTGGCGTGCCGGCGTCAACCTCAACGGCCACACGGTATCGCAGGACGCACGTGCTGCCGGAGAAAACGGATCGTTCGCCGGCGCCGATCTGGTTCTGGCGCGGAGTCCGGAACCGTACCGCGACGGCGCCTGGTGCAGAGAATTAACTATTGCTACAGGAAGCGGCCTGACGCGGAAAGGCCGTCTGTATAATCGCTCGCACATTGATTTTACGGCCGGAGGGCACCTGCCGTTTCCTTTTCATACGGCACTCATGCTGCGGGTGAATTCGGGCCACCTCATCACCCGCGAAAACGCTCTGGTGCCGTCGGAACTCTACCGTGTTGGGGGGAACGGGTCGCTGCGGGGATATATGGAAAACGAGTTCGCCTTCAGGACGGTTGTCTATGGCCAGGCTGAATACCTGTATTATTTTCAGCCCGGCACCCCGGTGTATCTGTTTTTTGACGGCGGCATCGGTTTTGAGAACGATATCGGTCTGAACCGGTCGTACCGTAAAATGTGGGGATATGGTATCGGCATCAGAATACCTGCCGGAATCGGCATGCTTTCGGTTGAGTGGGCACGGAATATTCAGGACATTAAAAGTATGGGAAGGATCCATGTCGGATTTAAAAACTCGTTTGCCGCTGCGTCAAAAACGGTTCCCTCATTCATCGGGAGGTGACGGCATGCGGCGACTGGTCTTTTTTCTCTTTTCCGTGACATTCCCCTTTGCGGCCGATGCCGCCGGCTGCCCTTCTCTTGATTCGGCGACAGCGCTTCTGTCGGTTCCTGTCCGCAAAGGGAAAAGCGTCCCGTTAAGCGAGGTTTGCCTCTGCAGTCTGATCGTGCGGCAACCTGAAATAAATGCGGCAACCTTCGCCGCGCTCATTGCGGCATTCGCACGGCACAATCCGGTAAGCGACACCCTGCTTTTCTTCGGCTGGCGGCAACATCTCCGGCGCGAAACCGGTCCGGTCTTCGCGGCAATACGTCATGCGTGGAAACAGTACCATCCGTCAGCGAGTACCGCTCTTCTTGCGTACCAGCAGATCGGCGCCACCGGCAGAATCGACACACTCTGTACGATACTCGACCAGGAAAAGGGCCTCGACGCGTACCTGCTCCTGCGGTGGATCGAGGCCAAACAGGTTCTTGACGATTACGCCCCGGTTCCCGGCCTGCTCTGCCGGGTCATTTCCGAACGGCATCAGCTCACCCCCCTTGCGCTCAGCCGATTCGAGACGATACTTGACGAATTGACTGCGCCACGCTGCGACACGCTCCTGCAGCGGTTTGCCAACTGTGCCTTCGGCGGAGCGAAGCAGACCGACACGGCCTCGCTCAGGTCGTGGATCATCGACCAGTACGGCCGCAAAGGGCTTTTCGACCGTCAGCTTTATGTGGTGTCGTCTCTCGAGAAAAACAGCGCAGGCCGCTGCAGATCGCTTCATTCCATGGCACGACAGCGCTTCGGGCGGCAGCAGTACGCGGCGGCCGCGGCCGCCGCCCGCGCCCTCCACCGCTGCACCTCCAAGCGGGAACTGCGGCAGGACGCCGCCTCGCTGCTTTACCAATCGTACCGCGCAATGGGTTTGAGCGACAGCGCGAAGACCTGGCTTGAACTGGCGGGGGTGAACTCCGAAAAGAGCCGCATCGAAGCGATCGAACTCTACCAGCACCTGGGCGACCATCAGAAAGCGGCGGACCTGATTCATTTACTGCCGCAATCGCTTGCCCGGGACACGCTCTATCTCCGCCAGCTGCTGCTCTGCGACAGCATACCGGAAGCGCTGCGTTTTGCCGGGGATCACAACAACGCCCTTTCGCGATCGGAGCACCACCGGGTTCTATGGCGGGCACGCACTACCCTCTATGGCGGGAAAACGGATACATGCCTGGCGCTGCTCGATTCGATCAAACTCACCGCGGCATACCCGTTCGCAGTGGAACTCATGGATTATCGCTACTGGCTGCTTCGCCTCGCCGATGCTCCCGAAACGCTTGCCAAATTCATTCAAATCGAATATACTTTGTTTAAAGGCGACCGTGACAAAGCCGCTGAGCTGTTCTGTAGATCCGGCCTTGCCGGCGGGCATGCATGGCGTATCGGTCTGCGAATCGCCCGTCGGCAAATCGAACAATCGGAAGCAGCCGCGGCGGTTGCAACGCTACGTTGCGCACCGGCCGAGAGGGAGCCGGAGTATCTGTATGGCATGGCCGATGCCCAGTTCCGTATCGGCGCATTTCAGGCGGCGCGCAGCATGCTCGAACGGTTGATACTGGAGTTTCCCGCTTCGATTTACACGGTTCAGGGGAGGCTCCTGCTATCGCGCGTGCCGTAAACATCAAGACTATGGAGGATCCGATTCATGAGTATACGATGGCTTCGAAACGTCATCATCGACAACCGGAAAAGCACCATTGAAATCCAGGTCGGCGATAAAAAAATCGGCGACAAATGCTACACCCGTATCAATCAGGAAACGGAAACTTGGTTTGAAAACAGCTACCATGAACGCTCCGACATCATTGCCCAGGGAATCGACATCCTGAAAAAACGGCTTCGCGACAGGACGGTCACCAACCCGGACGGCTCCCCTTATGCATGGCGTTGAGCCACCCCGCGCCACGCGAAAATGGGTGATCGTCCACGGCCATTTTTATCAACCTCCGCGTGAAAATCCCTGGCTGGATGTCATTGAGACGCAAGAGGCCGCGACACCGTTTCACGATTGGAACGAACGTATCTACGCCGAGTGCTACCGCCCCAACGGTTACTCACGACTGCTCGATCGCGATGGGATGATCACGCACATCCATAACAATTACACCTCGATGAGCTTTAATTTCGGGCCCACGCTCATGTCCTGGATGGAGGAGCATCATCCCGTCACCACACGGCGCATCATCGAAGGAGACCGTAAGAGCGCCTCGCAGTGCGGCGGCCACGGCAACGCCATCGCCCAGGTCTACAATCATCTTATCATGCCCCTGGCCTCCAGGCGCGACCAGCTCAGCCAGATCCGGTGGGGGAAAGCCTCGTTCAAAAAAAGTTTCGGACGCGATCCCGAAGGCATGTGGCTTGCCGAGACCGCCATCAACATGGAGACGGTCCGGTGTCTTATCGAAGAGAAGATCGCCTTTGTCATCCTTGCGCCGCAGCAGGCGGAATCATTCCGTCCCCTTGACTCGTCCTCCGCATGGTCCTCCACCAGCGACCTGGCAATCGATACACGGCGCCCCTACCGCCTTTTCGCACGAAATCCCTCCGGTACGAAGGAGGAAGGATTCCTCGATATTTTCTTTTTTGATGAGCAGCTCTCCAAAGAGGTGAGTTTCAATGATCTGCTGCAGGACGCTCATACGCTCGGCAAAAGGATTGACGGCTGCTACACACCTGCGGCACCAAACGATGAAGTGGTGGTCGTCGCGACCGATGGCGAGACCTTCGGGCACCACAAGCCATTCGGCGATATGTGCCTGGCCTACTTCTTTACCCATGTCGCCCCTGCGCTCACTATTCAGCCGGTTAATTTCGGCTGTTACCATTCGCTTCACCCGCCCGCCTACGAGGTGACGCTGAAAGACGCTTTTGGTGAAGGAACCGCCTGGAGCTGCATCCACGGTGTAGGCCGCTGGACGCGCGATTGCGGCTGTCAAACCGGTGGAAAGCCTGGGTGGAACCAGGCGTGGCGCATGCCGATGCGCCAGGCGCTCAACAACCTGCAGAAGACGATCGACAAGACGTTCGCGGCCGCCTGCAACGACTACCGTCTTGATCCATGGGAACTTCGTGACCACTACGGCACGAAGCTCGTTAACCCTACCCGCAAAAAACAGGAACCCTTCCCTGCCGGACAGAAGGGCGGGCCGCAATTGTCAAAAGAAGATTCCCGGCACCTGCGGCGCCTGCTCGAAGCGCAGAAATACATACTGTACTCATTTACCTCGTGCGGCTGGTTCTTTTCGGACATAAGCGGCATCGAATCAATGCAGAACTTCGCCTATGCCTGCAGGGCGCTGCAGCTCGGCATTGAACCGTCGCGGCAGCAATCGGTGATGGACGCCTTCATGCGCGATCTGGCGAAAGCGCCAAGCAACCTCAAGGGCGATAACGGCGCAGTACTTTTCAAACGGCACATCCTGCCGTTTTTCTTCCATGAACGCATGATCTGTTTTACCATGGCGATGGAATACTCACTTGGGATCGCGGAAGGAAAAGTCTCCCTTCCCTGCTATGGTTACCATTGCACGGTACGGCCGATCAGGGAACGGCCTCATCTGCAGAAGCTGTTTGCCAACCCCATTACACCACAGCAGCGTTACCGCGTCTCGCTTGATCATGAAACAACAGGAGAACTGAGTGAATGGATTGTGTTCACTGATCTTTCCGATCCGGCCGAACCCTCGGGGTGGGTTATGCCCTGGAATGAAACCGTTGACCCGGCATTAATCTCCGCTTCAACATTAAAGCATCATACGGAGGCACAACTTTATACGCTTGCCGATGTTTTTACCACCCTCCGGAAGGATCTGGCGACCATTTATCTCGCAAAAATCGCCTGTCATTCGGAGAGACGTTTTTCAGCCTGGCTGCAGGCGAATGAATCCGATCTGGTGCTGCTTCAATCGTTCTACCCTGAAATGCCGGAATATTTCCATGCACCGCTTATCTTCATATTGCAGCAGAAGTGGGATAATGTGTTTGCAAAACTCAACAACCCCGGCAAAGAAGAGCAGTGTATGACGGAGCTTGCGGCCTTATACAAACGACTCAACCAATTCAAAGCTGCAATCGACCTAAAATGGAGCACCGCGATCTGCGAGAAACTGCTTACCGAAACGCTTGAGCGGCTCATCACTAGTCTGAATGTCGATCGCTGCGAACGAATCCGTTACCTCCTGAATATCGTTGACCGTTTTTCACTGCCCGTCTCGAAACACCGGCTTGAAGATATGTTCTACCCCGTTCTGACAGGCCCTGTAAAAAAACTCCATAAGGAGGTTGTCTCAATCACAGATGACACAAACAAGGTAAACGACGCCAATAAAAGGGAATTATTAATTAAATTGTTGAATTTTGCTCGGCGCATGAATTTCAGCACCACCGACTTCCCGCTCTCCTGATCGGCCATTTTCACTGTTTCAAACAGGCGGCCCGAACAAGTAATACGTTGCTTTCACTCCAAGCTGTAGCTATATTTAATAGAAGAAAATTCATCGTTACCCCTACGATAGAACAGGGTTAAACTATGACATCAGGCTTCATTCTGCTTATTCTTATACAAGCTTTTATTTTTATTCTGGGGATCTCCATCGGTCACAGTATCCTTCAACTGCGCTTGCGCAGCGAAGAAAACCGCAAGCGGGAGCTTGAACTCTCTCTGCTCGAAAAACGGTCCGATATTCTCATGCGGGGTAAAAAAATCGCCCACGATCTCGAAGAGATGCTCTACAAAACGAAAGTGCAGCAGGAGATCGAAGATATCATCCGGAAGAACCAGAACCGGTAATAGATAGCCGGGCATTCGCCGCACGACCGCCGTCGCTTTCGCATTGCCGGTATCGGTCGTACCGCCGCCGGCATAGGGTGAAATGCCGCACCGCAAGGCCAGGGCCGTCACCATCGCCATAATCCAAACAGCGATTCTTTTCATTGCGCGCCCTCCTGCTCCACCGGCAATGTACGGAGGTCTTCACTTACCGGAAACATGCCGATATTCAACTGGTAGATGCGGCTGCCCCCCTGGTCGCGATTGACGATCAGTTTGACACGGTCCTTGAACGACTCGATCTCGGCGGCAATGACATCGTAGGCTTCCTGAGAGATCCCCATCGTGAGCCCCGAAACATGGCGTTCGGTTTTACCGACCGTATCCGGTGCAACCTTCGCATGGTCGAACATGACGCGGGTAAACGAGCGTACCGCAAGCGACGTGACCGCACTGTCGGCGGTGATCGCCGACGAGGTCTGCCGGTACTTCCCTTCCGCCTGCCGCTCGACAAGCTTCAGCCTGAGCAGCAATGCCACCGCCGCCTTCGCCTCCGAAGGGAGAATCGGCGGTTTGAGGGTCGCGGCGATCGCGCGGTAATCATTGTTGAAATCACGCAGGCAGATCATTTCCCTGATCACCGGCGTGTACCAGGTGGAAAAATAGTCGTACTGGTCGGCGCCGAGCACCGTCTCTTTCACCATTCCGATCACCGATCTGAGTACTGCATAGTGCTCCTGCTTTTCACCGGCCGTTTTCGCCTGATTGAAGAGTACAAGGTTACGGAAATATCGTGACTCTTTAACCGAGAGGTCGAGTGCATGACTGAACCGGTCGATCATTTTCGTCGTCAGGTTCCGTTTGCCGTCAATGACATGCTTTAAAAACGAGGGGGAGTTGATCCCGAGCTTGCGCGAGAAGTAACGGTAGGAGAAAAAATGCGACGTTTCCTTCTTACTTTCGTAATAGGCGGCGAGAAATTTCCGGTAGTCGATAAAATCGAAGATTGGTTTCATAGGTTGTGTATATAACAGAGAAATAAAAAAGGAGAATTACCGCAATAATTCTCCTTCTGATTTCATTTCTTTTGTAAAACTACCTGATCTGCCGCTCCACCGTTTCCTTATCGACGTTTTCACGAAGTGCGTCTTTAAAGGACCGATCGAGGTTGATCGGGTCGGCATTGGGGTCGTCGGTGTCGATAATGTACACCGGCGTTGGATTGTCAAGATATCCGATAACGTCCGCATTATCGAACACGAAGGTCTTGCTCTTTCCGGTTGCTACAACAAGCCGGTCTTCGATCCATCCGGTCTGTCCGTTGGGTGTTTTAACCTCGTAGTAGCGGCCTTTTTTTTTGAGAACCGTCAGGCGATCGGTAGTGCCGACCTTCATAATAGGTTCTTCGTATACTTCACGCGTTTGATTCTTGTAAAGGCCGGTACCATCCTTGGTAGGAGTGACGAATTTTTCTGCTGCTGCAAAAAGAACCGCCATACTCGCGGAAAGGGCCACAATTACCACAACTTTGCTTAAACGCATAAAAGAGCTCCTTTTTAACTATTCCCGCGTCATTTGGCACGCAGGTGCCTGTACCTTCATAGTATAATAAATTTTGTTGCTGAAAGCAACAGCTATCATATTTCTTTTTATGTATTACGGCTTGCAATCAATATAATTAAAATCCATTTCCCGTGCAGCTTTTGTTTCATCCAGGCGACCGACAGGGGTTGATTTCGGCGCTTTTTTTATCTTTTGCGGATCATCCAGCGCTTTATATGCAATCTTCTTCATCGCTTCGATAAACCGGTCGAGCGTCTCCTTGTTTTCCGTTTCGGTCGGTTCGATCATTATCGCCTCTTTAACGATAAGCGGGAAATAGATGGTCGGAGGATGAAAGCCGTAATCGATAAGCGCCTTTGCGATATCAACGGCATGGACTCCCGCTTCAAGCTGCTTTACAGCACTCAATACACACTCATGCATGCAGCGATCCGGATACGGCGCATGAAATTGTTCCTTCAACGAGGCAAGAATATAGTTCGCATTGAGTACGGCATGTTCGCTCACGTCGATAAGCCCTTGTCTTCCCTGAAGCAGGATATAGGCATACGCCCTCAGACAGACCGCAAAATTGCCGTAGAAAGGTGCAATATAGCCGATGGATTTTGGATAGTCGTAATCGAGTGCATAGGTGCCGTCAGTCCGTTTTCTGATACGTGAAATGGGTAGAAACGGCTCAAGATGCCGCTTAACTCCGACCGGACCCGCCCCGGGGCCGCCGCCGCCATGCGGGGTGGCAAAGGTTTTATGCAGATTTACGTGCATGACATCGAAACGGGCATCCCCGGGCCGAAACTTTCCTAAAATGGCATTGAGGTTTGCCCCGTCGTAGTAGAGTTGTGCATCGTAATGATGAGCCATCGCGGCAACCTTCTCGATCTGCGAATTGAACAACCCGAGGGTGTTGGGATTGGTCAGCATGATTGCCGCCGTCTTTTCGTTCAACCTGTCGGAAAGGGTATCGATATCGAGCATACCATTGTCCCCGGTAGGCACCGTCACAATTTCATATCCGGCAATTGCGGCACTCGCAGGGTTGGTCCCATGCGCCTCATCAGGGATGAGCACCTCGGTTTTGCGGTTGCCCCTATCTTTATGATAGGCGGCGATGAGCATCATACCGGTAAGTTCGCCGTGTGCACCGGCCATGGGGTGGGTGGTAAAGGCATCCATGCCGGTAATCTCACAAAGCAATTTTTCCAGTTCGAAAATGACGGCGATGGCCCCTTGTTCCAGCATGCAGCCGCCATACAGTTGGGGCAGCAGCGGATGGAGCTGTGAGAAACCCTCAAGCGCCGCGATCTTCTCCATTACTTTCGGGTTATACTTCATGGTACAGGACCCGAGGGGGTAAAAATTGGTATCAAGGCCGAAATTCTTGCGTGAAAGTTCGGTAAAATGGCGGACGACGTCGAGTTCGGAAAGCTCAGCAAGCGCAGCATCTTCCCTTCGCCGAAGGTTCTCCGGAATTTCATGATCGACCGGAACATCACAGCCGGGAAGCTTCACTCCCCGCCGTCCGGGGACTGATTTGGTATAGATTACTGACATACAACACACTCCAGAGTTTCTGCAAGCTGCCCGATCTCGAATTTGGTCCGCTTTTCGGTAACCGCGATGAGCAGATATTTTTCCATTCCCGGATAGTAGCGCCCCAGCGGAAATCCGGCGGCGATTCCATGATCAACCATCCGCCCTACGCATTCGCCGGCGTCGATCGGCAGCTTGACGGTAAATTCGTTGAAGGTCGGGGATGAATCCATCACTGCGACACCGGGGATCGCCTTGATCCGCTCCCGGGCATAATGCGCTTTGTTCAAACAGAGTTTTGCGACATCCTTGAGCCCTTCCTTACCGATCAGACTGAGGTACAGGTGGGCCCGCAGGGCGCAGAGCGCCTGATTGGAACAGATGTTGGAGGTCGCCTTCTCGCGCCTGATGTGCTGCTCGCGCGCCTGCAGCGAAAGGACGAACCCCTCCTTTCCTGCAATGTCAACCGTGCGCGCGACGATGCGGCCCGGCATTTTGCGGACAAGCTCTTTACGGGCACACATAAATCCCAGATACGGTCCGCCGAAGGAGAGCGGGATGCCGAGCGACTGCCCCTCGCCGGTGGCGATATCGAATCCCTGCTCGCCCGGTGTTTTCAGGAACGCCAGAGCGATCGGATAGACCGACTGAATCGTGATGATGCCGTAGTCATGACACTTATTTACGATATCTCCGTGGTCGTCGATAACGCCGAAGAAATTGGGATTCTGGAGAATCACCGCCGCGGTCGCAGTGTCGAGCGCCTCAAACACCCGTTCGCGGTCACTCTGGCCGTGCGAAACGGCGATCTCCACGAACTCGATGGAAAGATTGGCGGTATAGGAATAAAGCATCTTTCGATAGATCGGATTGACTCCGCCGTCAATGACGACCCTGCGCCGGCCGGTCGCGTGGATGGCCATCTGGCACGCTTCGTAGAGGGCCGTGCCGCCGTCGTATACCGACGCATTCGATACATCAAGACCGGTGAGCCTGCAGATCGCTGTCTGGTATTCGTAAATTGCCTGCAGGGTCCCCTGCGACAGCTCCGGCTGATAGGGCGTATAGGCGGTATAAAACTCACTGCGCGATGCCAGCGCGTCGATCGCGGCGGGGATGAAATGGTCGTAAAAACCGCCGCCCACGAAGTCGGTCAGGTGGACATAGTTCCGCCCCGCGAGATGCTCGAAAAACGACATGACTTCGAATTCAGATTTGCCTTCAGGAAGATCGAAGGAGGCGGGCTTGAGGTTTTCCGGTATGGCGGCGAACAGCTCCTGGATCGACGCAACGCCGCATTGACGCAGCATTGCTCGGCGTTCGCTATCGGTATGGGCGATATAGCTCACGCTTCACTCTCCATAAACGTTCCGTAGGCGGCGGCGTCCATGAGGGCGGCGAATTCCGCGTCGTCGAGTGACGTAATTTTAAAAAGCCATCCGGAACCGTAGGGATCGCTGTTGATCGCTTCGGGAGCGGTTTCGAGACTGCCGTTGATTTCAGTCACCTTGCCGCTTACCGGCGAGTAAAGGTCGCTTGCCGCCTTGACCGATTCGATGACGCCGCACTCCTTCCCCTGTTTGAGCGTCGCCCCGACTTTCGGCAGTTCGACGAAGGTGATGTCACCCAGGGCGTCCTGCGCGTGGTCGGAGATGCCGACAACGGCACTATCGCCGCTGCGCATGGCCCATTCATGGGTTTTCGAGTATTTACGATCGTCCTTTATCATGTGATGCTCCTTGTGGTAGTGAGGAAATCGCCTGATTTTCATTTAAAAAATCATCAAGGTTCGCCCTGCCGCTTGCCTTGCGGTACAACGGCGTCTCGGAAACCGTCGCCTGCAGCGCTCCGCGGTCGGTGGTGATGGAAACGCTGCCGCCGCTCTGCTGATTTCCGTCCCGCAGATAGCCAAGCGCAACCGCCCGGCCGAGCGAAGGCGAAAAACTGCCGCTCGTAACGCGGCCGATCACCTCGCCGGCCGCATCGGTGATCCGATTGCCGGTGTGCGCAGTCCGGCGCCCTTCGATCAGGAGGCCGCTTAAATGATACGGTGTACCGGTTGCGGTGCGGATCGCCCCTGAACCGATAAATTGTTTATCCCCGAGAGCTCGGGAAAAACCGCTCCAGGCGGCGTTTGTCGCCTCGTCAAGCTCATGACCGTAGAGAGGGTATCCCATCTCAAGGCGCAACGTGTCGCGCGCTCCAAGGCCCGCAGGAACCGCTCCTGCGGCAAGGCAATCATCCCAGAGCCTCAATGCAAGTTCCGGTGTGGAATAGAACTCAAATCCTATCTCCCCGGTATACCCGGTCCGGCTGAGCAGGACCTTCTCCCCGCGGTATCGGTTGTGCATGAAATGGTAGTATTTCAATCCGCGGATCGGCTCTTCCATGAGTTTCGCGCAGATCTTCGGGGAGGAAAGCCCCTGAAGGTCGATTTTGGCTATCTTAGCGGAGAGGTTTTCCGCAATGGTGTTTGATGAAAGGTGACTGGTGATCCATTGGAAATCATTCGCTTCAGTCGAGGCATTGACGACCATGTAAAACTCCTCCTCCCCCGTCCGATAGAGAATCTGATCGTCGATGACACCGCCGGCTTCGTTGCAGATGAATCCGTAGCGGCATTGCCCGACCTTGATGGATGCCACAGTACAGGAGACAATCCGTTCGAGGTCGCCAAGCGCCCCCGGCCCCCGAAACGAGAACTCACCCATGTGGCAGGTGTCGAAAATTGATGCAGCCTGCCGGGTGGCATTATGTTCGAAAATGATGCTTTTATACTGAATCGGCATCTCATAGCCACCGAAAGGGGCCATTTTGGCGCCAAGGGCGAGGTGTTTTTCGTAGAGAGGAGTCTTTTTCATGGGCCGAGATCCGTTGCTTAAAAATGGTGGTTGCAGAAGAAGGACGCAAGGTGGTTGTGGAGATGGTTTATCGAAAAATTTAGGGGCGGGGGTTCGGGGGTTGATCAGTATCGTTATCGCATCTGACAAACTACTCCCCCCTCACTTCCCGCATTTCTGGCTCTCCCGCCAGCCGTGGCAGTACTTGTCGGCCCAGTCGGCCGTTTTGCCGGGCAGGCCGCAGAGTCTGTTATTGCCGATCTGCAGGTTCCCGTACTCTTCACCTCCCCGTTTGAAATCAAGCCCCTGCAGATTGACGATCTCCTCGGGAAGGCCTGTAAGTTCATTTCCGTTCATGCGCAGGATGCGGAGGCGCTTCAGTTGCGCGATACTTTTAGGCAGCGTCGACAATTTATTATACGACAACGAGAGCACTGCAAGGCCGGTCAGGTTGCCGATCCGCTCCGGAAGCTCCGTCAGCGCATTCCCCGAAAGTGAGAGCCACTGCAGCTTTGTCAATCCAGACAGTTCACGGGGAAGCTGCGTCAACTGATTGTTGTCGCTGTAAAGCCACTGCAACTGTGCAAGCTGTCCGAGGGTGGGCGGCAGATCGGCAAGCCGGTTCCCGCTGATATATAGATCGGTAAGAGCTTTACAATCGCCGATCTCCTCGGGAAGGGTAAGAAGCTTGTTGGAGGTCAGATCAAGTTTCCGCAGTTTGGGAAGCCGGCATAATCCCGGGGGGAAATGGGTAAGTTGGTTGTTGTTAAGCGATAACACTTCAAGTTCCACGAGACTGTCGATCTTTTCGTCGATCGCGGCAATCTCATTCCGGCCGGCGTAAAGGAATTTGAGCGAACGAAGGTCGTTGAGTTCCGCGGTAAGGTGGCGCAGCCGGTTGGACCGCAGGGAAAGTATTTCAAGGTTCGGCAGCCCTGAAAGCGGTGCCGGAATTTCGGCAAGCATGTTATGGTCCGCTTCGATATGGGTAAGCAGGGAGCATTGTATGGCGGCGGCCGGCAACGCGGTGAATTTATTATATGAGGCCTTGAGGACCTTCAGGCGCTTCAGTGAACCGATCCGCTCAGGAAGCGCCGGCAGGTCGTTGCGGTCAACGTTGAGGGTCACTAGAGCGCTAAGCGCGCCGATGGTATCGGGAAGCATGGTAAGCCCCTGCTGCGCGAGAAACAGGTCGGTCACACGATTGTCTACCGTGTCAACAACACGCATTACCCCGACGTCGGTGCGGCCGTTTTTATCGAGAATATACCGGACTGCAAGCGTATCATCGACGAACCCGGCATGAGCACAACAATGCAGACAGAGTGCAATCAGAACAAAACGTGGAAGCATGAGCGTACAACCCGTTTCCATTAAGAGTAAAGTATTTGCGCGCCGACCCGGTTGGAAGTCGCTTCGTCGGTCGCCAGGGTGATGAGTTCCAGTACGAAGGCGATGGCTGTCCCCACACCCCTGCTCGTGACGACATTTTTATCACGCACCACGGCAGCTTCGATATACCGGGCCCCTCCGAGCTGCTCCTCATAACCCGGATAGCAGGTCGCACGGATATTCTGAAGGATCCCCGCTTTACCGAAAACAGAGGGCGCGGCACAGATCGCGGCACACAGAAGACCTTTATTGAAGGCATCCCTGACCAGTTCGAGAACCTGCGGCGATTCGACAAGGTTCTTCGTTCCCGTCGCGCCTCCCGGCAGGACAATGCCGTCGTACGATGACGGCAGATGCTTTATGGTAGTCTCTGCCTGAACGACGATACCATGTGCGCCGTTGACGTCCTGCTTTTTCAGGGCAATGGTGGTTACCGAAATATCGGCACGTCTGAGAAGATCAATGACGGTAATCGCTTCAACCTCTTCAAAACCATCGGCCAACAACGTGATAAGATGAGCCATGAGATGCGTTCCTTCTATAATGGAATTGAAAAAAACAGTCCATCGGCAATAAGAGGAAAACAACGCTGTTTCATCAGAATAAGCTTCATTTCCCGGTTGGATGATATTGTCGTGTATCGACGGCTCTTGTGATCATTTACTGTAAAAACGGCCTTCTGCATACATTGATCGTCCGCATCAAAATACATCTGTAACCGGTTAAGTCCAGTAGTGCGAATAAAAAAAGTATCGTTTCGGCAGAATCCATGGATGGAACATGAGATCGCATTCTCAACCCACTCCGCTGCAATGCAATGGTCGACATTAATCGGGTACAGGGCGGAAGCGGTCCAGCGAACATTGTCGATCCGGGGAAGCGACCACTGGCGTATAAGCGCGCAGAGCGTACCCGCCTCCTTCAGCCGGTAATCGAATCCATGTTCCTCGTCCGGATAGACCATCCTTCCGACCCCCACGCCGGCGCGCTCCATTGCATCAAGGAATCGGTTGACTGCCGCTATGGGGTAGAGGCGGTCGTTTCCGGCATTGACATTATAGATCGGCCGCTGCATCAGGTTCTCCGGATACAGTTCCAGCCCTATTTCCCGGAGCATTCCCCCGAATCCGGACACGGCGACAAAACCGGCAAAGGGCGCGGCGATGGTGTTTGCCGCGGCCCAGCACCCGGTTGCGCCGTCTGAAACGCCGACGAGAAACACCTTTTCCCGTTTTATCGGATAATGCAGGGTCATATACCGCAGCGTTTGTAATATCCGCGAGAGCCCTGCAGGACTCCACCACGGGGTTTGCCGGTTTGCCGAAGGACTCACCAGGAAAATCTCCATGCTGTCGCCAAGCATGTCAAGCATCAAGAACGCGCTGTCGCCCTTGTCGGTCCGCATGCTGCCGGTCCCTCCGTGAAGGTAGATCACGCAGGGATAGGCGGTATCATACCGGATGAATGCGGGTGTCCGGTAACCGATGGTATAGTCATGACCGGCGGTGTCATTCAGAATTACACGCAGTCTTCCCGACGGGCTTTTCCGGCGGATGGTATCAACTGTCGAGCCGATTTCCGAAACTGTTGCATGGAGCAGCTCCGGGGAGGAACCGCCCGCCGCGCCGACAAACCATCGTTCGAAAGAGGCCGCAGTAACATGCCCCTCCCCACCCGGACGTCCACATGACCCGACTCCAGCCCACAACACAACCCCCGGGAGCAACAACAGCCGGCCTATCCGTACCATGGCAAGTTCACCTCTCCACCGAAACATACAACGTCACAAAATCCTCCCGGGTGGTACAGATACGAAACATTTTGTCGATACCGACAATTGAAAAAATTTCCGCTATATCGCTTCGCATCCCGAAAAGTACGAGAAGACCGTCTTTCTGGATTATCCTTCGCTGGAAATTGACCAGTATGGTGATGGCGCTCGAATCAAGTTGCGCAACTTCGCTCATATCGATCGCCACTTTCGGGAGCGGGGTTTTTTCCGCCTGCTCGAAATAACCGCGAATGAGGGCGATGTTCCTTACGATGAATTTTCCCCGTAACGCGATGATGCGCCAGGAATGGAGACTGCTTTCGGTTACGATCATACGATTACGCTCAACTGACGATAACTCTCCCTGCTGCATCCGTGGAAAGCGGCCGACCGGAAGCCCTTCGGGAATTTTTCGTATAACTATGTTCTTTCATGGAATAGATATAAAAAGCGGGTGCGATGGATGCAAGTATTTTCAGCCAAAACGGGAAAATTTCTTCACCGGCCGAGTCGTCGGGGAATCGGTATCAATCGAAAGGGCGGATCGTAAACCGGCCCTTTCTCACGATAGCCTCAAACGGGGCATGAAGCGTCTGTTGCCGGGCAGCGTCGGAGGGATGCATGATCACCATCGATCCGTTTTGGCCGTTTACAAGCCGCGATCGGTCGCAGGTAACGACGAGGGTGCTGCGGTCTTCTCTGGGTATGAATGAACAGGTACAACGATACACCGGGTTTACCATTTTGAAGGTATCGATATCGCCGAGCTGCCGCCGTCCCCCAGCCCTGCTCGAGTCGGTCGGCATTTTTCCGGCAGCCGCGACAAGCAGCCGGTCGATGGTCGTTCCGGGAGTATGGTGTATCCATCCTGCCACGGAGCGGTGCAGCGAGGCACGCACCGCCGGTTCTTTACCGCTGCAGAAAAGCCAGGTGTTGCCGCTCGCCCATCGCACGGCGGTCACCGCCGCATTCCGGCCGGTCGCGAAGCGGACGATCGACGGAGATGCGACCGCGCGGCGTATCAGGTAATCCGCCGGCAGGGCGCAGAGCAGCAGTGGAATGCCCCACGCAAGCAGCATCCTGCGCATGCTCCGCTCGATGGCGACTGCCGCGAGCAGCAGGGCATAAAATCCTGCGATTATTTCAGAATACGGTGCATATGTGGAGACCAGGCTGAAAGCGATCCTGTCGGCGAAACCGGCAATCATCAGTAAACAATCGATCATCACCCCCGAAACGGTGACCGCCGCCTGACTTACCCATGAAACAAGCGGTGCGGAGAGAAGCGCGGTAAAGAAGGCCCACATTGCCGCGCTCATGAGTGGTATCGCCGCGATGTTCGCGAAGAGCCCGTAGAGCGATACCGTCCCGAAATGATGGAGAAGAATCGGCAGCGTGAAACCAAAGGCGGCGAACGAAACCGAGAGCGATGTCAGAAGCGGGCGCAGGAAATAGTCGGCGATTGGATGCGCAACGCCCCGGTAGCGTTTCATCATCAGCGGGTGGAGCGTGAGTATCCCGAAGGTGGCGGCATACGAAAGCTGGAAACCGGGTCCGAAGAGCGATGCGGGGGAAACAATAAGCCAGACGAGACCGGCGATCCCGAATGTTTGCAGCGGATAATTCTTTTTCTGGAGCATCATCGAGACGATCACCGCCGTCGCCATAATGATCGATCTGGTCAGCGAAGGGATCGGACCGATAAAGCCGAAATACAACCAGAGTACCAGAAGCGCGGCCGAGTGCTTGATGCCGCTGCGCACCGGGAATGCCGCGAGAATGCAGTAGACCGCCGTCAACAGCAAAGCGGCGTGGAACCCTGAAAGCGCGAGCAGATGATAGAGACCCGACCGCTGGAACATCGCCTTTATTTCGGGTGCGATATACGCTTTCTCTCCGGTAAATGACGCCCGTATCAATGCCCGGTGGTCGGGATTTTTGTACTGTTTGAACACAATGAGCAGCCACGACCTGAACTTTGCGGCAACGCGCCCCCCGAAAGTGCCGGGCGGCGCTGCGGTGCATATCCGCGCAACAGCGATCCTGCCGGCAATGCCGCGTGCGGCAAGAAAAGCGCTTTCATCAAAATCATACCGGTTTTTCCGTGGCTCACCGGATCGGATACACCCGTCGATGATCAGTGACCCTGATGCGGGCGGAAGTTCGGCGCTCGTACTGAGATAGGTTCTCCCCGAGAGGTGCGGATGGCGTTTACCGTCAATTTCATTGAGTAAAAAAAGAAAAGCAAACTCATCGCGCCGTGGTTCCGGCGGCGTAATGATGACTCCGCTCATCCGGACTGAACCCGGCGGCAAGAGGAGAATACATGCATCCACCTGTTGACATTGTGCCATTTGAAAAAGGTACGCCATCGCCCCCGCCGCACCGAATGCCAAAAAACGGAGATTCTTTGTTCCCGTGATTATTCCGGCGGCGATACAAAGTATTGCAGCAGGAAGAAAAACAGGATACAATTGCTTGTGCAGCAGAAATGGTCGCAGCGGCGTCATCGCCGCACAACAGATACCGAAAGCAAACGCCGCCGCACCGCCGAGAGCACCGAGATCGCTCCAGTGCACCAACAGGGGAAAGATGCGCGATACGGTTGTGCGGAAGGATGGTGTCATCGATTCTTCTCGGGGGAAATAGCTATATTCTCATCGTTGAAATTAAATCATGGCACACTTCCTGCCCGGTATGAAAGATCATAACATATGAATCACCCTCCCGCCACCCTGCTTGTTGTCGATGATGAGTTCGAGATCCGTTCGCTTATTGTCGAGTTCCTGCGCGATATCGAAGGGTATACCGTCTTCGAGGTTGAAAATGCACAAGCCGCCCTCGATCTTCTCAAACACCAGCCGATAGACCTCATTTTATCAGATATCAATATGCCGGGAATGAAAGGATTTGATCTGCTGCGAGAAGTCCGGACGGGTTATCCCACCATCAAACGGGTGCTCATCACCGCCTATAATGTCGAGGATTATCTGGAAATGGCGCTTAAATACGACATCGGCAATATTTTCGTCAAAACCACGCCCTTCAATTTCGAAGA
>JAFGIW010000001.1 GCA_016929415.1 Chitinispirillaceae bacterium | reverse complement strand
GGGCGGGCCTGAAAGTCGCCCTCGCTCCCCTCATCACCGATGTGCCGATCATCGCCGCGACGCTATTTATCCTGGCGAAATTGTCGGAATACCAGACGGCGCTGGCGGTCATTTCGCTGGCCGGCGGAGTATTCGTCCTGTATTTGGGGTATGAGAGCATCCGTACAAAGGTGATTGTGCTTGATAAAGGGGAGATGAGGGCGCGATCCTTATCCAAGGCCGTCGTCACCAACCTCCTCAACCCCCACCCCTACCTGTTCTGGCTGAGCGTGGGGGCGCCGCTCATGACCGGTGCGACGAAAGAGCGCGCCGTCGCACCGGTGCTGTTCATCGGAGGCTTCTACATGATGCTTGTCGGATCGAAAATCGCCCTCGCGGTGATCGTGGGGAAATCGAAGGCTTTCCTGAACGGGAAGGCGTACCGGTATATCATGCGCTTCCTCGGGCTGGTATTGTGCGCTCTGGCGGTTTTCCTGTTTCGGGACGGGGTGAAGTTGCTGGGGAAATGAGGGCGAGAAAGCATGCTGCGTTGCCGCCTCTTTCCAGGGCATGAAAAACTCGGGTCATATCGGTAAAGGTTTAAAATGACGGCGGCTATCCCGTAACCGGGAAGGGTGCGGCTGAAAGCCTCTGTTCCGTTTTGTCTATTCCCTCCCTAGAACAGCAACTCCTGCAACCCTCCCACTTTCGCGCATGGCAGGAGCTTCATCCGGTATGTTTCGGAGAACCAGTCGGCCTTTTTCGACGGGGCGGGAACGATACACTCCCTGAAACCCATGCGGGCGAGTTCTTTCAGCCGTGCGTTCATCGCGTTGACCGGCCGGATTTCTCCCCCCAGGCCGAGTTCGCCGATATGGGCGATATCGCCGCGGAGGGGGCGGTTGCGGAACGAGGAAAGAATCGCCGCCGCGGTTCCCAGATCGATCGCCGGTTCGGCGACCGTCAAGCCGCCGGCGATATTGAAGAAAACGTCGAAATCGCCGAGCACGATACCGCCGTGCCGTTCGAGCACCGCCAGAAGCAGGGCGAGTTTGCGCTGGTTGATTCCCGAGGCGACCCGCTGCGGAATGCCGAAGTGCGACTTGTTGACAAGCGCCTGCAGTTCGACCATCAGGATGCGGCTCCCTTCGAGGACCGGCGCGATTGCCGTGCCCGCCTGGGGGGAGTGGCGGTTGGTAAGAAAGAATTCCGAAGCGTTCGCGATTTCGTGAAGCCCGTCGTCGGACATCGCCAGGAGTGCAAGCTCGCCCGCAGGACCGAAGCGGTTCTTTACCGCGCGTAGGACACGGTACTGGTACGAAGCGTCACCCTCGAAATAGAGCACGGTATCGACCATGTGTTCGAGCAGACGCGGGCCCGCGATGGCGCCCTCTTTGGTGACATGTCCGATAAAGACCATGATTGCGCCGCTCTCCTTGGCGAACCGCAGCAGGATCGCGGCGCTCTCGCGCAGCTGGGCCACCGACCCGGCGGCGCTCTGCAGTTCCTCGGTAAAGACCGACTGGATCGAATCGACAATGACCAGGCCGGGAGTGCGCTCGCCGAGCGTCTGCATGATCGCCTCCACCGATGTTTCGGTCAGAAGCTCCATGTCGGCATGCTCCACGTGCAGCCGCCGTGCGCGCATGGCAACCTGTTCGGCGGACTCCTCTCCCGAAATGTAAAGCACCTTCATTTGTTTATCGCCCGAAAGTGCTGCAAGCTGCAGCAGCAGGGTCGATTTGCCGATACCGGGATCGCCGCCGAGCAGGATACATGCGCCGCGCACGAATCCGCCGCCGAGCACCCGGTCGATCTCACCGAGACCGCTCGGCAACCGCTGCGCACCGTCGATCGCGCAGTCGGCCAGACGTCGCGCCGCGGCGGGGGTGCGTGCTGCGGCCGACGTTGTTGCCGTTGCAGTGCCCGAAGCCGGAAGACGTATTTCGTGCACCGTGTCCCACAGACCGCAGTTGTCGCATTTGCCGCGCCATTTGGTATAATCCTGTCCGCACTCGGTGCAGACATAGGCTGTTTTACTTTTACGATTCACCGGCAGCGGCCCTTTGATTTACGTTTCATCCGAAGCTGCGTGTTCGGGCGGGGCGGCGCCTGGAGCCATGGGCTGAGCCGGGGGCGTGAAGCGCCGCGAGGTGACACCCGTCTGTCGCAGACGGTCGACATCGATGGGCGCCGCCCACGACTGCTCGTCATCGACGGCATAGTACATTTTCCGTTGACCGCGGATAAACTGCTGGATATAGGGATTACGCGATTTACGGATTTCAGCGGGGGTGCCGTCGAAAATAATCTTCCCTTCATGGATCATCGCGATCCGGTCGGCGATTTTATAAGCGGAGGCGATATCATGCGTCACGACGATCGACGTCATGCCGAGGTTATCACGCAGGCTGGTGATGAGGTCGTCGATTTTTTCGGTCATGATCGGATCGAGCGCCGAGGTCGGTTCGTCGTAGAGCATGATCTCGGGTTTCATGACCAGCGCCCGTGCCAGACCGACACGGCTGCGCATGCCGCCGGAGAGTTCGGCGGGCATTTTCTCCTTGAACACCTTCTGGAGCCCCACCCGTTCGAGCGATTCAACGATAAGTTTTTGGATCTCGGGTTCGGTCAATTTGGTGCGTTCCCGCAACGGAAACGCGAGGTTTTCGCCGACGTTCATCGAATCGAACAGCGCGGCACCCTGAAAGAGGATCCCGAACCGTTTGCGCATTTCGTTAAACTCCGCGGGCCTGATACCCGGATAGGAGATCACCTTTCCGTCGAGAAGGATCCTGCCGCCGTCGGGAAAGATCAGTCCGATGATATGGCGGAACAGCACCGTCTTTCCGCTGCCCGATTGCCCGATGATGCAGGTGATGTCTCCCTTGTTAATGATAAGGTTGATATCGTCGAGGACGGTCTGTTTGCCGAACCGTTTCTTCAGATGTTCGATTTTAAGCATGGTTGCAACCTGATATCGTAAGCATGTTCGTTGGTTCAGGGTATCGGAGACTCAGGGTTCAGGTTTAGTGCAATGACTTTAGACCCTATTACCTTATCCCTCGCCTGTTTTTCAGAATACAAGTATTGCCATAATAAAGTCAAATATCAGAATCAGAACGACCGATGTCACGACCGCTTTGGTGGTCGCCTCTCCGACCCCTTCTGCGCCGCCTTTGACCAGAAAACCGAAGTGGGCGCCGGTAATGGCAACGATCGCACCGAAGACGGTTGTCTTTAAAATGCCGAAATAAAGGTCCGACGCATTGAAGAAAAGCCGCAGTCCGTGCATGAAACTCTGGACCGTCATATCGACCGAGAGTATAACGGTAACCAAGGATCCCAAGAAAGCGAGCAGCTCCGCCCAGATGACCAGTATTGGCACCATGATGATGCATGCGGCTGTTTTGGGAACGATCAGATAGCGGATCGGGTCGAGATTGAGCACGGTCATTGCATCGAATTGTTCGCTGTTTTTCATGGAGCCGATTTCGGCGGCAATTCCGGTCGCCACCCTGCCGGCAAACACCATGCTGGTGATCACCGGTCCCAGTTCGTTAAGGATGCCTTTCTGGACGATGACGCCGAGATACCGCATCGGGATGATCCCCGACATCTGATACAACCCCTGGGTAACGGTGGCCGAACCAAGAAAAAGTGCGATCCCCGATACGAGCCCGGCCGACTCGATGCCCAGCGTATACATATGCGAAAGGGTAAGATCGGGATTGCGCACTAAAAGCGGCATACGCCGGAAGGTCACAAGCACAAGCGAGCAGTACGCGGTGATGTTTTGAAGGAATCCTGCACTCCCGTGCCAGACGCCGCGGCCCAGGGTGCCGATGGTCTCAATTCCATGCCGAAGCCGTTTCAAAATCCGCCGTGCTCCTCACCGCGTTCCGACCTGTTTTCAAACCGCGCGAACTCTTTGACAAAGGTCAGGTTGGCGATGCCGATCGGTCCGTTTCTTTGTTTACCGATAATAATTTCCGCCTTGCCCCGCACCTCTTCATCCTCTTTATTATACAGCTCCTCACGATAAACGAACAGTACGACATCGGCGTCCTGCTCAATGGCCCCCGATTCACGCAGGTCTGAGAGTTGCGGGCGGTGGTTCCCGGTGCGCGACTCCACCGCGCGGGAAAGCTGCGAGAGGGCGATGACCGGTATATCGAGCTCTTTGGCGATTGCTTTGAGCGACCGGGAGATCTGCGAGATCTCCTGCTGCCGGCTCTCGACTTTTCCCGATGTGCCCATAAGCTGGAGATAATCGATGATGACAAGCTGTAATCCCTGCTGCGCCTTGAGTCGTCGCGCTTTCGCCCGCAGTTCCAGCACCGTGATGGCCGGGGTGTCATCGATAAAAAGCGGCGCTTCGGAGAGCGGTCCCGCGGCGAAACTGAGCTTGGGGAGATCGCGTTTCGGCAGGGTGCCGCTGCGCAGCTGGTGCATGTTGACGCGTGCTTCGGAACAGAGCATGCGCTGCACGAGCTGCGCTTTCGACATTTCGAGGGAGAAGATCGCCGTAGGGTTTTTTCCCTTGATCGCCGCATTGAGCCCTAGCGAGAGGCAGAATGCGGTCTTGCCCATCGACGGCCTGCCCGCGACGATCACCAGATCGCCCCGCTGCAGGCCGGTGGTCATTTCGTCAATCTCGGTAAACCCGGTGATGATCCCCTTGAAGCTCCCCTTCGCATACCCTTCGATGTCCTCGAACGCACGCGGCAGCAGTTGCCCCAGCGACTCGAATTTATTTTTGATCCGGGCCTCTGAAATACCGAAAATTTTTGCCTCCGCCTGATCGAGAAGAACCTGCGGTTCTACTTCGGTATTAAAACAATCGGTCGTTATCTCCCCCGAAACCGTGATAAGTTGCCGCAGGGTCGCCTTTTCGATAAGGATCCCCGAATAGTATTCGATGTTGGCCGAAGTGGCGATCGATTCCGCCAGTTCGCCGAGGTAGGCCTCTTCACCGATGGCTTCGAACAGGCCTTTTTTACGCAGCGCATCGGCGAGCGTAATGATATCGATGGGGATGTTCTTCTCGAACATTTCCCGCATGCAATTGAATATATGGCGGTTGGCGGCCATATAGAAGCTGTTTTCGTCAAGCAGCTCGAACGCCGTCGCCGCGGCCTGGCCGTCGATCAGTATCGAACCGAGGACGGTACGCTCGACATCGAGCGCCTGAGGCGGGATGCGTTCAGCCCCGTGTGTTGCCGTTTGTTCACTTTTCGTGTAGAGAGCCATAAACACCCAGAGTTGATAGCAGTTTCTGAAATTGTTGAAGATCTTCCCATGCCGGCCGCTTATAGCCGGCATTGCGCAGCAACGCCGCCGGGTGATAGATCACTATCGCAGGTATGCCCTGATAATCGAGTGTTTTTCCACGCAGCCTTCCGACGCTGTCGCCTGTAGCAAGCAATGCGTTCGCCGCGATCCTGCCGAGAAGAAGAAGCGCCCGGGGCCGGATTATCTCGATCTGCCGTTTGAGCAGCGGCAGGCAGGTCACTATTTCCGCTGTTTCGGGATTGCGGTTTTCCGGCGGATGGCACTTGAGCACATTGGTGATGAACACGTCGCCGGAGCGGTCGAGGTTGATGGCGGCAAGCATGCTCGTCAGCAATTGTCCCGCCGCGCCGACAAAGGGGAGTCCCTGTTCGTCCTCGTCCCGACCCGGCGCCTCGCCGATTACCATTACCGGCGCGCCGGCATTTCCCGCCCCGAACACGAACTTCATGCGGCCCTGTGACAGGGGGCACTTCGTGCACCCGGCAACGAGAAGCTCCCTGAGAGCGGACCGTTTTTCCGCGAGAGACGCATCTTCACGATCGGACGCAGTGGCCGGTACGGTCGCCGCCGGTTGCATTCTGGTCGCAGAAGCCACCAGTTGCCCGACTGGCCGCAACGACGAAAGGCGTTTTTTCAGATCAGGAGATGCGGGCCTGGTCGCCGCGGGGGCGGCCGCGCCGCCATGTCCCCTTGGCGGAGATCGCGGTGATGAAAGGTTGCCGGGCGGTAAACCGGTTGACGGTTGTTTCAGAAGCAGGGGAATAAGCTCCGCCTCGATTACCGCATCGGGCATCGCCATTTCCGCCTGCTGCCGGAAGTAAGCTCCAATGAGTGCACGCTTATTCATTTTTTTTACCGGAAAGTTCAATGATGCGCAGCAGCAACTCCCGTGCGGCGGCCTCTTTGCTCACCGGCCCGCAGTGCTGAATTTCGCCATTCCTGCCGTAAATCGCAATTTCGGTCGTATCGGTCCCGAGCGCCGTATCGACGCGGTTGAATACCATGAGATCACACTGCTTGCGCGCAATTTTTTCCCTTACCCGCGCTTCGTCATCGTTGCTCTCAAGCGCAAAGCCGACGAGAATCTGTTGCTTCTTGACAACTCCCAGTCCCGCCAGGATATCCCGGTTGGCAGCCAGGTCGATCGACAGCGTCGCCTGCCGGTCATGATGCAGTTTGTGCGGTGCGGCCTTTGCCGGGCGATAATCGGACACTGCGGCAGCCATGATACAGACGTCCGTTTTCGGAAACTCCGCCTGCAGGGCCGCATCCATTTCCTCCGCAGTCCGTACGGCGTGCACGGTAACACCCTGCGGAAGGGGTGTCGCCGCAGGGCCGCTCACTACCGTCACCTCCGCGCCCATGCGCAGGGCTTCGCGTGCCAGCGCCGCCCCCATTTTTCCCGATGAACGGTTGGTGATCACCCGTACCGGGTCGATCGGTTCTTCGGTGGGTCCGGAAGAGATGAGCACACGTTTTCCCGAAAACGGGCGACCCTTTTTCCAATGATCGACGACCGCCTCGACAAGCGCCTCGACCTCGATCATCCGGCCCGCGCCCTCTTCCCCGCACGCAAGTTCGCCGTACCCTACCGGGAGCACCTTGAAATTGCGTCCGGAAAGCAGCGTGATGTTTTCCCGTGTGACACTGCTTTCCCACATGGCGGTATTCATCGCCGGGGCAATGATCGTCCGGGAGGGTGGAAAAGCCGCCGCGATACTTGTCAGAAGATTATCAGCGATTCCGTGGACGATTTTGGCGATGGTGTTGGCGGTTGCAGGTGCGATAAGCAGCACGTCGGCCCACTCCGTCAGGCGGATGTGGTCCATGTCATGCACGGCCGTGCCGTCGGTATAGACCGGATTGCCGCTTACGGTCCGCAGCGCTTCGCTGCCCACCAGGGGCTGCGCATGTAAAGTCAGCACCACCTTGACCTCCGCCCCTTTCCCGCGGAGCAGGCGGACAAGGTGGGGAATTTTATATGCGGCTATCCCGCCCGTAACACCGATAACGATGCGGGAGTCCACCGTTACTCTCCAATGCTACCCTCGTCGTTTTCAACAACGCGGCCTTCAAAGAGGCGTTTCAAAGCGAGGGAGGTCGGTTTTTCGGAGGTTTCAAGTATATCAAGACGGATCTGATCGTTGATGAAGCGCGCCTCCTGTGAAGCCATCAGCACCGCTTTATAACGGTTGATCCCACGTTTTTCAAGCTTTTCAATATCCATTTCGAGTAAATCTGCCATACATTCTCCTCCTCGCGGACGACAGGTGGATAAGGCCTGCCCGGAAACCCCGGGCGCGGCCTATTCAATATTTTGTATCTGTTCCCTTATTTTTTCTATCTTTTCCTTGAGCGCGACCGACAGGTGCGAGACCTCGGTATCGTTCGCCTTCGATCCGATCGTATTGGCCTCGCGGTTCATCTCCTGCAGCAGAAATCCCATCCGCTTTCCCACCGGCCCGTCGGCCTCGAAATCCTCCCTGAATTTCGCGATATGCGCGCGCAGGCGGATGCACTCTTCCGAAATATCGAGACGATCGGCGCAGAGCGCGATTTCGGTGGTCATCCGCTGCGGATCAGGCGGGTCTTCGATGAGTTTGCGCACCCGTTCACGCAGCGCCGCCGCGTATTCTTCGATGCGTGACGATGCACGGGCTTCGACCTGATCAAGCGCCGTCGCTATTTCATCGAGCACCTTTTTAAGGTCGTTGATCATATAGGCGCCTTCGGTTTCCCGTGAGTGCTGAAACGCCGCTATTGCCTGTGCCACGATCGGACGGAGATGGCCCCAGATTTCCTCTTCGTTGTAAATGACATTCTCCGCCTTGATGAAATCGCTGAAATGGAGCAGGTCGGAAAGCGTCGTCTCACCCTGCAACGAATACGTTCTTCCGATTTCACGGAAAATGGCGATATAATTCTCGACGGCGGCACGGTCCCATGTCAGTTTCGCCCCTTCATTTTCCCGGTCGCAGGTAACTGACACCTGAATGCTTCCCCGAGCTATTACGGTGGAGATCTCCTTGCGGACTTTTTGCTCCAGATTGTTCACGAACCGCGGCTGCCTGACCTGCATCTCAAGAAAACGGTTATTCACCCCGCGGATCTCGATCCGATAGGTGCCCGACGCAGTACAACCCTCGGCCAATCCAAAACCTGTCATACTGCGAATGGGCATATAGTAATGGAACCTCGCGTAGAATCGCACTCAACATAAAATGGGGAAAAGACCGTGTGAATATACCTTTTACCTGCCGGAAAATCAACTCTTCAATCCTGCAGGCGGATGCCCTAACAGAAATCAGGAGAACAGCACAAACTGCTTCGACAGGCGCACCTTCCCGCAGGTAATCCGGACCACATAGGCGCCCTGACCGGCGCGAACGCCGTCCATCCCCCGGTTGTCCCATGAAAAATGGTTCCGTACGCCGAGGAGCGGCAGTTCCCGTTGGTGCATCAGGGTGCCGTCGACACGATATATTCCCACCAACGCCGTGCGCTTCGATTTTCCTCCATGCAGGATGTATTCAATGAAGGTTGTCTTTCCCCGGATGGTGGTGACGGAGATGCCGGTATTTCCGGCGCCTGCCCGGGGGTGCGATGTCCGATCGATGAAGGTAACTTCGTTGATCACACGTCGGATATCCATATCCGCCTCATCGATGATGCCGATATTGTAGGTGTTGGTCGCTCCGTCCAGTTTGCCGCTGATGCCCGCTGATGCCTGCAGGTAGGGAGGAAGTGAGTTGACGTCAAACTCGCCCCCTTTGTTCAGACGCATCATTTTTATCGTCTGCATTTCAGTGGTAAGCGGATCGGTGCTCATGATGATTGTGGTCGGGTTGGCGGTCCCTGATATTGAAGAATCCATGGCTTTTGCATATGTTTGATAATTCTGCGCCGCTCCGGGCGGCCCGATGCCTTCATTCAAACCGAAAATGCCGCTGCAGACGCTTAAAACATTCTTTTTATAAACCGGGCCGGTGCAGCACATTTCCTGGAGGTTGACCATAAGGTCGGCATGCAGGGACGGTCCTTCCTTTTTCCACTCCGATGCATAGGTGCCGATATGGGTTTTAAAACCGAGGGTGAAGCGCGACCCCTTTGGAGGCGAGGTATGTCCCCGCGGACTGAAAACATTGATAAGAAAATCGGCATCCTTCAATACCGATGCATATTTATGATTGTTGAGCGCGCCGTCGCCGCCGTCGACAAGCGCCGTGGTTGCGATGACGATGCCGGGAAAGTTCACCTGTTTATAGCCGAGCGCGTCCATCGTGGGTTTTCTCGTGTAGTTGTCTTCAAAGTACATGTCGTAAATCGTGATGTTCGCGCCGGGGAATTTCTTCCCCTCGATCTCCATCATCTGCAATCCGTCGGTGATCGCCCGTACCGACGACCAGTGCGGCCCGGGAAGATCGACATTTACCGTACCAACCTTAATGGCAATCTTCGACTGAAGCGACAGCGAGGCGGGAAATAATTCCTTCCATGCGGCACCTACCGTTGATTTCCCGGTTAAAACTTTTATCGCATCGTCCACCATCTTTTTTATAACTTCGATCACCGGTGTCGTAAGCCCGGAAACCGCCTTCTTGTTGAAATTAATGACGACGCGGCCCGGCCATTTATTCCCCGGTCCTGGGGTCAAAGCGGGTGATTGCGCGGCAAGCACCGGGCCGGTGATGCCGCCGGAAAGGGCTATCGCGGCGGTTGCAGTTGATTTTTTAAGGAATGATCTGCGTGAAATGGTCATACGTCTCCCACATGAAAGATATCAACAGGTACCTATAAAATAGCATTAGAAATGCGCTGGTGCCATGAATCGGTTTGAAAAGGCGGAAAAAGAGATGGAAGGATGGTGAACCGGTACCGGTTCATTATGACCAGGACGTTATCGGCCGGTAGATGATAATGGGATAGCGAAGGTGGTCGGCCGCAGGTTGATTTGCCTAAAGAAATCGGCGTTTACAGTGCAAACGTGCATCGAATGAGGGAGGCTTTGGAACTTCAATGTGCCGGGTCCTATTATTTCCACGATCTCAACATGGAGAATAATTCCACTACCGGACTTCTTCGCCTGCCCCGGCCTGTCGGCCACCCCTCTCCACGCGTGGAGAGGGGGCGGATGCGTGGGGATGACGATCCCGGTTTACCCATTTCTCGCCGGATTTCGCGTGTCCCTCGTCGGGTTTCAACCGTCCCTAACCGGGTTTCTGCTGTGTTTTTCAGGATATCCCCGATTTTTGCACGAAAATCCGGTCCTGACGGACCTCGAATTTTATCTTTTCCCACATTGCCGCATACATGCCGCACCTACGGTGCTCCGGAAATATGATGTTGTCGTTCCTCAATTTAGGGAATAGATGAAAGACCGGCCGGGCCAACCTTATCATCCGGATCAAATATCCCTGCGGTACACATGCTTTATCCGCATTCCCCGAAACTCTTTAGATTCAACCCCCCAATAACATATTTTTATCCTCTTTAAGCAACGCACCCTCTGTTATGAGTTCAGGGGATTGCATTTGATGCGGAATACTCAAACAAACCAAATCTATAAAGGAGGAAGTATGCTCATTCAAAGCGTAAAAGCGCGGGAAGTGCTTGATTCACGTGGAAATCCGACCGTTGAGGCATTGGTCGAGCTGGAGTGCGGTGTTGTGGGGAGCGCAATGGTGCCGTCGGGCGCCTCCACCGGTGAGAAGGAGGCTGTCGAGCTTCGTGACAAGGATCCGAAACGTTTCGGCGGCAAGGGCGTGCTTAAAGCGGTAAAGAATGTCAATGAGATAATCGAGCCCGCCGTCCTTGATATGCCGGCGGACGAGCAGCGTACCATTGATGCGGCGATGATCAGCCTCGATGGTACCCCCAATAAATCGAAACTCGGCGCCAACGCGATTCTCTCAGTTTCACTGGCATGCGCCCGCGCGGCGGCGGAAGCGCTGGAAATTCCCCTCTACCGTTACCTCGGCGGCGTGAACGCCTCGATGCTGCCGGTTCCCTGCATGAACGTCATCAACGGCGGGCAGCATGCGGACAATAACGTTGATTTTCAGGAGTTCATGATCGCGCCGCACGGCGCACCCGATTTCGCAACGGCGATCCGCATGGGCGCCGAAACTTTCCACGCCCTCAAAGCGGTGCTGAAAAAGAAGGGGTATTCAACGGCGGTGGGCGATGAAGGCGGCTTCGCTCCCAATCTCAGGTCGAACGAAGAGGCGATCGAGACGATCGTTGTGGCGATCAAGCAGGCGGGGTACAAGCCGGGCAAGGACATATCGATCTGTCTCGATCCGGCCACCAGCGAAATGTGGGAAAAGGGCATGTACGTCTTTTCCAAATCCACCGGCGAGAAGAAAAGCCCCGAAGAGATGGTGCGGCACTGGGTCGACTGGGTAGCCAAATACCCGATCGTCTTAATTGAAGACGGCATGGGTGAAAACGACAAGGCGGGCTGGAAACTTCTTACCGAAAAACTGGGCAAGAAAATAGAGCTTGTCGGCGACGACCTCTTCTGCACCAACCCGGCGATCCTTGCCGACGGCATCAAAAACGGCATCGCCAATTCGATCCTTATAAAAGTCAATCAGATCGGTTCGCTCACCGAAACGCTCGACGCGATCGAGCTGGCCGGAAAGAACGCCTACGGCTACATGATTTCGCACCGCAGCGGCGAGACCGAAGATACGACGATCGCCGATCTGGCGGTGGCGACCGCGGCCGGAAAGATCAAGACCGGTTCGGCCAGCCGCAGCGAACGTATCGCCAAGTTCAACCGGCTCATCGCCATCGAGGATGAACTCGGCCCGGCGGCCCGTTTTGCCGGGAAAAAGGCTTTCAAGAACGCATAAGCGATCGCCGTTTTTATCCCGTAAACGTAAGGTCTCGCCGCAACCGCGGCGAGACCTGCGACCGGGAGACTGGATTCCGCACCGTTACCCGCATAGCAGCTCCTTCAGCCGCGACCTCCGCTCCTCCGCGATGCCGCAGAAGTCAAGGTATTCCGCGGTACCACCGTACTCACTGTCGATGGCCGCGAACGCCGTCCGGAGATAGTGCTTATACGCGGTGATCGCCGCTTCCCAGGTACGGGTGGGCAGGAGACCGAGCGACAGGAGGCGCAGCGGCCGGGTGATGCGGCGTGCCTGCGGAAGAAGGAACCGGTTGGTTGCAAGGTAGTCGCCGATGATTTCGCTGTCCGGCACGCCGAGCGTGCGCAGGATGATCGCTATCGCATAACCGGTCCGGTCCTTCCCCGCGCGGCAGTTGATGCAGAGCGGGTAGGCCCCCGCATCCGCCAGACGGTCGAAAATGACGCGGAGCGGTGCGGCGGAAAGCGCAACGACGTCATGGTAGACTGATGCGATTTCCTCGACGAGCCGCCCTTCGCCGTGCCGTTTGTTGAAAAAGGGGAGGATCCGGTTCCGGGTGATCCGGTCCACGTCGAGAGGGATGGAAAGGCGTCTGACACCCGGCAGATCGGCAATCCTTTTCGGACGCTCGCTGTCCGGACGGAGGTCGATGATCGTCTTCAGGTTCGCGGCACGCACCATCCGCCGGTTTCGCGCCGAGAGGCGGTCGAGACTGCCGGACCGGTAGAGCATGCCCCGTTTCACCCGGAGTCCGTCGGGTGTTTCCAAACCGCCGCAGTCGCGGAAGTTGATGCTGTTGTTCATACGGGAACCGGGGGGAATAATTGATGAACAATCATCTTCGTCCCTTTCTGCGCCGGGAGCGCGGCATCCGGTCAATATTTCTTCGGTATTTCATGTCCCGACAGCCCCCGCTTCGCCCATGCCGAGGAGGGATTGCTCAACCGGTCGAACGCCTTCTTATCGTGCGGGACCGGGGCGGAGGTGTGGAAGAGGTGGTATTGCAGCGCCTCGCGGGTGATGGTTTTTATCGTCATACCCGCAAGCCGCACGCGTGCGGTAAGATTGATATCCTCCCCGCCCCTGCCGGTGACGGCCTCGTCGTAGCCGTTGATCGACGCGAAATCGTCTTTATACATGGAAAAGTTGGCGCCGGTGATCCAGTATTGTTTCCTGAAGAAATTTTCGATTTGAAATGAAAAGGGAATGTTGAATCCGTGCTTCCGCTGCCGGCGCAGGCAGCCGTTCCACCAGAAAAGCGGCGATTCGATACGGCGCGAGCGGATGTCGGCGGCCGTCAATTTCTTCGTTGCCGCCTCGGAAAGCATGACCCTGCGGCCCGCCAGCACGTCGCGGCGCCGCCGGCGCCGGTAGTGACGTTCGAGAAAACGGTGGTGAAGAACGCTGTCGCCGTCGATAAAGACCAGATATGATCCTTCGGCTTCCGCTACCGCTTTGTTGGCAATGACCGTCTTTCTAAAACCGTTGTCCTCTTGCCGGACATGCTTTACCGGTATGGCAAGGGTGTCGCCGTATCGCCCGACCACCGCGGCGACCGATTCATCGGATCCGTCGTCGGCAATGATCAGCTCAAACGGTGAGAATGTCTGGTTCGCGACGCTGAGAAGGACTTTTTCCAGGAAATCGGGCTTGTTGTAGACGGCGATGATCAATGAAAGCGCGGGAGCCATCTGGACGATTTCCTTTCAAATGACGCTGTACGATTTCCGAACAGAAGCTAATATACCACACGCCTTCTCATTTTCCGTAATTGCCGCTAGGGGGCTATCTTTCCAGCCGTTATCCGCGGAGACTATTTTTATTCCGGACTTCTGGAGAACTAATCATTTGTCGGAGTTCCTCTTTCATGCTCATCAGCGGCTTCTCCTTTACCCGGAATGGTGATAAACTGGGATATCCGGTTGTCGAATCCATACAATCGATACTGCCGATCTGCGACGAATTCATTATTGCGGTGGGGAAGGGTGATGATGATGACCGGACCCGCAGTCTTATTGCCGCAATCGGTGACCCGAAGATCCGCATCATCGACACGGAATGGACCTGTCTTGAACAGCTTCGAAGCCGTATGTACGGCCGGCAGACCAATATCGCGTTAGGGGAGTGCCGGGGGACATGGTGTTTCTACCTTCAGGGCGACGAGCTCGTTCATGAACAGTATCTTCCCGCGATACGGGCCGCATGCGAATATTTTTCGGATCGCCCGGAGGTCGACGGTTTTCTCTTAAACTACAAACACTTCTGGGGCGATTACGACCACTATATTGTCAATCACCGCTGGTATCCCCGCGAAATAAGGATCGTGCGCAACGGGAAAGGGATCGTTTCGGTGGGCGATGCACAGTCGTTCCGCCGCGACAATGGAAAAAAAGTCCCGGTCGTCGCCCTGGAGGCTGAGGTTTTCCACTACGGACACGTCCGCGATCCGCGCAAGGTGCATATCAGGAAGCAGGCGGTTAACCGAATTTACCGGGGGGAGAAGGCGGCGGGAGCCTTTTCCGGTACGCCGCCGTTCGATTACGGCTCGCTCGAAAAGCTTCCCTATTACCGCGGTGCCTATCCGGCGGTCATGCGCGAACGGATCGCCGCGATGGAATGGAGACATCTGTTACAGTACCGGGGGAAGTCAACGGCCGCGCTTCCGCACGACCGGTTGAAATACCGGTTTCTAACCTTTATTGAACAAAAGTTCTTCAGGGGGAGCGGTCGTGAGTTCTGGGGGTACAAGCCGTACCGGATACTCCGGCGCCTCTCCCGGGACTATGCGCTGATGCGGGAAAAACGTTTGAATGCGGCCTCGACGACGTCAACGGCGGAAGTTCCTTCAGCCGCCCTCATCGCCCCTCCTGCGGCGGCGCTGATCATCGCGGTGTACAACCGCCCCGACTTTCTCGAAAAAGTCTTCTGCAGCCTGAGGAACCAGACGGCGACCGACTTCGAGATCGTCATTGCGGATGACGGGTCCGGCTCCGCGATTGGGGAGCTTGTCAACCGTTACCGGGGAACGTTCCGGCGTCCCATCAAGCACGTCCGGCACGACGACGAAGGATTCCGCAAGACCATCATCGTCAACAGGGCGGTTGCGGCCGCCGAAGCGCCCTACTGCATCTTCATCGACGGCGACTGCCTGCCGCACCACCGTTTCATCGAGTTTCATTTGAAAAGGAAAAAGCGGGGGACGGTGCTTTCCGGACGGCGGGTCATGATGAACGCGGAAATCTCAGCAAAGGTCACCATCGACGATATCGCCGCGCGCCGTATCGAACAGCGGGGTTACTGGTGGGGAAAGTGCAACAAGGCGGGGTACCGGCACGGTTTCTTCGTTCCGGGCATGTTTCACCTCAAAAACATCGTCAAGCGCAAGACGCACGATATTCTCGGCTCGAATTTTTCGGTGTACAAAGATGATTTTCTTCTCATCAACGGCTACGATGAGCGTATTGTCGGCCGGGGAATGGAAGACGATAATCTGAGCATCCGGTTTTCGATGGCCGGCATCCAGGTGAAGACCGTTAGTCACGAGGCGCTGCAGTATCATCTTTACCATGCGGCCGACCCGATTTCCCACAGCGACGAATTCAGGGAACGGTTCCGCAATAATCCGGAAACCGCATGGTCGCCGTTCGGAATCGTCAGGGAGCGGTACGGCCGCTGACTTTATTGTAAAGTTCAATGTACCGATCCGTCAATACTTTCCGGTCGTGGTAGGCCAGCACGTAGGCGCGCGCCGTTTCGCTCAGGGCGGCGGCGAGCGGCCGGTCGGTCAGAAGCCGGACGATGCTTCCCCCGAGCGCCGCCGGATCGCCTTTCGCCGAAAGCAACCCTCTTCCGTCAACCAGTTCGGCAAGTCCCCCCGCATCGGTCGAGGCGACCGGAACGCCGTTTTTGTATGCGTCAAGAACGCTGCTGCCGAGTCCCTCTTTTGTCGAACTCATGGCGAAGCAGTCGAACAGGGGGAAATAGGCTTCAACATCGCTGCGGTAGCCGAGTAACCGGTAGGAGTTCCGAAGATTGAGGCGTGCGTGTTCGTCCGCGACTTTCTTTTGTAACGGTCCTCCGCCGAAATGGAGAAAGACGGTGTCGGGCAGACGCTCGATGACGTGTGTCGCGGCACGCAGCATGGTAAACGGATCTTTTTCGGACGACAACATCGCCACCACCCCGACGACGCGTCTGCCGTCGAGGTGCAGTTCCCGCCGCAGCGATGCGCTCTTCGCCGGATCGGGAGCGCGGTCGGGCACGATCGAACTTATCACGGTCGCCTCACCCATTCCTGCTGTTTTGAGCGTATCGCGTATCGCGCTGCTGATCGCCACGAGGGCGGCGGCCCGGCGGTACTTACATTGTGTCAATTTGCCACGGGGGACGAAATCGACCCTCCTCGTATACACAAGCGGTGTGTGCGTCGTAAGCGATGCGATCGCTGCGAACCCGAACGCCCGCGAGCTTTGCGCATGCCAGACGGAATACCGGCGGCCGCGGAAAAGAAGATGCGCCGAAAGACCGGCATGACCGGCGACGCCGACCACCGGAAAACCCGCTTCCCGCGCCCTTTGCCAGAGCGGCCGGTCGCGCAGGCAGAGGAGCGTTGCCGGCACCCCGGCGTCGCGCAGACCCTCCATGCAGAGCAGCGTCTGCCGCTCTCCGCCGCGCCACCCTTTTTCGGTATTTATCTGTAAAATGTGCATTAAAAGTATCAGGTGGTTTGCAGGACGATCTCTCCTGCAAGCGCAATCACCTGTTCGGGAGTGATTGATTTAAGGCATATATAATCCCTGCGTGAGCAGGTGCTTTTATTGCAGGGAGCGCAGGAGCCGTCCGCGGTGGCGCACCG
This sequence comes from Chitinispirillaceae bacterium, assembly GCA_016929415.1. Lineage (GTDB taxonomy): Bacteria > Fibrobacterota > Chitinivibrionia > Chitinivibrionales > Chitinispirillaceae > JAFGNB01. Next base: position 7,601 of record JAFGIW010000001.1, on the reverse strand, counting down.
TACCGCCGAACCGAGCGGCCGGTCGCGCACTTCCGATGTTGAACCGAAAACGCCGACCACCGGCGTACCGAGAAATCCCGCAAGATGCATCAGCCCGCAATGGTTGGCAATCACCACCGATGAGGAGGCAATGATCGCCGCCGCGGTTTCGATCGATGTCTGGCCGGCGCAGTTGCGCACGCGGTGCGGGAAATGCGAGGCGATGCTTTTCGCGATGGCCGTATCCTTTTGGTCGCCGAGAATGACAAAATCGTAACTCGGCAGCAGTTTGATGATCTCACGGAATCCCCCCCACTGTTTGGCCGGGTTCGGGTCCGGACCGGGGCAGAGTGCCACCGTATTGCCGTAATCGGGCGCAGGGGAAATCGTCACTCCGGGCCATGCTTCAGGCGGCACGTGGTCGACCTCCAGGATGGCGGCATACTCCCGCGTGAGATGGTCGCCGGTTACTTCACGGGAAGGAACGACCGTCTCGGTGAGGAACGGGCTGACAAGCCCTCCACTCATCCCGCGACGCAACGGTATGCCGGTACGAAGGCCGAACCATGCGGTCGAAAGAGATTGGGTGAGTATGTACAACTTGTCGAAATCCTGCCGTTTTACTCCGGCTATTGACTGAAGCAGTTCGGAGCGGCTGCCGCGGCGATAGGGAAAATAGGGGATCGTTGAAAGGAGCGTACAGAGCGGGATGAGGTGCTGCGGAACGATCAGGGTTATTGATCCGCCCGTTGGCGCGACCTTGCGTGAAATAACCGACAGGGCGAGAACGAAGTCCCCGATCCGTTGCGGCATGAGTATCGCGAGGTCCTTCATGTAGCTGAAAATAATTCTTCGCCCCCTGCAAAAAAAAATGCATCAGGAGCGACTGGGAGCAGCACCCTCTTTTTTCAGCAGTACGATGCTCTCGGTATGATGTGTATTGGGGTAACAATCGATCAGGGCGGCGGCAGTGATGGAATAACCTGCCTTTTTTACCAGAAAACCGCAGTCACGGGCCTGTGTCGCGCAGTTGCAGGAGACATAAATTATTGATCCCGGTGCGCATCGCGCGATAGCTTCACGCGCCTTTGGGGACAGCCCTGGACGGGGAGGGTCGGCGATCAGAACGTCGAGTTGCGGGGGAAGGCGATCTTCCATTGACTCGACCTCGGCGGCAAAGGCGCTGATGTTGCCGACGGCGTTGCGCATACAATTGCCCTTCGCCCGGCGCACCATCTCCGGGTCTGATTCGATGAGCACTACTTTTTCAAACGAACCGGCCAGCATCAACGAGAAAAACCCGGTTCCCCCATACAGGTCGGCCATGGTTCCCCCATGGCCGCAGTGCGAGGCCGCCCATACGGCCATCGGTTCGAGCAGGAAACGGTTGCCCTGAAAAAAATCGGCCCCGCCGACCTCGAATGAACGGCTTCCGCAGGTGATGGCCGTGGTTGCCCGGGTGATCCCGGGTAGTACCGGATGTGAAGCGATATCCGTGTCTCCGTCGATCACCCGGAGATTGTACAGGCCTTTGGGGAGCGCTGCCGGTGTTTCATTCACGTGCGCCATGAGGGCATTGAGCCGTTCGGCGAGCAGGGGGCAGCGGCCGACGGCAACCACCTCATTCGATTCCCGTTTGAAAAAACCGACCGCTTTCGCGTCATCGATTTTCAGCTGTACCCTGCGGCGGTAGCCGAACTCAGGCGAAGCGATGACGTCCGGTGCGGGAATGTCCCGCAATTTACCGATGCGTTGCATGGACTCGAGGAAAATCTCCCTTTTCAGCGAAATCTGCCGGGGGTAATCGATGAACAGCCAGTCGCATCCCCCGCAGTGTCCGAAATGGGGGCAGGGCGGGACGCGGCGGTCGGGCGATTGTTCGATGATGTCGCGCACCTGCGCGACGGCAATTCCATGCCGTCTGCCGCAGGGAAGGGCGGTAACATGCTCGCCCGGCAGCACCCCCGGCACCAGCATGACGCCCTCGGGGGTCCTGGCGAGCCCGAGGCCGCCGTGGACGAGCTTTTCGACGGTGAGGGTCAGGGACAAGGAAGACTGCCAGATGGAATTGGATGCGGTGAAACGATATGGGAGAGCATCGCGCAACCTACTCCCACACCACCCGGTACCCGGCAACCGGCGTGGGGGTTATTATCCGCTTGCGTAGAGGTCGCAGCCAGGTGACTGTGGGCTCGTGAACTTGAACAGCCTTGAGTCTAACGAGAGAATCATCACCGGTTGCCGGGATATCCGGTTCGATGCCCCGGTGGTGATAGTCACCGATCCGGCCGCTCACCCCCCGCATCTGGAGGAACGTGATCTTCAGTCCCGGACGCTCCCGGCGGTGTAACTCGATCTGCCCGATCGCTTTTCCATACGTCCGGCTCCCGACAAGCGTCGCGCCCGCGCAGTCTTTAAGCGCGGCGATCAGTATTTCCGAGGCGCTCGCCGAATAGTGGTCCATGAGAACGGCGATCCGTTTTCCTTTGAGTTCGAGCCGGGCAAGGTCTTTGGTTTTCCAGTAATGATCCAGCGTCGAAGTGTCCCGCGTGTCGGGGTCGTATTCACGTTCCCGCGCCATGATATACGATTGACCGGATGGAATAAACGCGTCGATCACCAGCTGCGATTCCTCGATGTTCCCTCCGCCGTTGCCGCGGAGATCGACGATGACGATAGGAAACGGTTGTACCCCGGGAAGCAGATCGATTAATTCATCGTAGGTAATGCCGAAATCGAATGAACTGATCGTGATACGGACCGTCGAATCGGTCAGCGTATCGAGGGCGGCAAGGACGGGAAGCGTTGCGGATAGTTGACTTGTGCTACCATATGTCGGTTCTGCCGACTCATTGTCGAAAAATGAATGCGTCCCGTAGCAGGTATACGTGTCCCCGTAGAGCGTGTCCCCTATTGCCGCCATCAATTCCATCGGGGTCGAATACTTAAACGGATCGTCCGGAACACGTTCCTGATAGATGCTGTAAACCTTGAGATACTGCCAGACGCTCTCCATCTCGCTGTAATGGTGATCGTCATTGATCGGACCGATGCAGGCGATCAGGTGCAGACCGGTCGCCGCGACGGCGACCGGCAGGAGTCGGCGCCCAATCGATTGCCGGCAGGTCATTGTGCCCTCCCTTGTTCCGCCCCGCGGAGCCGTTCGATCGCCGCATGGTAATCGGCGCTTCCGAAGATGTAGCTTCCCGACACCAGCACGTCGACCCCGCTGTTGATACTGGCGGCCGCCGTTTCGGCAGTGATCCCGCCGTCGATCTCAATGGCGAAATCGAGGCCGCTGCGCCTGCGCTCCGTTACAAGCGAGCGAACCTTCTCCAGCACCTCCGGCATGAACTTCTGCCCCCCGAACCCGGCGTAGACCGACATGATAAGCACGAGGTCAACTTTGTCAAGATACCGCTGGAACAGGCTGACCGGTTTGTCGGGATTGACCGTCACCCCCGCCCTTACCCCCAGTGCGCGGATGGCATCGAAGGTGCCGGGAAGGTCGTCGACGGCATCGGCGTGGACCGTCAGATTATCGGCCCCCGCATCACAGAATCGGGCAATATACTTCTGCGGGGCGGCGATCATCAGATGAACATCGAGCGGAATGGTCACGCACTTTTTCACCGCCGCCACGACCATCGGTCCGAAGCTGATGTTCGTCACGAAGACGCCGTCCATGATGTCGCAATGAATCCGGTCAGCCCCGCCGTCCTGCACGGCCTTAACTTCCCGTTCGAGCCGCCGGAAGTCGGCGGCGAGGATCGACGGCGCTATCTCGATTTTTCGCTTTTTCACTCCTGCTCCATCGTGCTGAACATACGATCACCCCTTCACCCCGCACCGCGATGCTTTGCGGCACGTCGGCTTCGCCGAAATTGCGCTTGCGCTTCGTAATGCGCCGCCGACGGGGGAGAACGGAACAGTGTTGTGTGCACATGTAGAATTCGGTTTCATCGCGCGGGTATTTTAGCGGCCATTACTTCACGCCGCGGCGGCGCCCTTTATAAGCTGCAGCGCGATTTCGTTGCGCTGGATCTGGTTGGTGCCTTCGTAGATCTGGGTTATTTTTGCGTCGCGCATCCGTTTTTCCATCGGATAATCATGCATATATCCATAGCCGCCCATGACCTGAAGCGCATCTACCGTCACCTTCATAGCCACATCGGAACATTTCAATTTCGACATTGCCGACTCTTTCGCGAATCGTTTTTCACCGGCATCGATGGTTTTTGCGGTCGCATAGAGCAATGCCCGGGCCGCCTCGACCTCGGTTGCCATATCGGCCAGCATATGCTGGATTGCCTGGAAAGCGCTGATCGGTTCGCCGAACTGCACGCGTTGGCGCGAATAGGCGATGGCATCCTCGAGTGCTCCTGCGGCAATCCCGAGGGCCTGCGCGCCGACCCCCGGTCGAGAGTAGTTGAGCGTGTTGATCGCGATGATGGAGCCCATCCCCTCCCTGCCGAGTGCGCCCGACCGCGGGATGCGGCAATCCTGGAACACCAGTTCCGTGGTGCTGGAAGCGCGGATGCCCATCTTGTCTTCATGCTTTCCAAATGAAAAACCGGGGGTTCCTTTATCGACGATAAAAGCGCTTATGCCGCGTGCGCCTTTGGTTGGATTGGTCTTCGCGAATACCGTATACACATGGGCATTTTCTCCGTTAGTTATCCACTGCTTGGTACCGTTGAGCACCCAGAAGTCGCCGTCGGCAACCGCCGTCGTTTTCATGCCGAGCGCGTCGGATCCGGCGTTAGCTTCGGTCAGGCCGAAAGCGGCGATGGTTTTTCCCGCGGCGATCCCCGGCAGATAGTGCCGTTTCTGTTCATCGCTGCCGAAGAGCAGCAGAGGGAAGGTAGCGAGCGCGGTTGCCGCCATGGCAAGCGAGATGCCGCCGCATATTTTGGAGAGTTCCTCGACCGCCAGACAGAGTTCGAACACCCCTCCGCCGAACCCGCCGTATGATTCCGGGATGTACAAACCGCACAAATCGGCGGCGGCCATGGCCTCGACCACATCCCATGGAAAAATACCGTCATGATCGTACTTCTCACGCACCGGCAGAATTTTCTTCTGCGCGATTTCCCGCGCCGTTTCGATGATCATATGCTGTTCTTCAGTGAGAAACCAGTTCATCGTATGCCACTCCTTTACAACGGGATTCTATCAGTTCCCTGCTATAGTGTTCAACCGCCTGCTGTGCAGCATGCTGCTGGGCGATTTTTTTATTCGACCCGCACCCTTTACCGAGGACAACACCCGCGATCTCGATTTGGACCGTGAACTCTTTGGCATGGTCGGGGCCGCTCGCTTCGAGGGTAACGTAACGCGGGATGCCGAAGCCGTCATGCTGTGAAAGTTCCAGTATTTTGCTTTTGTAATTGATATGCCGTTCATCCTGCAGAAATTCGGGGATCCTCTCAAAAAGGAACCGTTTCAGCAGGTTCTTTACCTCCTGCAATCCGCCGTCGAGATAGACGGCGCCCACCAACGCCTCGAACGCGTTCGACATCGTGGAGAGGCGGTTTCTCCCGCCGGACTTCTCTTCCGAGATACCGAAAATCAGATACCGCCCCAGTTCGATACGTTGGGCGACCTCGCCGAGGATTTTTCTGCTGACGACTAGCGACTTTATTTTTGAAAGTTGGCCTTCACTTTTCTCGGGATGACGCCTATAAAGGTATTCGGTTACCAGACAATTAAGTACCGCGTCACCGAGAAATTCCAGTCGTTCGTTCGACAGCAGCCCTTTCGTGTCTTCGGGAACGATCGCCGATTTATGGGTGAGCGCCTGGTTGAGCAGGTCGATTGACCGGAACCGGTACACGATGATCTTTTGTAATTGTTCACCCGCTTCCGGATTCCGCCGCGTCTTATTCCACGGTCCAAAAAACAGCCGGATGAGGTCAGCCGGCAGCTTGAGGGGTTTCGTATTTGCCAAGAATGAGACACGCATTATGCCCCCCAAACCCGAATGAGTTACTCATGACGTAATAGATATTCTTTTTCCTGGACGCATTCGGCGTGTATTCCAGATCGCATTCCGGATCCGGATCCTCATAGTTAATGGTCGGAGGAACACAACCGTCACGAATTGCCATTACCGAAGCGATACATTCAATCGCGCCGGAGGCTCCGAGAAGGTGGCCGGTCATCGATTTTGTCGAACTGATCGCCACTTTTGACGCGGTCTCACCGAAAACCTTCCGGATTGCATATGTTTCGAATTTATCGTTGAGTTCAGTGGAGGTTCCATGTGCATTGATATAGTCGATAGCGGACGGCTTCAAACCGGCACTTGCAAGCGCCATTCTCATGGCTATCTGAGCACCCGCTCCTTCAGGGGCCGGTGCTGAAAGATGGTGCGCATCACCGGAAGCGCCGTAACCCAGCAGCTCTCCATAAATTGTTGCGTTGCGGCCGAGGGCATGTTCGAGGCTCTCCATTACAATGATGCCCGCACCCTCTCCCATGACAAAACCGTCACGTTTCACATCAAAGGGTGAGCTTGCCTTTTGCGGTTGATCGTTCCGTGTGGAGAGCGCTTTCATTGAGCAGAATCCGGCGAACGAGGTTGGTGTAATCACCGCTTCGGTCCCGCCGGCAACAATCGCATCAGCCATGCCGCACTTGATAAGCATGAATGCATCACCGATCGCATGCGCACCGGAGGCGCAGGCGCTTACTACCGCATAGTTGGGTCCTTTGAAACCATACTGCATCGATATCCGGCCGGCCGTCATATCCGGAATCATCATCGGGATGAGAAAAGGAGAGACACGCGAAGGCCCCCGTTCGATCAGTTTGGTATGTTCGGTTTCAAGTGTCGATAATCCGCCGATACCCGATCCGACGATGGTTCCAACTTGGTCAAGATCTGTCGAAGCGTTATCGATACCCGACTGCTTCACCGCCTCGTAGGCTGCAGCCATGCCTAATAAAATAGCACGATCGGTTCGTCGCACCTCTTTTGCGTCGACAAAAAGACCGAAATCAATATTCCGGACCTCTCCGGCGATTTTGCTGGGATAATCAGCAGTATCAAAGGCGGTGATGCGATCGATACCCGATTGACCGGCACAGAGTGCTTTCCATAATGTGTCAACACTGTTTCCCACCGGGGAGACAACCCCCATCCCGGTTATGACAACTCTTCGTGACATCTCTAATTGATCCTTGTACCTGATGAGGTTGGAGTGCACCTGTTTCATCCGTAATCGATTCAAGCCCCTAGCTCAAGGTTAAAAGGCGGGGTTATTTTTTCTAAATGCTGGATTGTCAGATTTTACCCTGAAGATACTCGATGGCATCTTTGACTGATTTAAGCTTTTCAGCATCTTCATCGGGAATTTCAACATCAAAAGCATCTTCAAAAGCCATAATCAGTTCAACCTGATCGAGCGAATCAGCGCCAAGGTCATCAACGAAGGATGCCTGCGGATTAATTTTCTCTTCGCTTACCGCTAATTTTTCCGCGATAATTTTTTTAACTTTACTTTCCAATTCACTCACAATGGGCTCCTTTCAAAAAGTCTGAACATTTTATCGTAATGTAAAAATGATAATTCTCCCGACTACATCACAAGTCCGCCGTCAACCGTCAGCACCTGCCC